>JAJQAY010000032.1 GCA_021203515.1 Bacteroides sp. | reverse complement strand
TTGTAATGTCATTTCTCCCTATTATCTTTGCGTCCATTAAACGAACGTTTAAAAACACTTTTCTATTCCCACAATCCTTTTTTACACTTAGATAAGATATACGCGTAGACACATCATGCCCCCCTTTTCAAAAAACATGTATATAACGCATGTAATATAGGGGTTACACTCTTATCCCTATACGCTACTACTACGCACATATCCGAAAAATACAGAAGAGAAAAGGTTATTTCTTTATTACACATGCTTATTTCATGCTTAATTAAGCTACCATAACATCAATCGATAAAATTCCAATGTAACTATGAGTGGAGAAAACAACAATTATGCCCCCTTCTATTTCATTATCCGAAGAAATAAGAAGCAAATAAAGGAAAAGCGTTTCTTCACCTTACCTGCTCTTTACCTACTCCGAAAAAAAGTACTTGTAAGGGGACAAATAAGGAGCAAGTAGGGAATAAGCCTAGGTTTTATCTATTATTGAACCGTCAAAAACAAGAAAAAAAAGGAAGTTAACATCATTCATCCTATGATGTTAACTTCCTTTTTATACGATGTTAACTTATTACATCCTACTTAGTTAACTTCATTCGAGCAATGAAGTTAACTAAGCAAAAGCCAATTTATAAGTAAGTTTCCAGCAACTTCACGCTACCGCCTTCCGGTACAATAGTTGCCTCCTGAGTAGCAGCAGGCAACAACACCGTTTCACCGGCACGCAGCGTCATTTCATTCCGGTTGTCATCCGTCAAGCGGCAAGCACCCTCCACACAGATGAAGATTACGAATGAATCCAACTCGGAATAATCACAAGTGATTTCCTCCGTCATGTCATAAATGGAAGTCGTGAAATACGGGCTTGCCACCATCTCGATCGGTTCATTCTGCACATGCTCATATTCCGTACGGAAATCATCCTGCACATCTGCAAAATTGATGGCATCGATAGCCTGGCTGGTATGCAACTCGCGCGACTTGCCATCCTTATCCTTACGATTGTAGTCGAAAATACGATAAGTAATGTCGGAAGTCTGTTGGATTTCTACAACAAACGCACCGGCACCGATACCGTGCACACGACCGGCCGGCACGTAGAACACATCACCCGGCTGAATGGCACACGTCTGAAGCACTTCAGCGAATGTTCCGTTATATACCCTCTCCTTATATTCCTTCGGAGTAATCTGCTCGGCAAAGCCGGAAATCAGTTTCGCACCTTTATCTGCGGCAATCACATACCACATTTCATTCTTGCCGAAACTGTTGTGACGTTTCTTTGCCAACTCATCGCCCGGATGCACCTGGATGGATAAATCCAACTTAGCATCAATGAACTTAATCAACAGAGGAAATTTGCTGCCAAAACATGCATAATTGGCTTCGCCTACGAGGTCCTCCTTGTACTTCCTGACCATTTCCGGCAATGTAAGTCCTTTGTCAGCGCCATTAGCCACTACAGACTCACTACCTTCCACTGCTGATACTTCCCAGCTTTCACCTACATTCGACAAGCTTTCATCCAAATGCTTGAATGGGATAATCTTGTCTCCACCCCAAAGCGTTTGCTTCAAAATGGGTTCAAATTTTAAAGGATACATTCGTTGTTTTATTAGTATAATTCAATATTGATATAACACTTTTTCAGATTAACGGGACAAACATACAAAAAATATCAATTTGTATTCCATTTGCTAAACGCTAAACTTTCATAAAATGTTCGCCACATTTATTCGGAATTACTTGGGAGAACAAAAGAATTTCTCTTTATTTGCAATAAAATTAATTAATACCATGCTTATGACAGGCACTATCCCCACAGAAAACAATTTGTCCGGTTTGGACAGAAAAGATTTTCAAAAGAATATAAATAATCAGCAAACAGATTTATATATCCTCAAGAATGCTCAAGGCATGGAAGTAGCGGTCACCAATTACGGGTGTGCTATCCTGTCGATTATGGTGCCGGACAAAAACGGAAAGTATGCCAATGTGATTTTAGGGCATGACAGCATCGACCACGTAATCAACAGTCCCGAACCTTTCCTGAGTACAACCATCGGACGCTACGGCAACCGGGTAGCGAAAGGGAAATTCACTTTATACGGCGAGGAGCATCAACTGACAATCAATAACGGCCCCAATTCACTGCATGGCGGCCCCACCGGTTTCCATGCCCGCGTATGGGAAGCTGTACAGCCCGACCCGTCGACCGTTATCTTCAATTATACTTCTGCCGACGGTGAAGAAGGCTTCCCGGGAAATCTGGAAGTAGAAATGACCTACCGGCTGGAAGATGAAACAAACGCTCTGGTAATAGAATACCGGGCAACTACCGACAAGGCCACCGTCGTTAACCTCACCAATCACGGATTTTTCAATCTCGCAGGCATCAGCAACTCCTCTCCTACCGTTCTGAACAATATAGTTACTATCAATGCCGATTTTTATATGCCTATCGACGAAGTATCCATCCCCACCGGAGAAATTCTGAAAGTGGAAGGAACTCCTATGGATTTCCGTACTCCGCATACGGTGGGCGAACGCATCGACGATAAATTCCAGCAACTCGTGAACGGTGCCGGATATGACCACTGCTATGTGCTGAACAAAACAGAGAGCGGAGAACTGACCCTTGCCGCCACCTGCACCGAGCCCGAAAGCGGCCGCACCATGGAAGTGTACACCACCGAAAACGGGGTGCAACTCTATACCGGCAACTGGCTGAACGGATTTGCCGGTGCCCACGGAGCTACTTTCCCGGCAAGAAGTGCGATATGCTTTGAAGCCCAATGCTTCCCCGACACTCCGAACAAGCCTCATTTCCCATCGGCAGTGCTGCTTCCGGGAGACGAATACCAACAAGTAACCATTTACAAGTTCGGAGTAGAAAAGTGAAAAGATAACTAACCTAATTATAAACTAATAAATTATCAAAACCATGACACAACAAAAACAAAACGGGAACATCGTTGCCATTATCGTGATGATTTTCTTGTTTGGTATGATTTCGTTCGTAACCAATTTAGCATCACCGATGGGTGACATTTTAAAATTCCAATTCGGTGTACCCAACTGGATGGGAACACTGGGCGTATTCGCCAACTTCATCGCATACGCCGTAATGGGCTATCCGGCAGGTAACATGCTGACAAAGATGGGTTACAAGAAAACTGCCCTTATTGCTATCACCATTGGATTTATAGGTATCGGCATCCAAACTATATCAGGCGTAGCAGGTAGTTTCGGTGTTTACTTGTTGGGAGCATTCATCGCAGGTTTCTCCATGTGTTTGCTCAACACGGTGGTAAACCCGATGCTGAACACCCTCGGCGGTGGTGGAAACAAAGGTAACCAGCTTATCCAGCTCGGTGGCTCGTTCAACTCACTGGCAGGTACTTCAGTTATCATCTTGACCGGTATCTTAATTCCTTCTATCACCACAGCACAGATTAGCGACGTCTTCCCCTTGATGTATGTCGCTTTAGCAATTTTTGCATTCGCCTTCATCGTTATCTTCGTTTCAAAAATACCTGAAAAGGAAAAGAGCGAAGTTAAGACTGAAGCCGTTTCTTCCAAGTACGGTCCTTTGTCATTCCGTCACTTCATATTCGGTGCCATCGGTATCTTCGTATATGTAGGTATTGAAGTGGGTGTGCCCAACGTATTGAATAAATGGCTGCAAAACCCCGACCTGAACGTATTGGGACTGGACGGAGCCGGAGCCGAGGCTATTGCAGGTTCGGTGACTGCAACCTATTGGTTGCTGATGTTGGTGGGCCGTCTTATCGGTGCATCCGTAGGTAGTAAAGTTTCTGCCAAAGCCATGTTGGGTGCTGTTTCCAGTCTAGGTCTAATTCTGGTTATTGCCGCTATCTTTGCTCCGACCGATACAATGATTAATATGTCGGTATTCAGAAATAGCGCAGAAAGCATGTTCGGACTTGTCAACGTGCCCATCAGTGCCATGCTCCTGGTTTTAGTCGGGCTTTGTACCTCCATCATGTGGGGCGGTATATTCAACCTTGCGGTAGAAGGTCTGGGCAAATATACAGAGAAAGCTTCCGGCATCTTCATGATACTCGTCTGCGGTGGTGGTATCCTGCCTTTGTTGCAGAACGCGATTGTAGACTGGAACGGCGGAATTGGCTATCTGAGTAGCTACTGGCTGATTGTAGCGGCTCTTATCTACTTGCTTTTCTACGCATTGGTAGGTAGCAAGAATGTCAATAAGAATATTCCCGTAGCATAAATAAGGATAATACAGGTAATTAGATTTATTCACCTTAAAATATAAGTATCATGGATATAGAATACGTAAGAAGCCGTTTCGTCAAGCATTTTGATGGAACAACGGGAGCTGTGTATGCTTCTCCGGGACGCATCAACCTTATCGGTGAACACACAGACTACAACGGTGGTTTTGTATTTCCCGGAGCAATTGACAAAGGCATGGTTGCAGAGATTAAACCAAATGGTACAAACACGGTAAGAGCCTATTCCGTCGACCTGAAGGATTACGTGGAATTTGGTTTGAACGAAGAAGATGCTCCACGCGCAAGTTGGGCCAGATACATCTTCGGTGTGTGCCGCGAAATGATGAAACGGGGCGTAGAAGTAAAAGGTTTTAATACCGCCTTTTCCGGTGATGTACCTTTGGGTGCCGGTATATCTTCTTCGGCTGCATTGGAAAGTACTTATGCCTATGCGCTGAACGATTTGTTCGGAGATAACAAGATTGATAAATTCGAACTGGCAAAAGTCGGACAGGCTACTGAACATAACTACTGCGGTGTAAACTGCGGTATCATGGACCAGTTTGCTTCCGTATTCGGCAAAGAGGGTAGCCTTATCCGTTTGGACTGCCGTTCATTGGAATATCAATATTTCCCGTTCGACCCGAAAGGCTATCGCCTGGTATTGGTTGACTCCGTAGTGAAGCATGAATTGGCATCTTCGGCCTACAACAAGCGCCGCCAAAGTTGCGAAGCTGCTGTTGCCGCCATCCAGAAGAAGCATCCGCATGTAGAGTTCCTGCGCGACTGCACGATGGCAATGCTGGAAGAAGCGAAAGCAGACATCAGCGCTGAAGACTATATGCGTGCCGAATATGTAATCGAAGAAATCCAACGCGTGCTGGATGTCTGTGATGCTTTGGAAAAAGGTGATTACGAAACTGTAGGCCTAAAGATGTACGAAACACATCACGGCATGAGCAAGCTGTATGAGGTAAGTTGCGAAGAACTCGACTACCTGAACGACCTTGCTTTTGATTGCGGTGTAACCGGTTCGCGCGTAATGGGCGGCGGTTTCGGCGGCTGTACTATCAACCTGGTGAAAGACGAACTGTACCACACGTTCACTGAAAGAGCGAAAGACGAATTTAAGAAGAAATTCGGCAGAAGCCCGAAGATTTACGATGTAGTCATCAGTGACGGTGCCCGCAGATTGGAATAAGAAAGAATTTTCTTATAGTATAAAAAGCGCTTCCGCAATTTGCCGGAAAGCGCTTTTTCTTTTTGATTGCAGCAAATCAGCCGCCAAGACTTATTGTATTTAAAACAAGAAGCAGGCTGTAGGAGTAAGAAAAAAGACACTCTTTCTATATGGTGAATTGCACATAAAGAGTTATCTTTGTCCCTGTAAAAATGAACAGACAGTAAATCGACCTTGTTTATATAGCATTCGAAATTTAATTATAATTGATATGAACGATAACAAACTTATGAACCGTGCAGCGGACAACATCCGTATCCTCGCTGCCTCTATGGTTGAGAAAGCCAATTCCGGACATCCCGGTGGTGCTATGGGTGGTGCCGACTTTGTGAATGTACTCTTCTCGGAATTCCTGGTATATGACCCCGAAAATCCGGCATGGGAAGGTCGTGACCGCTTCTTCCTCGACCCGGGACATATGTCTCCGATGCTTTATTCCACATTGGCACTGGCCGGCAAGTTCACGTTGGACGAGCTGAAGGAGTTTCGTCAATGGGGAAGCCACACTCCGGGACATCCCGAACGCGACATCATGCGCGGCATTGAAAACACGTCCGGGCCGCTCGGTCAGGGACATACGTTTGCCGTAGGAGCCGCCATAGCTGCCAAGTTCATGAAAGCCCGTTTCGAGGAAGTGATGAACGAGACGATTTACGCTTATATCTCCGACGGCGGCATTCAGGAAGAAATCTCCCAGGGTACAGGCCGCATCGTAGGAGCATTGGGTCTGGATAACCTCATCATGTTCTATGATGCCAACGATATTCAGCTTTCTACCGAAACGAAAGATGTGACAATTGAAGATACGGGCAAGAAATACGAGGCTTGGGGCTGGAAAGTTATCACGATAAACGGTAACGACCCCGACGCTATCCGTGGCGCGCTCAAAGAGGCCAAGGCTGAAAACGAACGCCCGACGCTTATTATCGGCCACACCGTTATGGGTAAGGGTGCCCGCAAGGCAGACGGAAGCAGCTATGAGGCCAACTGCGCTACACACGGTGCTCCCCTCGGTGGTGACGCTTACGTCAATACCATCAAGAATTTAGATGGCGACCCCACCAACCCCTTTGTTATCTTCCCCGAAGTAGCCGAACTGTATGCCAAGCGTGCAGCCGAGCTGAAAGAAATCATGGCAGAGAAATATGCCGTGAAAGCAGCATGGGCAAAGGCTAATCCTGAAAAGGCTGCCAAGCTGGAACTGTTCTTCTCCGGCAAGACTCCGGAAGTGGACTGGGCTGCCATCGAACAGAAAGCCAATGTTGCCACCCGTGCCGCATCGGCTACCGTACTGGGCGCTCTTGCCACACAGGTAGAAAACATGGTAGTGGCTTCTGCCGACCTTTCCAACTCCGACAAGACCGACGGCTTCCTGAAGAAGACGCACGCCTTCAAGAAAGGTGATTTCAGCGGTGCATTCTTCCAGGCCGGAGTATCCGAGCTGACGATGGCTTGCTGTTGCATCGGTATGTCACTGCATGGCGGCATCATCCCCGCTTGCGGAACATTCTTCGTATTCTCCGACTACATGAAACCTGCCATACGTATGGCAGCCCTAATGGAAGTGCCCATCAAGTTCATCTGGACACACGATGCTTTCCGCGTAGGCGAAGACGGTCCTACCCACGAACCGGTAGAACAGGAAGCACAAATCCGCCTTATGGAGAAAATGAAGAACCACAAGGGACACAACTCGATGTTGGTGCTTCGTCCGGCAGATGCGGAAGAGACTACCGTGGCATGGAAACTTGCGATGGAGAACATGTCTACTCCGACCGGTTTGATTTTCTCCCGCCAGAACATCAACAACCTGCCTGCAGGAAACGATTACGAACAAGCAGCCAAGGGTGCATATATCGTGGCAGGCTCCGATGCTAATCCGGACGTTATTCTCGTAGCATCCGGCTCGGAAGTAGCTACATTGGTGGCCGGCACCGAATTGCTGCGCAAAGACGGCGTGAAGGTACGCATCGTATCTGTTCCCTCCGAAGGTTTGTTCCGCAGCCAGACTCCGGGCTATCAGGAGACTGTTATTCCGATGAACGCAAAGGTGTTCGGCCTAACAGCCGGTCTGCCCGTTACGCTGGAAGGTCTGGTAGGTACCCGCGGTAAGGTTTGGGGACTGGAGTCATTCGGTTTCTCTGCACCCTACAAGGTGCTGGACGAGAAGCTGGGCTTCACTGCCGACAATGTATATAAGCAGGTAAAAGCAATGCTTTAAGTATATATCGAAACGCAGATTAACACAGATTATCGCAGATTTATGTTATCTATTCTTTGCGTACATTTGCGTTAATCTGCGTTTTATTTCTATTTCGACAAACACTTATGATTATGAAAACAATTGGGCTCTGCTCCGACCACGCAGGATTTGAATTGAAAGAGTACGTTCGCGGTTGGCTGGAAGTGAAAGGCTGGCCTTACAAGGGCTTCGGTACTTACTCCACCGAAAGTTGCGACTATCCGGACTTTGCACATCTGTTGGCACAAGCCGTCGAAGCAGGCGAGTGCTATCCGGGAATTGCCATTTGCGGTAGCGGAAACGGTATCAGCATGACGCTGAACAAGCATCAAGGTATTCGTGCAGCCCTTTGCTGGACGGCAGAGATTGCCCACATGGCACGCCTGCACAATGATGCAAATGTTCTGGTGATGCCAGGGCGGTATATCAGTACTGAAGAAGCGGACATGATTATGACGGAATTCTTCAACACGCAGTTTGAGGGCGGACGCCACCAACGAAGAATTGATAAGATACCGGTAAAGGAATAACGTCCGCACAGACGCTTTAACCGTTTATTTTATCCCATAGGATAAATTATTTCATCCCGTG
This sequence comes from Bacteroides sp., assembly GCA_021203515.1. Lineage (GTDB taxonomy): Bacteria > Bacteroidota > Bacteroidia > Bacteroidales > Bacteroidaceae > Bacteroides. Next base: position 23,116 of record JAJQAY010000032.1, on the reverse strand, counting down.
AGACGATTTTTTTCATCTCACGGGATGATTTTTTTTTCGTCTCACGAGACGGTTCCATTTATCTCATGGGACGGATTTTTCTTTTCAATCAATCAATTATTACACCTTTTCAATCAAAAAACATCCCCCCTGAAAGCCATCCTTTCCGTACTTTTGTATCCGACATCTAATAACCCATTTGAAACAATAAAGGAAGCACATGAAAAAAGTATTCGGACTCCTCTCCCTGCTTTTATCGGCAACCCTGGCCATCGCCAACCCGATAGACTTTGACAAAGCCTTCAAGGAAAGCGCTACAATCGAAAAGCAAATCAAAAAGACTTCTTTCCCCAACCGCACCTATCTTATTACAGACTTCGGTGCAAAGCCCGATACACAGGACGCCCCCTGCCATGAGGCCATCAACCGCGCCATCGTGACGTGCAGCCTGGACGGTGGCGGAACGGTCATCGTGTCCAAAGGAACTTTCCATACCGGCCCCATCACCCTAAAAAGCAACGTGAACTTCCACGTGGAAGAAGGTGCCGTACTTAAATTCTCTACCGACCAAAGCCTCTACTTCCCCGCCGTCATCACCCGCTGGGAAGGGATAGACTGCTACAACGCCCACCCGCTGATATACGCCTACGGTGAAACCAACATCGCCATCACGGGAAAAGGAACCATCGACGGACAAGGCTCCAACGAAACCTGGTGGTCGATGTGCGGTGCCCCCAAATACGGTTGGAAAGAAGGCATGGTGGCGCAACGCAACGGTGGCCGCGAACGTCTGCTGATGTATGGCGAAGCCTCCGTCCCCATCTACAAGCGCATCATGAAGCCCGAAGACGGTATGCGCCCGCAACTTATCAACCTGTACTCCTGTCACACGGTCTTGATTGAAGACGTCACCCTGCTGAACTCACCGTTCTGGGTAATCCATCCGTTGTTCTGCGAGAGCCTCATCGTGCGCGGCGTGCACGTATTCAATCGCGGCCCCAACGGTGACGGCTGCGACCCCGAGTCCTGCAAAAAACGTACTGATAGAGAACTGCACTTTCGATACGGGCGACGACTGCATCGCCATCAAATCGGGCCGCAACCAGGACGGACGCACCTGGAACATCCCCAGCGAAAATATCATCGTGCGCAATTGCTTCATGAAGAACGGTCATGGCGGCGTAGTCATCGGCAGCGAAATCTCCGGAGGATACCGCAATCTGTTCGTAGAGAACTGCCGCATGGACAGTTCCGACCTCGACCGCGTCATCCGCATCAAGACCAGCACCTGCCGCGGCGGATTGATTGAGAATGTATTCGTGCGCAACGTCACCGTCGGCCAGTGCCGCGAAGCCGTGCTGCGCATCAACCTGCAATATGAAAACCGCGAGAAATGCAACCGCGGCTTCACCCCTACCGTGCGCAATGTGCATCTGAAAAACGTGACTTACGAGAAGAGCAAGTTCGGCGTGCTCATCATCGGCCTGGACGACGACGAACACGCCTACAACATAAGCGTAGAAGATTTCCACTTCAATAATGTATCAAAAGATGGAAATCAAATAAACGGTGCGAAAGACGTCACGTTCAAAAATCTCTATATAAACGGCAAACTTGTAAAGTAAGACAACCACATATTTATATATTTCAGCCCGGAGCCCTTACATTGTGACAGAAAACAAGTAGGGTTCCGGGCTTTTCATTCGCCCCATTTTCTCATTTTTCACACATAAGTTGCCCTAAGTCTTTAAATAAAAACTATCTTTGTGGGTCGATAATTCGGAACTCAGAATGATATGGAGCAACTGAAAACCATAAAAGAGCTTATCAATCAGGGAAATGCAGAGCAGGCCATTCATCTGCTTGACGAAATACTGCAAACCGATTTCCCGGAGAAGGACGAAGCCTATTACCTACGTGGAAACGCATTCCGCAAGCAGGGCAACTGGCAACAAGCGTTGAATAACTACCGCTATGCCATCGACCTCAACCCCGAAAGTCCCGCCGTGCAAGCCCACCAGATGGCAATGGACATTCTGAACTTCTTCAATAAGGATATGCACAATCAATAAATAATAGAACGTAAATTATGGCAAAAATCAAAGGAGCAATCGTGGTAGACACCGAACGTTGCAAAGGCTGCAACCTGTGTGTGGTGGCTTGTCCGCTCAATGCAATAGCCCTCACCAAAGAGGTGAATGTAAAAGGGTATAATTATGCCCACCAGATATTGGAAGATACCTGCAACGGATGTAGCTCATGCGCTACTGTTTGTCCGGATGGATGTATCTCGGTTTATAAAGTAAAAGTTGAATAATAATGTGCCAATATGATAATGTGCTAATGTGCCAATTACCATGCGGCATAAAAGTATGAGTACAGATAGCGCAGCAATTAGCACATTAGCATATCAGCACATTGAATAATTAGATTTATTATGGTAGAAGAAGCTGTATTAATGAAAGGAAACGAAGCCATCGCCCACGCAGCCATCCGCTGCGGTGCGGACGGATACTTCGGCTATCCTATTACTCCCCAGTCGGAGGTGTTGGAAACTCTTGCCGAACTAAAGCCGTGGGAGACGACCGGCATGGTGGTGCTCCAGGCTGAAAGTGAAGTAGCAGCTATTAATATGGTATACGGCGGTGCCGGAAGCGGAAAGATGGTATTGACCTCCTCTTCCAGTCCCGGTGTCAGCCTAAAACAGGAGGGTATCTCCTACCTGGCAGGTGCCGAATTGCCCTGTCTGATTGTGAATGTGATGCGCGGCGGTCCGGGACTCGGAACCATCCAGCCGAGCCAGGCCGACTACTTCCAGACCGTAAAGGGCGGCGGACATGGCGACTACCGCTTGATTGCTCTAGCTCCGGCTTCGGTACAAGAAATGGCAGACTTCGTAGGACTTGGGTTCGAGCTCGCATTCAAATACCGCAATCCAGCTATCATCATTGCCGACGGTGTCATCGGCCAGATGATGGAAAAGGTTGTGCTGCCTGCACAAAAGCCGCGTCGCACGGATGCCGAAGTCATCGAACAGTGCCCGTGGGCCACTACCGGCAGAACGAATGGCCGCAAGCCCAATATCATCACTTCTCTGGAATTGAAGCCGGAAGAAATGGAGAAGAACAACATCCGTTTCCAAGCCAAGTACAAAGAGATTGAAGAGCACGAAGTGCGCTTCGAAGAAATCCATTGCGAAGATGCCGAATACCTGATTGTAGCTTTCGGTTCCATGGCACGTATCGGACAAAAGGCGATGGAGCTGGCACGCGAAGAGGGTATCAAGGTAGGTATGCTGCGTCCTATCACGTTGTGGCCGTTCCCCACCAAAGCTATTGCCGCCTATGCCGACAAGGTGAAGGGTATGCTTGTCACCGAGCTTAATGCCGGACAGATGGTTGAAGACGTTCGCCTTGCCGTGAACGGCCGGGTGAATGTGGAACACTTCGGACGTCTCGGCGGTATCGTCCCCGACCCGGATGAAATTGTAAGTGCATTAAAAGAAAAACTGATTAAGAAATGAATCCTGATAAAATAAGAAACGTACTGAATATTCTTTTCCTGATACTTGCCCTGGCAGCTATCATCGTGTATTTCGTGGCGAGAGACGACTTCAAACTGTTCATCTATGTTTGCGGTACGGCGATATTCGTCAAGCTAATGGAATTTTTCATACGGTTCACCAACAGATAAGGAGAAGTGATTATGACAAAAGAAGATATTATCAAGCCCGAGAACCTGGTCGCCAAGAAACCGACTCTGATGAACGACACTCCCATGCACTATTGCCCGGGATGTAGTCACGGTGTGGTTCACAAACTGATTGCCGAGGTAATCGAAGAAATGGGACTGGAAGACAAATCGGTAGGTATCTCCCCCGTGGGATGCGCCGTATTTATCTATAACTATATAGGCATCGACTGGCAGGAAGCCGCACACGGACGTGCGCCTACCCTTGCCACAGCTATCAAGCGCCTTTGGCCCGACCGCCTGGTATTTACCTATCAGGGCGACGGAGACCTGGCATGTATCGGTACTGCCGAAACCATTCACGCCTTGAACCGTGGCGAAAACATCACCATCATCTTCATCAACAATGCCATCTACGGCATGACCGGTGGACAGATGTCACCGACTACTCTTGTCGGCATGAAGACATCGACCAGCCCATACGGACGTGATGTTCATCTGCACGGCTATCCGCTGAAGATTACCGAGATTGCCGCCCAACTGGAAGGCACGGCCTACGTAACCCGCCAGAGCGTGCAGAGCGTTCCCGCCATTCGCAAGGCGAAGAAAGCCATCCGTAAGGCATTCGAGAACTCGATGGCAGGCAAAGGTTCCAACCTCGTAGAAATCGTTTCTACCTGTAACTCAGGTTGGAAGATGTCTCCCGAGAAATCAAACGACTGGATGGTGGAGAACATGTTTCCCTTCTATCCGCTAGGTGACTTGAAAGATAAATAATGATGCTAAAAAAAAGAAGAACAATGAAAGAAGAAATCATTATAGCAGGCTTCGGTGGACAAGGTGTATTGTCCATGGGAAAGATTTTGGCATATTCCGGACTGATGGAGGGCAAAGAGGTGACTTGGATGCCTGCCTACGGACCGGAACAACGTGGTGGCACGGCAAACGTGACGGTGATTGTGAGCGATGATAAAATCTCCTCGCCCATCCTCAGCCAATACGATGCCGCCATCATCCTGAACCAGCCTTCGCTGGAGAAGTTCGAAAGCAAGGTTAAACCGGGCGGTGTGCTTATCTACGACGGATACGGCATCATCAACCCGCCGACACGTAAGGACATCAAGGTGTACCGCATCGACGCCATGGATGCCGCCAACGAAATGAACAACGCCAAAGCGTTCAACATGATTGTATTGGGCGGACTGCTGAAGATTGCACCGATAGTAACGCTAGACAATGTAATCAAGGGCTTGAAAAAGACGCTGCCCGAACGCCACCACCACTTGATACCAATGAACGAAGAGGCCATCAAGCGCGGTATGGAGCTGATTAAGGAAGTATAAAAAACACATCATCCGTTCGGTGCAAACAGATGATGCGTTGCCCTCAACGGATGATGCGTTTGCTATAAACGGATGATGTATTTCGAGCGAGTACATCATCCGTTTTTTAGTGCCTTTTTGCTCTTTTACAAAGACAGGAAATTTATTAGCGAGCTTTCCAAAGAGCAGGCATATCCGGGTAGTCAGTCAGTTCTGTGCAACTTGTGAAACAACGAGCGCTGTACTGCATGGAGACAAATTCCGTAATGTAGTTGTCACGTTCATACAGATGCACTTTCTTACCATCAATAAACGTATAAGGTGACTCTCCCTTCACACCACTGCAACCGGAAAAGAGGTAGGTAACATTCGCCAATTTGCGATTAGTATCAAACATAGTGACGGGGATACTCTTCAAAGCCAAACAGTTCAGGAACGCAGCCTCCAATTGTTCAATCTGCGTATTCTTCTTGAATAGGTCTTCGGGAATAGAAGTCAACAACTTGCAATTGGCAAAGATATAAGACATATCCTTTGCCAACGGATTACCCGCAAACAAGTCTTCAGGAATGCTTTGCAAAGATATACACTCCTCGAATACGCCCGAACCGACACTATATGTACCAGCCCGCATTGTACCCCTTCCGAAATAAAGTGCCTTTGGAGAGTTGGCAAAGAGTTTTGCCGAAATAACTTTCAGGCTTTCACATCTCTTAAATGTAGCTTCAAAAGACTCTACGTCCACATTGGTTGCAAACAGATTTTCCGGAATAGACAACAACTTCTTGCAACCGTAGAAGGTAGCCCAGAAAGCGGTGACCTTCGTACAGTTAGTGAAAAGGTTTTCGGGAATAGCTTCAAGCAACTCACACTCGGAGAATGTGCGCTGGAAAGAGTTGGCTTTCACACAGTTCTTGAACAAACCGGCAGGAATAGATGCCAACTTCTTGCAGTCACCGAAAGTACAATCGAAGCTGGTAGCATTAACAGCATAATCGAAGAACCCTTCCGGAATGGCTTCAAGTCCCGTATCCGTAAAACTGCCTCCATAAGGTTCCACATCAAAATGCTTCACGCCCCGGAAAGCACCCTCTGTGTCGGGTGCTACAGACTTCAGGCTGGTATAGTGCTCCAAGTCAATCCGCGTGAGTCCCGTATATCCCCACTGCTTCACGGCAAGCAAGGTATTCTGTCTTACCGCAGGACTATTGTCGACCAAAAGTTGAAGCTCGGTCAAGATACCGCTAAAGCGTACCTCATACGTTGTAGCAGTAGTTACATTATATACATGCTTTATTCCTGATTGTAACCAGTCTTTCACTTGTTCCGTTTGTCCGTCTCCCCAATCGATAGTACCCTGCAAATTATCACAGCAGAAAGGCAGGTAGACTGTAAAGTCATTTGCCGGATTGGTACTGACTTCCAGTATCAGGTCGTGCTTGCTTTCCTGCATGGCAGTAGTTGCCTCTTTCGATACATCAAGCCCTACATTTACCCAGTTTTTATCCAACGAACGCAGATACAAATAATAAGTTGTTGCAGGAATGAGGTTATCAAAAGTCAGGTCGAACGTTGTCTGACCTTCCGTCAGAGCCAGTTCACTCGACCTCTGATTATCCAGAAAGATTACATCCAACTCATTCTGCGACAAATATTTATTAGAGAGTACATAGCGCACAAACTTAGCCCGCTCATTAACGCTGAACTTGAAGAACAGCGAACCTACAGTAGCTTTTGAGTCTATCAACTGGCATTGTACTGCGGGAACTTGCATCAATAGCACAGAGCCTACCAGCGACTCATCGTTCCTCATAAACTTCAAAGTGGCTTGCCGTTCCTTACCTGATTTGTTAGGAAATACATCCAATGTCAGTTCGCATTCGCCTCCGTTCGCTTCGTCGGGACGCAACCAGTCTACAACCGCTGCAATCTCTTCTTCCTATGCTGTGAGTCCCGGCAGAACAATCTGTATCACCGGTTCCAACATATTCGTCCGGAATTTAATCACAAACAGCTCGTCAGGCAAAGCCGGTAATTCAATTTTGTCTGTCTCGAACGTCACATAGGCCGGTTTACCGTCATACATTTCGTCCGTATCCACCGGCAGTTCGCCGTCTTTGGTTGTAGCCTTCTGCGACACGGTGATTGTAAGGGTGGAAGTTCCGCCGACAACCCGGATATACGCTGTGCGGTCTACTCCCGTGTAATTGGGAGTGATAGATACGGTGATGACATAATCGCCCGCCGCATCATCACTATAGCGACTCAACCGAACCCAACTTACATCGCTGTCACGTGTGGAAGGAGCCTCCATCACTTCTGCCGTCCAGGGTCCGTCCGTACTGAACCTTATGCCGTCTCCCTCATCAGAAGTATCATCGGCATAAATCATTTGATTGGCTTTCGTACCGTCCGTAAGACGTACTTCACCCGTTTCCTCCTTCTCCGAGCAACCACCCAACAGGCAAAGATACAGCAAGGACAAGAAAAGTCTAAATATATTCTTCATAAGCATCCAACTATTCTAAATTAATTATTTGAATGAAATAGAAAGACCCGGAATGATTATTCATAATAGGTGATACTGCGCTCCACAATGCCATAAGCTTGTCCGTCCGACATTATCACCATACGCGTCCAGTTGCCCTGTTGTCAGTCTCCGGGTATTCATACGAAAACTTGGTGTCTTCGCCCATAGTGCAAGATGTCAACCACCCTTTGTCATTATAAGTATATTCCTTTATAATCTGATATTCATCCATTTCATTATAAGCAGACTCTTTGAGAATACGTCCCTGAGCATCTTTCACTACATAATCGCGCTCTGTCTCGCCATGTTCCACACGGTTCCCGTCCACATATTCCACTTTTGAGGCATCTACAGGATACTCATTAGTAGTCTTGTCGCCACCTACATACATATCTTCTACAGTCTTTGCCAAGTTATCACCTTGATAAACATAATTACGGTCGGTGAGTAGTTCTCCATTCCGGAATAACTTTTCATTGCTCACTTTCCCCTCCTGATAAGTGTATACGGTAATATATTTGGTTACGTCCAGTACACTTACAATAGAATCGAGGCGGCCTTCCTCATTGTAGATACGGGTATCTTCTTTCGGAAAGAAATCCATTTCGCCATAAGGGTCCGGCTTGTCATCCTTTGCTATCTCCGTACCCTGAAGTTTTGCCTTATAAATCAAAGTCTGCACTTTATGAACTTTACCCATTAATCCCTCTTTGCCTGCTTCATTCTCCTGTTGTGAAGACGTACCGCTACAGGCGGCCAGTAGCACAGCTACCGCCATTAACCCAATTTTCTTCATAGCATGTTTGTTTTTAATTTAGAAACCATATGCCTGTTTGCGAAGCGCATTATAATCTTCTTCACGCAAGAAGACAATCTTTGCAAACTCCGTATAATCACGAGTGTGGCAGTTGATATACACAGGAGAGCCTTCGCTATTGCAAGGCACACCCGCCTGAATCATCTGTCCCGGAGCATATTCAGCTTTCAAAGAACTGTTATAAGCATTCTTATTAAAGGGGTTCAGTTGTCCAAGCTCTATCAAATGGTCATCGGCCTTCATCAGAACATAGTAGAGACTGGTATCTTTCAGAGAATATTCCCCTTCGGCACAATTACGCCTAGACTCGCGTACCACAATATCACGTTTGGGCGTCACCATGACACGAACAATCACAGTGCCGGCATCCTTTCCCTGGTCAAACTTTTCTACTTTCGCCCCTGTCACCTGAAAATCGGGATACATATCGCCACTGCAAGGAACATCACGTCCTACAATCTTGTCCCCCTCTTTCAGAGCATTTTGATAGCTTTTAGCCTTATATTCATCAAACTCTTTCAGCTTCTTCTGATAAAGGTCCAAATCCCTTTCCCCACGCAACTCCTCATTCAGGGCCTTGTGTTTTGCGGCGACCTCAACATATATCGCCGGGACAACTCCCAAAGGTGAATCACTATTACCGGACGAACCGGAAGCGGCTCCGCCGCCGCATGCCGACAACACGACCAGCCCGCAAAGCATTGCGGACAAAACTGTCATAGTAAACTTTTTCATAACATATGTTTTAAGTGAATAATGTCGTCAGCATTTATGGATAGGAATAATCCCCTTGGAGATAGCAGTCATTATCAAGTCCGCCACATTCTTCGCATCGAGTTTCTCCAGCAGATGGCGGCGGTGCGTATCCACCGTATTGGTGGAGACACATAGTTCGGAGGCTATCTCCTGAGTATTCTTCCCCTCGGAGATACGCTTCAGCACATCCAGCTCACGCTGGGTAAGCTCTTCACGCCGTCCCTCGTCCGAACGCCGCATCTGCGCACGTACATGTTCGGCATAGGGGCAATAATAAGTCTTGCCGCCCAGCACGAGGCGGATAGCTTCGGCAATCTTGGTAGAATCGATAGACTTGAATAGAATACCCTCTACATTGCACTGTATCAGGTTTTTTATAAACCAGATTTCCTCGTGCATGGTATTCACGATGATGCGTGCCTGAGGGTCTTTTTCACGAATGCGGGAGATAATGTCCAATCCTGATAAATCGGGCAGTTCCATATCCAACACGAAAAGATTGAAACGTTGGGACGTGATAAGTTGCAACGCCTCTTGCCCCGATGAAGCTGTACATACGGTTTTTATTTCCGGTAACGAACACTCTACTATCCGCTTCAAACCTTGAAGCACTAAATCGTGGTCATCCACCAACAAAATGCGTATATCTTTTCCTTTCATCAACCTATTCTTGTGTTCTGATTTATGCTGCAAAGAAAAACTATTTATCAATATGCGACATCATCAAAAATAGTGATTTTAGTCTCCGGCAAAACGCTTTTCAGTTAAATAGGCAACGAAATTTCCAGTTTAAACAACTGTCTCCCGCTCTGTATCTCCGTAGTAAGCAGTCCGCCCACAGTCTTTGCCCGCTCCCGGATAGTAATCAGACCGATACCTGCCGCCGCTTCACCGGTGTTGGAGTAGTTCTTGCCATTGTTGGTGATTTGCAGTGTCAACAACTGTTCTCTTAAAGAAAGGTTTACATAAATCTCCGTCGCTCCGGAGTGTTTCAGTACATTGGACAGCAGTTCCTGTAAAATACGATAAACTTCATAAGCCACTTGCTCGGGCACTTGCCGCCATTCCGCGCCTTCGTCCTCCTGACTGAAAGCCAGTTGTACGGACGAAGGCACGGCAAGACGCCCCACATAGGCTTCCGCTGTTTCCGCCAACGTGGCGTGCAGAAACTTGGGCGGCATCAGTTCATGGGAAATGCTACGTACATCACTGCGCACCTGTTCGAGCATACCGAGCAGTTCCTGCTTCGCTTCGCCGGTGGGCGGCAGGCATTGCATCTGCATACCTATGCCCAGCAGGTCGTTGCATACACCGTCGTGCAAGTCTTTGGCAAGGCGAGTGCGTTCGCGTTCCAAGCCGTCTATATAGCTTTGGGCAAGTTTCAGTTCTTCTTCTTTCCTGATGCGTTTGCGGCGAAGCATATAATAAAGGACAGAAAGCAGGAAGACAAACACAACGACAGTCGTTGCAATAATCCAACGCATGGTTTGTGCTTTCTGTTCCAACTGGGCTTGGTTCAGGCGGGCAATTTCCAGTTCTTTCTCTTTGGTATCGTACTTCACGGTCATGTCGGACAACTCTTGGTTGACACGCTCGGCATACAAGCTGTCACCTATTTGGTAAGCCCTGTCGTAATAATACATCGCCTTTTCCGTTTCTTTCAGGTTACGATAGTTGCGTGCTATCATCAGATACAATTTGTCTATGGGCATGTGCGTTCCTTCACCCTGCCGCTTCAGCAGGTTCATTTGTATGTTCAGGCTCTCGCGATAACGTCCTTGCTCCATACAAATGAGGGATAATTCTTCAAGATAGCCCAAAGCTTCCTGCGAGTTCTCCGGTAACTGCCGTACAACCGTTTCTGCCTTTTTCACGTAAAAGTCTATCGAATCCCGCATACCCAAAGACTTGAACATCTCAAGCATCGTTGTATAGCCTTTCAACGCATACACAGGTTTCTGCTGCCGGACAGCCTCGTCTATCACAGCGCGTAGCATGGCGATACTCTCATCATGCCGTCTTTGCAGAAAGTAGGCGCTACAACAAGTATAATTGGCATACATTATCATATCCATATCCTTGCTCTTCGCCGCCGCTTCCACCGCACGTTTTCCATAGGCTACGCTTTCATCCAGACGGCTTTTAGTTCCATAAAGTATGGCAATGCTGCTTAATACCTGTGCCTGCTCGGAATAATCGTCCCTCCCTTCGAGCAGATCCAGCGCTTCATTGTAACATATCAGCGCAGAGTCCGGATTTTCTTTCTGCCGGTAAACCACTCCGAGGCTTGCGGTTGAACTGGCCCAAAGCGCCGTATCTTTCAGCTCACGTGCCTCGTGGCGTGCCATAGAAAAGTAATGGAAAGCTTTGTCCAGATTTCCCGAGGTGAAGTAAGCGTCTCCTATATTATTTAATAGGGTTGTATGCAAAGATGAAGGCTTCGTAGCCAACGTTTCCAATCCTTTTTCTGCATAATAAAGGGCACTGTCTGCCGAACGGTAAGCATAATACTCACCCAAATGGCAATACGCCGCGGCAATACTATCCCGGTTTTTCAACTTCTCGGCACGGACTAGTTCGTTTTGATAATCTTCCAATTCTGCATCCTGAGCATATAAAAACGGACAAGCGGCAAGCACACAAAAAAGCAACAATACGTTTTTCATAATTAATCTAGCTTTCTATATCATGATTTTGATATTAGTATTATGTATGCAAAGATAAAAATATCTTGGCAGTGAAAGTGAAAAGACGCAAAAAAGACTGAATTCCGTAAGCGAATTATTTTTTATTGTATCTTTGCGCCTAATTATGAGACGAATCGTATTAACATACATATTCCTGTCTGTCATAGGTATATTGGGTACACAAGCGCAGGATCCGTTTAACAGGGTAGACCCTACGACCGGACGCGACCAGTTCGGAGACCAGGTGGACCCGAACACCCTGCCCGACAGCCTGCAAGACAGCACCAACACGGAAATCCAGAGCCTTCCGCCCAAACTGTACATGTGGAAGTTGAGTGAGACGCTGGGCAACCGCACTATCATCCCTGCCGATACCGCCAACCTCAACTTCCAGAATACAAACCTAGTGGAAGGTATGTACGGCCACTATAACTATTTGGGCAACCTGGGTTCACCGCGCCTCTCGCGCATCTTCTTCGACCGCAGGGACGATGAACCAACCATATTCATGGAGCCGTTTTCCAGTTTCTTTGTCCGCCCAGACGAGATGAAATTCACCAATAGTAATATCCCTTTCACCAACCTGACTTACTACAAAGCGGGAAACAGGGTGAATGGTGAGGAGCGATTCAAGTCTTACTTCTCCGTCAATGCCAACAAGCGACTGGCATTCGGTTTCAACATCGACTACCTCTACGGACGCGGATACTATCAAAACCAATCGACTTCACACTTCAATGCCGGACTGTTTGCCGGCTACATCGGCGAGAAGTACCAACTGCAAGCCATGTACAACAACTTCTTCATGAAGATGAACGAGAATGGCGGTATTCAGGACGACCGTTACATCACCCGTCCGGAAGACATGTCGGAGGGAAAGAAGGAGTACGAGTCGACCACCATCCCCGTCAAACTGGAGCAGACGGCCAACCGAAACAAGGACTTCTACGTATATCTGACGCAACGCTACCGCCTCGGTTTCAACAAGAAAACAACCCAGATAGAAGATAGGAAAGTGCCCGGAATAAAGGCCGCCAACGACAGTGTACCATTGCCGAAAGACACCATCACGACGGAAGAATTCATTCCCGTCACCAGCCTTATCCATACGATTAAAGTGGAACGGAGCAGGCATCAGTTTACGTCCGCCACCGAGACGGCAGAGCAATATCCGGATGCTTATTTCGATGTGACCGGAAGCCGCGACTCCACCACTGCATTCAGCGTGAAGAATGTATTCGGAATTGCCCTGTTGGAGGGTTTCACCAAATATGCCAAAGCCGGACTGACGGGCTACATTTCGCATAAGTACAGCCGGTATGACTTAATGGATACATTGTCGCGCACCCGTTTCAACGAGCAAGAGATATTCGTGGGTGGCGAACTTGCCAAACGGCAGGGAAAGACCTTGCACTACAACGTGAACGGTGAAGTGGGCATCATGGACAAAGCGCTCGGACAATTCCGCGTCAACGGCGACCTCGACCTGAACTTCCGCCTTTGGAAAGATACGGTGAACTTCTACGCCCGGGGATATATCTCCAATACCCTACCCTCTTTCTACATGCGCCATTACCACTCCAACCACTACTACTGGGATAATGACGACATGAACAAGGAACTACGCACACGCATAGAAGGGGAACTGAACATCAGCCGTTGGGGAACCAATCTGCGTGCCGGAGTGGAGAATATAAAGAACTACACGTACTTCAATCAGAAAGGTATGCCGGCACAGGAGGGGGATAACATACAAGTGCTTTCGGCCATACTGAAACAAGACTTCCGCTTGGGCATCCTGCACTTGGACAACGAGGTGACTTGGCAGAAGTCGAGCAACGAGACCGTATTACCGTTGCCTCAGTTATCGCTCTACTATAATCTGTACCTGCTGACGAAACTCGCCAAGAAGGTGCTGACGGTGCAGTTGGGAGCAGACGTGCGATACTTCACCAAGTATAATGCACCCGCCTACACCCCAGCCATACAGCAGTTCCATGTGCAGGCAGCAGACGACCAGGTGGAAATCGGCGGCTATCCGATAGTGAATGTATATGCCAACCTGCATCTGAAGCGGACACGTATCTTCGTGATGATGTACCATGTAAACGCAGGTATGGGTAATTCTAACTATTTCCTTGTCCCCCACTACCCTATCAATCCGCGTCTGCTCAAGATTGGTATTTCATGGAATTTCTACGACTAATCCCGTCTGAGATATGAAGAAAACCAAGCTATTAAACTACCTTATCTTAGGTATAGTGGCCGTACTCATCGCCACCTTCTTATTGCCGAAGAAAGAAAGCAAGAAAGGGCATCCGCGCGACTATGCAGAAATTGCAGAGGAAGGAATACTTCGTGCCGCAACAGAGTACAATTCCATCAGCTTCTACGTGGATGGAGATACATTGTCCGGTTTTCATTATGAATTGATAGAAGCCTTTGCACGCGACCACGGTTTACAAGTGGCTATCACTCCCGAAATGGGTTTTGACGAGCGTCTGGAAGGTTTGGCGGAAGGTCGCTTCGATGTAATTGCCTATGGCATCCTGGCAACCAGCGAACTGAAGGACTCCCTGCTGCTCACTACGCCGATTGTGCTGAACAGACAAGTGTTGGTGCAACGCAAAGCGACATCTCCCGACGACTCCTTATTCGTAAAGAGCCAGCTCGACCTGGCTGGAAAGACACTGAACGTAGTCAAAGGCTCGCCTTCCATCTTGCGCATTCGCAATCTGGGGAACGAGATTGGTGACACTATTTATATTCAAGAAATAGACAAGTATGGTCCCGAGCAGTTGATAGCGCTCGTTGCCCACGGAGATATTGATTATGCCGTATGCGACGAAAGCATTGCCCGCCAAGCTGTAAACAGCTTGCCGCAAATAGACATCAACACCGCCATCAGCTTCACACAATTCTACTCGTGGGGAGTGAGCAAACAGTCTCCGGTTTTACTGGACAGCCTGAATACGTGGTTGGACAGATTTCGGGAAGGAAAGGGATACCAGAAGATATATAAGAAATACTATTTAGCGGGCAAAGCCCGGTAAAAGTGATTGGTGATTAGTGATAAGTGATTTGTTGATGTTTCCATGCGGCACACAAGCAAATCACTTATCACTAATCATCAATCACTTATCACTTATCGAAGCTCCGCTTCGCTCACCCAAGCTTCCGCCGACGCATCACTCGGCATACGCCAGTCACCGCGCGGACTCAGCGAAACACTTCCCACCTTCGGGCCATCCGGCAAGCAAGAACGCTTGAACTGCTGGTTGAAAAAACGGCGGCAGAAAGTCTGCAACCACTTTTTAATAGTTTCCTCGTCATACGTACCGAAAGTACGCGCTGCCAAGAAGAATATCTTGGAAGGGCGGAAACCGCAACGCAGGAAATAGTAGAGGAAGAAATCGTGCAACTCATACGGGCCTACAAGGTCTTCCGTTATCTGGCTGATGTTGCCATTCTCATCTGCCGGTATCAATTCGGGACTGATGGGAGTATCTACGATGTCCAGCAACGTTGTCCGTGAAGAGTCATCCATACCGTTCTCGGCCACCCACTTCACCAGATGCTTCACCAACGTTTTGGGTATGCTTCCGTTTACCCCGTACATGGACATGTGGTCGCCGTTGTAAGTAGCCCATCCCAATGCCAGCTCCGAAAGGTCGCCCGTACCGATAACCATGCCCCACGTCTGATTGGCAATATCCATCAATATCTGCGCGCGCTCGCGCGCCTGCGCGTTTTCATAAACCACATCGTGCACGTTTATATCATGCTCCATATCCTTGAAATGCTGCACGCAGGCCTCCTTGATGCTTACCTCGCGAATGGTTACTCCGAGAGACTCCGTCAGGTTCACTGCATTGGTGTGGGTGTGGTCCGTAGTGCCAAATCCCGGCATAGTAACACCGATAATCCCCTTGCGGTCCCACCCCAGTTTATCGAAAGTCTTCACGCAGACCAGCAGAGCTAACGTAGAGTCCAACCCTCCGGAAATGCCGACTACCGCGCTCTTGGCCTTGGTATGTACCAACCGTTGAGCCAGTCCGGACACCTGAATGGAGAAAATCTCTTCGCAGCGCTCATCCAGCGCTGCCCCTTGCGGAACAAACGGATGAGGGTCGAAAGAACGGGTCAGGTTCAACTCCCTGCTATTGATATATTCCGTAGAGATACGCACCGGCACTTCGGGAGCACAATTGGCATGGCATGCCGCAAAGGTAGTGTTCACGCGACGCTCCGTGCGCAAATGCTCCACATCAATCTCGCTGATAACGACTTGTGCCTCGAAAGAGAAGCGTTCGCTGCTTGCCAGCAATGTTCCGTTCTCATAAATCAACCCGTTACCGGCAAAGACAACATCCGTAGTAGACTCGCCGAAACCGCATGAACTGAACACATATCCCGCAATGCACCGGGCCGACTGTTGGCTGACGAGCGAACGAAGATAATTATGCTTACCGATGCCTTCATTATCGGCCGACATATTGAAAACAATCTCCGCCCCTTGCAGTGCCAATGCGGAACTGGGAGGTATAGGCGCCCACAAGTCTTCGCAGATTTCAATGCCAAAGGTAGTATCAGCCGTCTCGAAAAGCAGGCTTCTTCCCATAGGAACGACTTGCCCGCACAGACGGACACTGTTCTCCGAAACATCGCATGCGGAAGTAAACCAACGTTTCTCATAGAACTCCTTATAATTAGGTAGGTAGGTCTTGGGAACCACACCCAGCACCTTGCCTTTCTGAATGACTACCGCCGTATTCAGCAACATGCCGTTCATGGCTACAGGCATCCCCAATATAGATATAATATCCAGTTGGCGCGTATTGTTCAAGATTTGTATCAGCTCCATTTCGGCCTCTTCAAGCAAAAGTTGCTGGGCAAAGAGGTCGCCACAAGTATATCCGGTAACACACAACTCGGGGAAAACAATCATCTGAACACCTTTCCCGTCGGCTATGATAATCTCTTTTTCAATCTCTCCGGCATTGAACTTGCAGTCCGCCACCTTGACGCGGGGCACAGCCGCCGCCACTTTTACATATCCGTAATTCATAAGGATTTTATTAATGTTGGGTACAAAAATACAGCTATTTATCAACAAACACAAAATATTCAATCCTTTCGTATTGCACATTAACAAAGAATTGCTACATTTACTCCTTCGTTTCACAAACAGACAATGCGCAACTCCATGAATACATATTTGTATAAGAAGTTACTCCTCATTTTTGTATTCCTAACCGGACTACTCTCTATATCCGCCAAAGAAAAGGGCTATGCTCTATTTATAAATTCCATTAATATGGAAGAAACATGGGTGCAAAATTTCTACAATGAGCTTGAAGGACGTTTCAACCAACAAAATGAACTGGAACTGAAAACATTCCAATTGTATGTTTCTATCCTGAAAACGAAAGAAGAGGTCGCCGAAGTGCAAAAGAAAATGATAGAAACACACCCTGTTCCTCCTGAAGTAGCAATTATTGTAGGAGATCCGGGATGGATTGTCAGCGCACCTCTCTTTGATGATATATGGAAAGATATTCCTGTCATACTCTGCTATTCACGCGAACGGGTACCCTCCAACCTGCAGACGTTACTGAATAAAACCAGACTGACGGAAAGAAACAGTATCCCTATCGCCGAGTTCAATAAGAAGTATAACATCACCGTACTGCGGCAGCCTTACTATATATCGGAAACTCTGAGCCCCATCCAGCACCTGCAACCCGGAGTAAAGAAAATTGCTTTTATCTCGGATGAGCGTTATATCAGCGTATTAACCCGCGAAACAATCCGGGATGTCATCAGACAGGATTTTCCCCACCTGACATTAGATCCACTATCCGTAAATCATCTCAGCACGGAGCAGTTATTGGATACGTTAAGCACCTATGGCAGGACTGCCGGAGTTATCTACTATTCCTGGTTCCGGCAATACGGAAACCAAAATACACCCTACTTGTCCGACCATATTAAAAAGATACTGCCCACTTTCCTGGAAGTACCCATATATACACTAGCGGATTATAACTTACAGCAAAACCTGTTTGCGGGCGGTCATTACATCTCCGTCTCGGATTTCACCGATACCGTGATGTCCGTCATAGAGCGTATTTTATCAGGAGAAGCCGCCTCCTCCATTCCCTATTAGGACGGGGCACTCCCCGCACCTACCTGAACTATGCCGACCTGCAATGGTGCAAAATTCCGGAAACGCTTTATCCGATCAATGCCGTCTACTATTTTAAACCGCCTACATTCTATCAAAGATATAGAATATATATATGGATGACGTGTGCCTTCCTCACGCTCCTTCTCATCTTGTACATTCTCTACCACATCCGTTCCGAAAGACACAAACATGAACTTATCAAAGCCAAAGAGCATGCCGAAGAATCCGACCGGTTGAAATCCGCCTTCCTTGCCAATATGAGCCATGAAATACGCACACCGCTCAATGCCATCGTCGGCTTCTCCAGCATTCTTTCGGAGACTGCCGATACACCGGAGAACCGCGAATACGTCAAAATCATTGAGAATAATAATGATATTCTGTTGCAACTCATCAATGACATTCTCGATTTATCCAAAATAGAAGCGGGAGAACTGGACTTTTCCTATGTCGACACCGATGTCAACGATTGCCTGCGTGAGTTGGAAAATGCGTTTCGCCTGCGCATGCCACCAGGTGTGGCTTTCATCCTAAAACCTGCTTTGAAAAAGTGCATTATCCATACCGAGAAGAACCGCGTGATGCAAGTACTCGGAAACTATATTTCCAATGCCATCAAATATACATCCCAGGGTAGCATCACTATAGGCTATGATATGCCTGAAAACGGGAAGATGCGTTTCTATGTACGCGACACCGGTTGCGGCATTCCCAATGAAAAGCACCAGGAAGTATTTGAGCGCTTTGTCAAGCTGGATAGTTTCAAGCAGGGCACCGGCTTGGGATTATCCATCTGTCGTATGATTGCCGAAAGATGCATGCAACCGTAGGGGTGTATTCCGATGTGGGAAAGGGAGCCGAGTTTTGGTTGGAAATCCCCTACCAGCCGGTAGAGAGTCCAACCTAATCCCTTTTAACATCTAAAATAAAAAAAGTACGAAATTCTTTTGGAGATACCGAAGAACTCTCTATCTTTGCAAAAGAAATAAACTTGCAACTATTACAAGTTTGAAAACGATTAGACAATATGGATGTAGTAAAACGATTGCAAACGCATAACATTAAACCTTCAGTACAACGCATTGCCATTATGAACTATCTGATGGAGCATCGCACCCATCCCACCGTGGATGAAATCTATACGGCGCTGTCTCCATCCATCCCTACGCTATCTAAGACAACGGTGTACAACACCCTGAAACTACTGAGCGAACAAGGTGCCGCCCAGACATTGACCATCGACGAACGCAACACGTGCTACGATGCCGACACAACTCCCCATGCGCATTTCCTATGCAAACGTTGCGGAAGAATTTACGACCTGGAATACAATGCCAATATAAAAGAGGTGGAAGGCATGGATATGAAAGGGCACGAAGTGCACGAAATACATTACTATTATAAAGGTGTCTGTAAGAATTGCATGAAGAACGAATGTTCAAGCAAAACAAATAATAATTAATCAACTAATTCCAACTAACTAATTTAAAATCTGACAAAAATGAAGAAGTTTAGATGTACCGTCTGCGGTTACGTATATGAAGGAGACGCAGCTCCTGAGAAATGTCCTTTGTGTAAAGCTCCTGCCAGCAAGTTCGTAGAAGTTGTAGAAGAGCCGGGCGGTGCCCTGACTTTTGCCGACGAACACGTGATTGGCGTAGCTAAAGGTTGCGACGACGAAATGATTAAGGATTTGAACAACCACTTCATGGGCGAATGCACCGAAGTTGGTATGTACTTGGCAATGAGCCGCCAGGCAGACCGTGAAGGTTATCCTGAGGTTGCCGAAGCATTCAAGCGCTATGCTTGGGAAGAAGCAGAACATGCTTCCAAGTTTGCAGAGTTGCTGGGCGACTGTGTATGGGACACCAAGACTAACCTCGAAAAGAGAATGAACGCTGAATCAGGTGCATGCGAAGACAAGAAACGTATCGCTACCCGCGCTAAGGCTTTGAATTTGGATGCTATTCACGACACTGTTCACGAAATGGCTAAGGACGAAGCTCGTCACGGAAAAGGCTTTGAAGGTCTTTACAACCGTTACTTCAAGAAATAATCCGGAACGTTAATAGTAAGGAAGGGGACTGCTAATTTTTTAGTAAGTTCCTTTTTTCGTTTATGATGTCACGTTCTTCTCACTCATTCGTCTTATCTATGTAAATGAAACTCAAACAATTTAAAATAACCGTTCTTCCTCTCCGCGCCAAGTTATTGAACTATGCGCGAAAGTTGACCGAGAATTCGGAGGATGCAGAAGATGCCGTCCAGGAGGTATTGCTCAGGCTATGGAACAAAAGGCTTGAACTGGAGCAATACCACAGCATCGAAGCATTTGCCATGACGATGACGCACAACCTTTGCATGGACATGTGGCGCAGCAAACGCACCGACACCCTGTCATTGGACGTTGTGCAGGCAGCCGCTCCCACCGGAACGCCGGAACGGTTATTGGAAATTAAGGACGAAGTCCGGTTGATGCACGAAATTATCAATTCGCTACCCAATCTGCAACGTACCATCATGCGGATGAAGGACATTGAGGAGTACGAAACGGATGAGATAGCCGAAATCACCGGTTGCGGAGCAGAAGCTATACGAAGCAACCTGTCGAGGGTACGAAAGAAAGTGAGAGATATTTACCTGCAAACCATACAAGAAAGAAAAAGGAGGAACGAACCATGAAGATAGATGAATTATTAAACCGATATTTTGAAGGCGAGACTTCCTGCCGGGAAGAAAAGGAACTGCGCCGCTTCTTTACGGAAGAGGAAGTGCCGGAACATCTGGCAATATACCGCCCCTTGTTCGTTTGTCTGGATGAAGAAGCAAAGGCACACCGGTCGCCTGCCAAAGAGGCAGAGACTGCCGAGCAGGTTAAAAGCTGTCGCCTCACACCAAAGCGCCGTTTATATACCGTCTTGGGGGGGGTATAGCCGCCGGCTTGCTGCTCCTGATAGGTATAGCCAATCTTTACCGACACGTATGGGCAACACCCTGTGACTACGTTATCATCAACGGCAAACGATATACAGATGCCAACCTGGTACGCGAACAGGCGCTTTCAGCCTTTCAGGATGTAAGCATGAGCCAGGAGGAAGTACTCGATTTAATGTTTGAATAAAAGGATTTAATAGATATGTACATGAAAAGACTCATTCGCATCGCATGTTGCTGCTTGCTGCTATTAGGCAGCACCGGCCTGTATGCCCAGCAAGGGCTACAGATTGCCTCCGTATTCCAGAAATACGGCAATCAGAAAGGAACAACCTATATGGAACTCTCCAAGACGTTGTTCAAAGAATGGGATATAGACCATTATAAAAGTCTGAAACTGACGAAGGCGGAAAAAGCCCTGCCGGATATTTACCGTTGCCTGGAGGCTGACAAGCAACATGCCAAAAAGATAAAAGAGGTGGTGAGCAACGGGGCGATACAGTCGGGCTACTATCAACTGCCGCCGCTGAAAGGAAGCATCAACCGCTTCATCCTTTTCCGCACCGGAAAGAAAGGAGACGCTACGCTTATCTACATAGAAGGCGAGATAGACAGTGACGACCTCGTCACACTGATGTTCAGCAAAGAATAATCATTCAACATATTTACAAATCAATTAAATAAATAGCATTATGAAACACATTTATTTATTACTCTTCCTTCTGTTTTCGGTGTCCGCCGTGGCACAAGAAAGTATTCCCCAAGACACTACTATCTACCTGAACGGGCGTAAGATGATTGTGAAAGAGAGGAACGGCAAAATCAAAGTGAGAATGTACGAAGCCAACGCAGCCAACGACACGATAGAAAACACATAGGTTTTCGAAGGCATCTATCTGGACGGGCGCAGCATCGAGCAGACCACGATTGTATCCGTGCCTTTCATCAAGAAGAAAAAGAGTTATAATTTCGAGCCGCACTATCCGGCCGTATATGCAGGGTTCGACAAGCTATCCGGCGGACGCATCCAGTATTCGGCAGCACTGCCGCAGATAGGGAGCAAATCATGGGAATGGGGCATCAATCCTTTCAGCGGGGGTATCGCACTCACTCGCGACAATCATTGGGGGGGAGTGACTTCCGCACTCGGCATAGCCCGCATCGTGCACAAGCTGGACGATAACTACGGCTTTGAAAAGATAGACGGAATGACCGTTTGCCAGCCTGCTCCCGAAGGTGTAGAGTATCAGAAAAGCTGGTTACGCTACTGGGCTTTCCGCCTGCCCGTCAGCATAGAGTGGCAGACGAAATTCGGCAGCAGTCGTACTTTCATTGCCGCCGGTCCCGAAGTGGAATGGCGGGTAGGAATTAAATTTAGGGCAAAATATGAAGGCGCCAAGCATACTCTAAGCGACAAGCTGAATACGCATCCGTTAGGCTTGAACCTCTTGCTGCAAGCCGGTTACGATTGTATCGGATTTAATGCACGCTTCGCGCTCACTTCCTTGTTCGAGGGTAATAAAGGCCCCGAACTTTATCCGGCATCATTGGGCATTGCCTGGTATTGGTAACAAATTTTTCCTTAGAACTTTATACATTTAGAATAAACAGCGCAATACTAATATGAGAGAGGCTATTATATTAGTCTCCCTCAAATTAGTATTTCAAAGTAACGGCTATTATTTCTCTTTTTTACAACAATTATTTCCTAAAAAACATTACTTTTGGAGAACAAAAAAATAAAATCTTCAAGTAATAAAACAATGAATAAAACACTTTTCGTTTTATTATCTATTTTGCCTACTACTATAACTTCATGTAGTAAAATAGAGACCCAAGATAAGCATCTATACAACATTAGAAAACTTATAGACGTCAACCCTAATAGTGCTTATTCGATATTAAGGACAAAGAAGAATATAATATTACCCTCTGAAAAAGAAACTGCTTTATACTGCTTATTATTAACTAAGGTTATGGATAAAACATATCAAAGCTTCACATCTGATTCCATCATAAACATCGCATTGAACTTCTATAAAAAAGAGAAACACAGCATTACTCACTGAATCTTATTTCTATGCAGGTAGAGTTAATGAAGAAATAGGGAATATCAAACAAGCAATAACATATTACCTAGAAACTATTAACTTATTAAAATTAAATAAAGACTATAAGCTATCATTTCTTACTCATTACTACATAGGCGGA
>JAJQAY010000117.1 GCA_021203515.1 Bacteroides sp. | reverse complement strand
TAGACAAATATTGTCTTTACGGTACACACAAGATTAAAACAGACAATTCCGATACAAATTAAGCTGGGGCGTATTGGGCAATCAAGACTTTATAACTTCCCCAGTTGTTGCTGGTTACTATCCTTATGAGAACCTTTATACTATTGATAACTTGAATGATGAATATGCATTTAGCTTCAAGTTTAAAGGCAATCCTAATTTGACTTGGGAAGGAGGTAGTACTATTAATACCGGTATTGAATTCAATATTGCTGACGTGTTGGAAGGTGAAGTGGAATATTTCTATAAAAAGACAACTGATATGTTGTTTATGAAGCAAGTTGCTCCTTCTTTAGGCTATGCATCATATTCTGTAAATGATGGGGCATTAGTGAATAAGGGAGTAGAATTTTCATTGACTGCCCACTTGCTAAATAAAAATGATTATAAGTTTGATTTTCGTGTCAACGGAGGTTATTACAAGAATGAAATGACTCAAATGCCTATTGATGAGACTACAGGTAAAGAAAAGCCTATTGAAATCAGTACTTATTACGGATGGGCAAAAGGCCATTCTCTGTATGACTTCTATATCCGTGAATATGCTGGTGTTGATCCGGAGACTGGTTTCGCATTATATAATCAATATTACAACGTGAAACCGAATGGCGACAAAGAACTGATTACTGATATGGAAACCTACAAGTCTAAAAATGAAATTAGCAAACTTGAGGTTGAACAGACAAGTGATTGGGACCAAGCCACTAAGAAGTTTGTAAATAAGTCCGGTATTCCGGTGCTACAAGGAGGTTTTGGATTTGATTTATATGCAAAAGGCATTACTTTTAATGCAACGTTCTCTTATGGTATAGGTGGATATGGCTATGATTACAACTATGCAGCAATGATGCATAGTGGTACTGCAGGGTCATATAACTGGCACAAAGATATCGAAAATCGTTGGCAGAAACCAGGCGACATCACCAATGTTCCAAGTTTATCAAATGATTTTGGTGGAGGTGCTGATGATACGAATTATGCTAATGCAAGTTCTACTCGTTTCTTGACGAGTCGCTCATTCTTAAACCTTGCAAACGTGAGAATAGGTTATTCATTACCTAAAAATATTGTTTCAAAACTGCACCTTTCAGAACTAAGTTTCTTTGTTTCAGGTGATAATTTATTATATCTATCTGCACGTAAAGGATATATATCCATGGCATCTTCCGGAAATAGTGCCAACGCTAATGATGATAACAAAAACGATTCAAGTGAATCAGGAAGAAGCCAGTATGCTCCATTGAGTACAATTATGGGAGGTATTAAAATTCAATTCTAACAATAAAAACAAGAGTTATGAAATTCAATATAAAAAGTTATATTCCGGCTACGGCATTAGGTTTAACGATCCTGCTGGGTAGCTGTAGCGATTCTTTTTTGGAAAAGAAGCCGTCGGATTACATTACTTCAGAAGATTTACAAGAAGTAGCAAAATGGAATCCTAATATCCTAATGGGACAAGCTTTAGGTACTTATTCAACAACTTTTGCCATGAATTCCGGTGGTACTGGTGGGCATGATGACTTTGGTCAGAAATCTGTAGATATTGCTACCGACTTGATGAGTGGTGATATGGTTATCATGCGACAGGGTTACGGTTGGTTTGAGGCGGCAGGCACATTGACTTGTACTACAACCACAGCGACCTCATATTCTTATCAATTTTGGAGATATTATTATAAACTAATTAAAGCAACCAATGAGATATTGGATGCTGCTGGAGGTGATGATATTACTCCGGAAAGTGATGAAAGTAAAATATACTATGGCCAAGCTAAAGCTTTAAGAGCACATTCTTATTTTAATTTAGTAAATCTATATGCAAGACCATATACTGAGGATAAAACAGCTTTGGCAATACCCATTTATCGCACTCAGTTGACATCAGAAGCTGTAAAAAAATCATCAGTAGAAGATGTATATGCTTTGATTGTTAAAGACTTGACAGATGCTATCCCTTTATTAGAGGGTTTTGAGCGTCCTTCCGGTGCTAAAGACCAAATCAATCAGAACGTAGCAAAAGGTATGCTGGCATATGTCTATTTAACTATGGGAGATTATAAGAATGCGGCTAAATTGTCCCAAGAGGTTATTGATTCTCATGAATATACTTTAATGAACAATACAGAAATTATTAAATCAGGATTTGCTTCAATCGGCATTTCCGGATGGATGTGGGGGATTCATTTGACAACAAGCAACTCTCCTGCGCTTCCTACTTTCTGGGGACACATGGATTTATTTACTTATAGTTATGCTTTTGCAGGTGGAGAAAAATTAGTGGATACAGAACTGTACAATTCAATACCAGAATCTGATGCACGCAAGAAGTGGTTTACTGAATACAGTCCCAAAGGGGAACAGTATGAATTGACCAATTGGTGGAAGTTTTATGATTCTAAGCGTATTAAGGGTAACCGTGAATGGTATAACGATGAAGTTTATATGCGTGTTGCTGAAATGTATCTTATAAATGCAGAAGCTAATGTACGTGACAATAAACTACCTGCTGCTAGAGTTTCTTTGAAAGCTTTACTGGACGAACGTGATGAGATTGCTGCTGAAAAAGTTGCTTCAATGGATCAGATGGATTTGTTGGATATGATTTATTATAACTGGCGTCTTGAAATGTGGGGTGAAGGTTGTGGTTTAATGACAATGAAACGCTTCCAAAAGTCCATCACTCGTTGTGAGGAAGATGCGATGCTTCCAGGTAGAACTTATAGTTATGATGACAAACGTTTAACATTCAATATTCCGGAAAGAGAAATTACTAATAATCCTAATCTAGCCGATTAAGATATTAATTCCTATAAAAATTAAGAGTATGGAGATGTGCCGCGGTAACGGCACATCTCTTTTTTTATTTAAAAGGTAGCTCTAGTTATATGACTAAAGATTATGTCTTATCTAAAGTGCCTTGAAATGTAACCAGCATTCCTACATCATCTGATAAGCAATTGATAGATTGATAAAAATTGTACACGATATAATATGATGTTGAAGTTTAAAATTGATAGAAGAATGAGAATCTTATCCTATCATATTTTTTAGCCAACTCTCAAAGAACTTATCATATATACTATATTCTCCTAATTCACAAGTTACAAAATCTTTATCCAATAATCCTTTTATAGCTCCTTGTACCGAACTTGCAGTCAACTTATATGTCTTTAAGAATTTGGAAGAGGTTATTTCCTTAGCTTTCCCCTCCTTGCATATAGCCATCAGAACTTCTTTCTGCTTGGGAGGAAGCTGGAACAGCAACGAGGAATATGTGAAACCTAATTGCGCCAAAATGTTATCAATCGCAATATTCACTTTATCTATAGTACAAATCTCACCTGGTGCAGTCATTGTATAGAGCAAATTAGCCACGAACTGAATATACCATGTTACACCTTCAAAACGGCGGTATATTTGGTGAATTGTTTCTTCTGTAATTTCTTTTCCGTTTTCCTCAAAATGTTTTTTGATAAACTGTGTATAGACATGTATATCGATGGGACGCAAATCCATAATCGCCGTGCTTTGATAAAAAGGGCGAGCAGGATTCGTGAATATTTCTCCCATCATATGACGCTGTGAACCTGCATAGATAAACTTTACATTAGTACAGTGCTGAATGTGAGTCCGTAATATAGCCTCGACATTATTTTCAGGGTATTTGGCTATCACTTGAAACTCATCAATGGATACTAGACAAGGCTTATCTGCTTGTTCCAAATAGCGAAAGATTTCATCTAAAGTTATAGTTGGAGTTTTTATGTCTCCCATCTCTAAATTCCAACTGGGACTTCCTGAAAAATCAAAAGAGATGCTAGCTCGAAGTGAAGACAAACAACTTAGAAAAAGCCCCCATGTCTTCTTGCCGCGCGGCTTCAAACTATTTAAAATTCCTTTCCCAAATTCAAAAACAAATTCTTGTAAATTTTTAGTAGCATATATATCTATTAAAAATGTATAGTATTCATTCTTTATTTGTTTTTGCAGAAAACAATGTTCTATCAAGCCGGTCTTGCCCAAACGACGAGGAGAGATTAGCGCTACATTATTTCCATTCGTAATATAGCGCGTTAACATTTCAGCTTCGGATATACGATCGCAAAAGTATTTAGCCGATACATATCCATTAGTTACAAAAGGATTAATCTTCACCATATTATAAGCTTTTACGCAAAGATAATTATAATCTTATTATAATGCAAGGATTATAATTCCTTTTAGGTAACATGCTGTTGTTTTACAAGTTCTAATTACGACCGTTTTATTAAAATCTATTTACAAACTCTATTTAAGGATACTGGATTAGTTCATTACGTCTGGCTGTTGGTGCTCACAATTAAGATATTCATAAATCAGAAATATTGATTGACAAAAATACGGTCTATTTATTGGTGAGTACATTCT
>JAJQAY010000131.1 GCA_021203515.1 Bacteroides sp. | reverse complement strand
TCAGCGCGGATTTAAATAACTCAGCTCCGTGAAATCCGCGTAATCCGCGCCTAAAAGAAACAATTAGGTCTGTTTTGACGCACCCTTTTAAACCCCAAACACTAAATTTTAGAGTATTTAATGAAAATACCTAAATATAAGGAGTGCTTGTTCCCTAAAAAGTAGTTATTTTTATCTTCTGAAATGATGTCAAATGACATTATGATTAATTTATTAACAGCTAACCCCTAAATCCTATGTTGACTCAACTTATCAACGCCCGTATTTTAACCCCGCAAGGCTGGTTGACGGACGGTTCCGTTCTCATCCGAGACGGTAAAATTCTGGAAGTAACCAATTGCGACCTCGCCGTCATCGGTGCGCAACTGATTGACGTAAAAGGTATGTACGTATTGCCCGGTGGTGTAGAGATACATGCCCATGGCGGTGGCGGACGCGACTTTATGGAATGCACCGAAGACGCCTTCCGTGCAGCCGTCAAGACGCATATGAAATACGGAACGACCAGTATATTCCCCACCCTGTCCTCCTCCACCGCGCCCATGATAGAGCAAGCAGCCGAAACTTGCACCAAACTGATGGCGGAGAAAGACAGTCCAATACTGGGCCTGCACCTCGAAGGTCACTACCTGAACATGGCAATGGCAGGCGGACAGATGCCCGAGAACATCAAGAACCCCGACCCGAACGAATATATCCCAATCGTAGAGCACTGGAATTGCATCAAGCGTTGGGATGCTGCTCCCGAACTGCCCGGAGCCATGCAGTTTGGCAAGTACATCGCCGGAAAAGGTATTCTCGCCTCCGTGGCGCATACCCAAGCCGAGTTTGAAGACATACGCACCGCCTATGAGGCCGGATACACCCATGCCACTCACTTCTACAACGCCATGCCCGGCTTCCATAAACGTCGCGAGTACAAGTATGAAGGAACGGCAGAGAGCATCTACCTGCTGGACGACATGACGGTGGAAGTGGTAGCCGACGGCATCCACGTGCCGCCCACCATCCTGCGCCTGGTCTACAAGATAAAAGAGGTGGAACGGATGTGCGCCATCACCGATGCCCTGGCATGTGCCGCCAGCGACAGCAAGGAAGCATTCGACCCCCGCGTCATTATCGAAGACGGTGTCTGCAAACTCGCCGACCACTCCGCATTGGCAGGTAGCGTGGCCACGATGGACCGCCTGATACGTACCATGGTGCAGAAGGCCGACATCCCTCTGGCAGACGCCGCACGCATGGTGTCCGAAACACCGGCACGCATCATGGGGGTGTACGATCGCAAAGGCTCTCTCCAGAAAGGAAAAGACGCCGACATCATCGTGATGGACGAGGAATTGAAGATAAGAGCTGTATGGGCTATGGGTAAATTAATACAAGAAACTGATACTTTATCCTAAAATTCATCCCAACATCACGGGTATGAACTTTGTTTTCGTATTTTTGTTTAGTTTAAAAAGATAAGACTCTTTAATCATTTATTAATAATCAAGAATGTATGAAAACCAATCTTAGTTCTCAAATTACTCTCAACAGAGTATCCCCCAGGTACTACAGACCTGAGAACGCTTTCGAACGGTCGGTACTGACACGTCTCGAAAAAATTCCGACAGATATTTATGAGTCTCCCGAAGATGGAGCCAGTCAAATCGCTCTCGACATCGCACAGGCCATCCGCGACAAGCAGAAGGCCGGACGTTTCTGCGTGTTGGCCTTGGCAGGCGGCAACTCACCGCGCAATGTATATGCCAACCTCGTACGTATGCACAAAGAGGAGGGATTGAGTTTCCGCAACATTGTGGTATTCAACCTCTACGAATATTATCCTCTGGCACCGGAAGCTATCAACAGCAACCTCAATGCCTTGAAGGAAATGCTGCTGGACCATGTGGACATAGACATGCAGAATGTATTCAGCCCGAACGGTACGATAGCCAAAGATACTATTTTCGAATACTGCCGCTTGTACGAGCAACGCATCGAGAGCTTCGGTGGCTTGGACATCGCCCTGTTGGGCATCGGACGTGTGGGTAACATCGGTTTCAACGAACCGGGTTCCCGTCTGAACTCCACCACCCGCCTGATTTTGCTGGACAATGACTCTCGCAACGAGGCTTCCAAGATTTTCGGCAGCATCGACAACACGCCTATCAGTTCCATCACAATGGGTGTAGCCACCATCCTTTCCGCCAAGAAGATATATCTGCTGGCCTGGGGTGAGGAAAAAGCCCAGAAGGTGAAAGAGTGTGTGGAAGGTGCCGTGACCGACACAATTCCTGCATCCTACCTGCAAACGCACAACAACGCCCACATCGCCATCGACCTCTCGGCTGCCGCCAACCTGACACGCATCCAACGTCCGTGGTTGGTGACTTCCTGCGAATGGAACGACAAGCTAATCCGCAGCGCCATCGTTTGGTTATGCCAACTTACTGGTAAACCGATTTTGAAACTGACCAATAAGGATTACAACGAGAACGGACTGAGCGAGTTGCTTGCTTTGTATGGTTCAGCCTACAATGTGAACATCAAGATTTTCAACGACCTGCAGCACACCATCACCGGTTGGCCGGGCGGCAAGCCGAATGCAGACGATACGTATCGTCCCGAGCGTACAAAACCGTATCCGAAGCGTGTCGTTGTATTTTCTCCGCACCCCGATGACGACGTTATCTCTATGGGTGGCACCATCCGCCGCCTGGTGGAGCAGAAGCACGATGTGCACGTGGCTTACGAAACTTCCGGTAACATTGCCGTAGGCGACGAGGAAGTAACCCGCTTCATGCACTTCATCAACGGCTTCAACCAAATCTTCAACAACAGCGAAGATAAGGTAATCAGCGACAAGTATGCCGAAATCCGCAAGTACCTGAAGGAGAAGAAGGACGGTGACATGGATACCCGCGACATCCTTACCATCAAGGGCTTAATTCGTCGGGGCGAGGCACGCACAGCTTGTACATACAACAACATCCCGCTGTATCATGTACACTTCCTCGACCTGCCGTTCTACGAAACGGGCCGCATACAGAAGAACCCTATCAGCGAAGCCGATGTGGAAATCGTGCGCAACCTGCTGCGTGATATAAAGCCTCATCAAATCTTTGTTGCCAGTGACCTGGCCGACCCGCACGGAACACACCGTGTTTGTACGGATGCCGTATTTGCCGCCGTCGACCTGGAGAAGGAAGAAGGTGCCAAATGGTTGAAGGACTGCCGCATCTGGATGTATCGCGGTGCGTGGGCAGAATGGGAAATCGAGAACATCGAAATGGCCGTACCTATCAGTCCGGAAGAACTTCGTGCCAAACGTAACTCCATCCTGAAGCACCAGTCTCAGATGGAAAGTGCTCCGTTCCTTGGCAATGACGAACGCCTCTTCTGGCAACGTAGCGAAGACCGCAACCGTGGTACTGCCGCATTGTATGACAGCCTCGGCTTGGCATCTTACGAAGCTATGGAAGCATTCGTGGAGTACATCCCGTTATAAAAGAATTGGATACCTTAGTTATATGTCCCGTAATTGGTAGAAATACTGATTACGGGACATTTTTCTTTCACTCCTTCCGAAAAATATTTTCACCGGAACGAAATAATCCGGGGAAATCTGTGTAATCTGTGGTGAATATCTTATCTTTGCTCGTATAGAAAATGAAATATTAATCTTTAAAACAAAAACATCATGTACACTATACAAGCAAATCCCAGTGGAACCCGCAGTCTTGAAGTATCAGAAGAAAACCTTGCCACCATCGAGAAGTACGGACTCTTCCGCCACCTCATCGACAGCAACGGCATCGTGGACGAAGATATCCTGGAGAAACTGAGACTGAACATCCGTTCCCTCATCGCCGTACAAGAGGAGGACAGCAAAGACTTGCTCGACCTCTGCATCGACGTTATCTATCATAACAATATGAAAGCCTTTGGTTTGCAGCAGCTCATCAAGCTCTACCTGCAATGGCTTTCGCAGCAAGAAACCCCGGAAGAATGAAAACCATCAATACCTGCGGACAGAAGCTCTACAGCCCTCTCATCCCTGCCATAAAAGCCATGTGCAAAGCCGGGCAGGGCGAGAAGCTGGAAATCATCATGGACGATGCCGCCGCCTTCAGCGACCTGAAGGAATATCTTGCCGAGCAGCAAATAGGCTTCCGCGAGATTTACGACGGAGAGCAGATGACAGTGCAATTTTTAGTGATTAGTGATTAGCGTTTGGTGATTAGTAATCGCTAATCACCAAACGCTAATCACTAAACACTAAACACTAATCACTATTTACACCATGAAAGAATATCGACTGACCGATTGGTTGCCTACGACCAAGAAAGAAGTGGAACTTCGTGGGTGGGACGAGCTGGACGTTATCTTGTTCAGCGGTGATGCTTATGTGGACCATCCTTCCTTTGGAGCCGCTGTCATCGGGCGCATCCTCGAAGCAGAGGGGCTGCGCGTTGCCATCGTTCCGCAACCCAACTGGCGCGATGACTTGCGCGACTTCAAGAAACTGGGACGCCCCCGTCTGTTCTTCGGCATCAGTGCCGGATGCATGGACAGCATGGTAAATAAATACACTGCCAACAAGCGTCTGCGCAGTGACGATGCTTATACGCTGGATGCCCGTCCGGATATGCGTCCCGAATATCCCTCCATCGTTTATACGCAAATCCTGAAAAAGATATATCCCGATGTCCCCGTTGTGCTGGGCGGCATCGAGGCAAGCATGCGCCGACTGACGCATTACGACTACTGGCAGGACCGTGTACGTCCGAGTATCCTGGTGGACAGCGGTGCCGATGCACTGATATACGGCATGGGAGAAAAGCCGATTGTGGAATTGGCGGAAAAGCTGAAGCACGGAAGCGAAGACTTCAAGCAACTCATATCCGATATTCCGCAGATGGTGTATCTTTCCAAGGAAGTGCCGGCGCAAGAGGGCGACATCACGCTGTTCTCCCACGAAGAATGCCTGAAAGACAAGAAGAAAGAAGCTGCCAATTTCCGCCATATCGAGGAAGAAAGTAACAAATACGAAGCTTCGCGCATCTTGCAAACGGTAGGCAAACAAACCGTTGTTGTCAATCCTCCCTATCCGCCGCTGACGGAAGCGGAACTCGATCATTCTTTCGACTTACCCTATACACGCCTGCCGCATCCCAAATATAAGGGCAAGCGCATCCCTGCCTACGACATGATTAAGTTCTCGGTCAATATTCACCGAGGCTGTTTCGGCGGTTGCGCATTTTGCACCATCTCGGCACATCAGGGCAAGTTCATCGTCAGCCGCAGCAAGGCAAGCATCTTGAAAGAGGTGAAGGCGCTGATGGAATTACCCGACTTCAAAGGGTATCTGAGCGATTTGGGCGGGCCTTCTGCCAATATGTACCGGATGAAAGGCCGCGACGAGGCGGTTTGCAAGAAGTGCAAGCGTCCGTCGTGCATCCATCCCAAGGTATGCCCCAACCTAAATACAGACCATCGTCCGCTACTTGATATTTATCATACGGTAGATGCGCTGCCCGGCATCAAGAAGTCTTTCATCGGCAGCGGCATCCGCTACGACCTGCTGCTGCACCAGAGCAAAGACCCGGCAACCAACCGGAGCACTGCCGAATATGCACGTGAAGTGATTGCCAATCATGTCAGCGGCCGACTGAAAGTAGCACCGGAACATACATCCGACCGGGTGCTCAGCGTGATGCGCAAACCACCGTTCCGCCAGTTCGGTGAGTTCAAGAAGATATTCGACCGGATAAACCGTGAGGAGGGACTGCGCCAGCAACTCATCCCCTACTTCATCAGCAGCCACCCCGGCTGCAAGGAGGAGGACATGGCGGAACTTGCCGTCATCACCAAGCAGATGGACTTCCATCTGGAGCAGGTGCAAGACTTCACTCCCACCCCGATGACCGTAGCCACCGAAGCCTGGTACACC
Source organism: Bacteroides sp. (assembly GCA_021203515.1). Classification (GTDB taxonomy): domain Bacteria; phylum Bacteroidota; class Bacteroidia; order Bacteroidales; family Bacteroidaceae; genus Bacteroides. The sequence goes on along the minus strand of JAJQAY010000131.1, from coordinate 92,374 downwards.
GGCTTTCACCCTTATACGCTGGAACCGGTGTTCAGCGCCAAAACACCGCGCGAGAAGTTGGCACAGCGCCAGTTCTTCTTCTGGTACAAGCCGGAGGAGCGAAGGAATATCATCAATGAACTGCGACGGATAGGACGACAAGCCCTAATTGACAAATTATACGGAAAACGATAGAAGCGCAAATTAAACTTAGAATAGTAGTTGGAATGAAACAATTCACAATTTTATGCCTCTTCCTCCTCGGCTGGAGCGGAATAAATGTGCAGGCGCAAGACGAAGGTTTGCCTCAGAATTACAGTATTATACTAGGCGGAGGCGTGTCGCTGCCGCATGTAGAGGGAAACCGCAACGACTTCTTCAGCAAGAACGGTGACCGGGCAGGATACGATATAATGCTGGAAGGGCGTTATTATTTCTTACCGCAATTCGCCTTGGGAGTACAGTACGATTATCTACGGATAGCTCGCCTGCCGGACAAAATTCATCTGCACTATATACGTCCCAACATCACTTTCCGCCATCTATGGAGCAACGGAAATCAGGGAGCTTTCCTATCATTCGGCATCGGATATATGGATTATCAGGAGCGAACGTACAAACGGGGCGAACGGAGCGGACACCTTTTTCAAAGAGGCTATTGCGGCATATCGTTCGGCACAGGTTATGAATTTCGTATCGCCAGGCAATTCTCGGGCATACTACGGATGGATATGCTGACAGCAGACTGGTTTGCCAATCCGGATGCACGTTTGTATAATACCGACGGGTATGATGACGGAGTGAACCATAATTGGTTCAAGAACAACATCACTTTCTTTAATCTGGGATTTGCGGTGCAGTTCGGGCGATAAAAGAAGTACTACATCATCTATAAAGTCATTCCTCCACCTGCATCGCCACCATCTCTTGCAACGCATAAACCGCTTCTTCTACCGTCGTCACATCCTTCACCAACATGGAGCGACGACCGTTCTGCTCGCGCAGGTCGCAGCGACGGGTATAGTTCATCATATAAGCAATGACTTTGCCAAACGCCTGGCTTTGGTAATAAGGACTATCCGGATTGGAGACAAAGAAGAGAGTCATTCGTCCGCCTTTCAGGTACACCTTCTCTGCACCGAGGCGGGCAGCAAGGCGACGCAAGGGAACGATGCGAAGCAATTCTTCGGTTTCGGGCGGAACGGGTCCGAAGCGGTCTTCGAGGCGGGCACGGAAGGCAGCTACATCCTTATCCAGCGTCAGGGTATCCAACTCGCGATAGAGTAACATGCGTTCGCTGCTGCCGGTGACATAGTTGGCAGGCAACAGAAGTTCGAGGTCGCTCTCCACCTGACATTCGTCTACAAACTGTTCACCGCTGATGACACCTCCGTCCGCTTTCAGTTCTTCGGCATAGAGTTCGGCAAATTCATCTGTCTTCAACTCGTGCACGGCTTCGGACAATATCTTCTGATAAGTTTCATAACCGAGGTCGGCAATGAAACCGCTTTGCTCGGCTCCCAGCATGTTGCCAGCGCCACGAATATCGAGGTCTTGCATAGCTATATGGATGCTGCTGCCCAGGTCGGAGAAGTTCTCGATAGCCTGCAAGCGACGTTTCGCCTCGGGCGTCAGGGAAGAGAGAGGCGGCGCCAACAGGTAGCAGAAGGCTTTCTTATTGCTGCGCCCCACGCGTCCGCGCATCTGGTGCAGGTCACTCAGTCCGAAGTTCTGCGCCTGGTTGATAATGATGGTATTGGCGTTCGGAATATCGATGCCACTCTCGATGATGGTAGTGGCAAGCAACACATCGTAGTCGTAGTTGATGAAATCGAGGATAATCTTTTCCAACTCGGCAGGCTCCATCTGACCGTGACCGATGGCTACGCGGCAGTCGGGTATGCGGCGCTCTATCATTGCTTTGAGTTCCGCAAGGTTGGAAATGCGGTTATTCACGAAGAACACTTGTCCGTTGCGACTCATTTCGAAGTTGATGGCATCGGTAATAATATCTTCGTTGAAGGTATGCACTTCCGTCTGGATTGGATAACGGTTGGGCGGGGGCGTCTGAATGACACTCAGGTCGCGGGCGCCCATCAAAGAGAACTGCAAGGTGCGGGGGATAGGTGTAGCGGTCATCGTCAGAGTGTCGACATTGACCTTCAATTGGCGGAGTTTCTCTTTCACAGAGACACCGAATTTCTGTTCTTCGTCAATAATCAACAACCCTAAATCTTTGAACTTCACATCCTTACCCAAGATGCGGTGCGTACCGATGAGGATGTTCACCTCACCATCGGCCAGTCCTTTTATCACCGCCTTTGTCTGTGAGGCACTACGGACACGGCTCAAATACTCCACCCGGCAGGGCAACCCTTTCAGGCGTTCCTTAAACGTCTGAAAATGCTGATAGGCAAGTACGGTAGTGGGCACGAGGACAGCTACTTGCTTATTGTCGGCCACCGCCTTGAAGGCAGCACGCACGGCAACTTCCGTCTTACCGAAACCCACGTCTCCACAAACCAGACGATCCATCGGGCGGGCACTCTCCATATCCGCTTTTACATCGGCAGTCGCTTTGCTCTGGTCGGGGGTATCCTCGTAGATGAAGGAAGCCTCCAACTCCCGTTGCAGAAAACTGTCCGGACTGTATTGGAAGCCTTTCTCTTCGCGACGCTGCGAATAGAGACGTATCAAGTCGCGGGCTATATCCTTGATTTTTGTTTTCGTGCGGTCTTTCAGCTTCTCCCACGCACCGGTTCCCAACTTATTCAGGCGGGGCGCTTCGCCGTCCTTACCTTTATACTTGGATACTTTGTGCAAGGAGTGAATGGAGACAAACACTACATCCTCATTCTGATAGACCAGCCTCATCACTTCCTGCGTCGTGTCTCCGTTGGGTATGCGCACCAAGCCGGTGAAGCGTCCCACACCATGGTCGGTATGCACCACGTAGTCTCCGGGAGTAAACTGGTTCAACTCTTTCAAGCTTAACGCCACCTTGCCACTGCGTGCCTTGTCGCTTTTAAGATTGTATTTATGGAAACGGTCGAACAATTGATGGTCGGTGAAGATGCAAAGGCGCAGCGTGTTATCGGCAAATCCTTCGTGCAAGGTGCGCTCCACTGCCGTGAAAGCAATTTCGTCTCCCCTACCCTCAAAGATGGCGCGGATACGGTCGGTCTGCTTTAAACTATCACTACATATATATAAGGTATAACCTTTAGCCAGATATTCCTGAAAACTCTCCGCTACGAGATCAAAGTTTTTATGAAAGATGGGCTGCGCAAAGGTATCGAATGAGAGTGTAGCATCCGGCGTCCCCGTAGGTTTCGTTCCGAACTCCATCCGGCGGTAGTCGAGCGCACGCAAGGTAAACTCTCCGCCGTCTATCAACTTCCCGTCCAGAGTGATACAGCCGCTTTCTTCCGCTTCGCGGGCAGCAATGGCCTGGGGAGTGAGCGCCTCGTCGTGTACGGTCTGGATGCGTTCGCGCAGCCAGAGGAAATCGCGCATAGCCAAGACCGTGTCCGGTTGCAGAAAGTCGAGAAATGAAACCATTCCCCCACTGCCTCCCTGCCCCAGGCTCCGGCTGAGGTCGGGAACAATCACGATACTTTCTTTCTTTTCCTTAGACAACTGTGTCTCCACCTCAAAAGTACGAATACTATCCACTTCGTCGCCAAAGAAGTCGATGCGGAAAGGAAATTCGGAAGAAAAGGAGAAGACGTCGACAATACTGCCACGCAGGGCGTATTGTCCCGGCTCGTACACGTAATCCACATACTCAAAACCGTAGCTGCGCAGCACTTCCGTGATGAAGTTCATGTCCACCTTCTCACCCACATGAAGCTTTAGCGTCTTATCTTCCAAGTCCTTGCGGGATACGACTTTCTCTGCCAATGCGTCCGGATAGGTTACCACGCAAAGTCCTGTCTCGCCCTTCTGCAAACGGCTCAACACCTCCGTGCGGAGAATTTCATTGGCTGTATCCTTCTGCCCGTACTTGATGGCACGGCGGAAAGAAGAGGGAAAAAACAACACCCGTTCCGCACCCAACACCTGAGTGAGGTCGTGATAAAAATATCCGGCTTCTTCCAAATCGCCCAGAATAAAAACAAACGAACATTCCTCCCGCTGCACCAATACGGACGAGAGTAGTGATGCGGCAGAGGCACATAGCCCGCTACAGTACAGGTGTCGGACTGAATTATCTTTAAGCAGCCGCCCCACGGCTTCTACATTAGGATGGGTGGCATATAGCTGTTGCAGTTCGGTAATAGTCATTGCTGATGTAGTGAAATTCAGCCGCAAAAGTACTAAATAATCCTTAGTTTTATCCGTAAATGGCAGAAAAGCATTACATTTGTTCCCAATAACAAGCCCTCATATATATTTCGATGAAGATGCAGACATCAGACAGTATTGTCATTATCCCCACCTACAATGAACGGGAAAATATTGAAAATATTATCCGTGCCGTTTTTGCCCTGGAGCACGACTTTCATACACTTGTCATAGAAGACGGTTCGCCGGACGGAACAGCCGGCATCGTGAAAACCCTTCAACAAGAATTTCCCGAACGCCTGTTCATGGTGGAACGCAAAGGAAAACTGGGACTGGGCACAGCCTATATCGCCGGTTTCAAATGGGCCTTGCAGCGCACGTATGAGTACATCTTCGAAATGGATGCCGACTTCAGCCACAACCCCAAAGACCTGCCCCGCCTTCTCAAGGCTTGCTCGTCCGAAGGTGCCGATGTAGCCATCGGCTCGCGCTACGTCAGTGGCATAAACGTAGTGAACTGGCCTATGGGGCGCGTACTGATGTCTTACTTCGCCTCCAAATATGTACGGTTCATCACGGGCCTGCCCATCCACGACATGACAGCCGGATTTGTATGCTATCGTCGTCGGGTACTGGAAACCATCAACCTCGACGGTATCCGCTTCAAGGGATATGCCTTCCAGATTGAGATGAAGTTTACCGCCTACAAGTGCGGGTGCAATGCGAAGGAAGTGCCGGTAATCTTTATCAACCGCGAACTGGGTACTTCCAAGATGAACAGCAGCATTTTCGGAGAAGCCGTGTTCGGAGTGATACGGTTGAAGTGGAACAGTTGGTTCCACAAATTCCCGCAAATCAATGGCTGATATTAATTACTAATTACAAATTACTAATGACAAGGTTATGAAAAGAACGCTGATACACAATGCAATGATTGTCAACGAAGGAGAATCCGTCAGAGGCTCCGTAGTGATAGAAAACGGACGCATTGCCGAAGTGCTGACTTATTTAAAGCCGCTTCTGGTTCCATGTGACGAAGTAATTGACGCCACCGGATGTTATCTGCTGCCCGGCATCATCGACGACCATGTTCATTTCCGCGACCCGGGACTGACGCATAAGGCGGACATCCTCACCGAAAGCCGTGCCGCTGCCGCAGGTGGTGTCACCTCCATCATGGATATGCCGAATACCAACCCACTCACCACCACACTGGATGCGCTGAACGCCAAGTCCGACTTACTGAACGAGAAGTGTATCGTCAACCACTCCTGCTATTTCGGTGCTACCAACAACAATGATACGGAGTTCGACAAGCTGGACAAGCACCGCGTATGCGGCATCAAGCTATTCATGGGTTCCAGCACCGGTGATATGCTGGCAGACAAGATGAACAGTCTGCTGAAAATCTTCAACGGTACGGATATGCTGATTGCCGCACACTGCGAAAACCAGGAAACCATCCTGAAGAATATCGAGAAATACAAAGCCAGATACAAGGACAGAGAAGAAATTCCCGTCCGCGAGCACTCCAATATCCGTTCTGTAGATGCTTGCTACACCTCCACGCATCTTGCCATTCGCCTGGCAAGGCTGGCCAGTGCAAGGTTGCACATCCTGCATGTGTCTACAGCCAGAGAACTGGAGTTATTCAGCGACGCTCCGCTATCGGATAAACTCATCACGGCCGAAGCTTGCATCGGGCATCTGTTTTTCACCACTGCCGACTACAAAAGGCTGGGCGCACGGATTAAGTGCAACCCTTCCATCAAACGGAATTACGAACAGAGCGCCCTGCGTTCCGCCATCAATACCGGACAGATTGACGTAATTGCCACCGACCACGCTCCCCATCTGCTGAGCGAAAAGCAAGGCGGTGCACTGAAAGCCATGTCCGGCATGCCTATGATACAGTTCTCCCTCGTCAGCATGTTGGAACTGGTGGACAAAGAATTATTCTCGATGGAAACCATCGTCCAGAAGATGTGCCACGCACCTGCCCAAATCTACGGCATTTGCGAACGCGGCTACATTCGCGAAGGCTATCATGCCGACCTGGTGCTGGTACGCCCCGACACTCCCTGGGAAGTAACTACCGACAAAATCCTGAGCAAATGCGGTTGGAGTCCTTTCGAAGGACACACGTTCAACTGGAAAGTGGAAAAGACCTTTGCCAACGGACACCTCATCTGCAGCGACGATGTGGTAGACGATACGTATCGCGGTGAAGAACTGAGATTTGATTACTAACGCTAATTTCCGATTAACCCTTGCCGATTGTCAATTATAGAGTCCACGAAGTAAGTTCGTATATCAACTGGATTTACTTCTTCCACGCCTGGGGCTTCCAACCCAGATTTGCAGCTATAGCCGACATTCACGGTTGCGACTCCTGCCGTGCCGTGTGGCTCACGACTTTTCCCGAAGAAGAGCGTGTCAAAGCCGCAGAGGCGATGCAGTTGTTCAAGGAAGCCAACCGGGTGCTCAACCAATTGGACGAAGACATTACCATTCAATGTATCTACAGGCTTTGCCGGGCCAATGCCAATGGGGACAACCTCGTCATTGAAGACACGGTGTTTCCTCTGCTCCGCCAACAAACGTCCCATCCCGACGGCAGCCCTTTCCTTTGCCTGAGCGATTTCGTGCGTCCTCTCTCTTCCGGAATAGCCGATACAGTGGGACTTTTCGCCTCTTCCATCAGCGAGGGAGCCGAAGGATATTACAAAGACGACCCCTATAAGCACCTGCTTGTGCAAACCCTGACCGACCGCCTGGCCGAAGCCGCCACCGAGAAGATGCACAAATACGTGCGCAAGGTTGCTTGGGGATATGCACCGGACGAGTCTCTTTCCATCCCCGACTTATTAGTAGAAAAGTATCAGGACATCCGTCCGGCAGTAGGCTATCCCTCCCTGCCCGACCAGTCCGTCAACTTCATACTGGACGAGTTGCTCGACATGAAGCAAATCGGCATCACCCTGACGGAGAACGGAGCGATGCACCCGCACGCCTCCGTCTGCGGCATCATGCTCGCCCATCCCCAGGCACGCTACTTCGCCGTCGGCAAGATTGGCGAGGACCAACTGGAAGACTATGCCCGACGACGGGGAAAGCCAGTTCAGGAGATGCGCAAGTTTCTTGCGGCCAACCTGCGATAAGCAAGTGCCAACCTACGATTAATAATTTCGTTTTTGTCTTTGGGAAGTGTGATTTTCAGCCTCTGCCGGCGACTAACAAGGCAAAAGCGATTCGAGAAGCAAAATAATGGAGAATGTAGAACAAGAGTTCATGTCCGTGATACGGGAGTACGAGCGAGTCATTTACAAGGTGTGATACTTATACACCACGCCCAATGCTACCCTCAACGACCTGTATCAGGAAGTGGTGCTCAACATCTGGAAAGCATTTCCCAAGTTCAGGCAAGAATGCAAAATCTCGACATGGATTTACCGCATCGCCCTGAACACCTGCATCAGCTTCCTGCGAAAAGAGAAGAATATCCCCGAAATCGTAAGCCTCACGCAAGAAGCCGAACGCAGCGAAGAAGATGACGAAACTCAAGCCATGTTGCAGCAACTCTACCGGATGATAAACCGGTTGGGACAGTTGGAGAAATCCATTGTTCTGCTCTATCTGGAAGAGAAAAGCTACGAAGAAATTGCCGAGATTACCGGACTGACCGTGACTAACGTAGCTACCAAGCTCAGCCGCATCAAAGACAAACTAAGAAAAATGAATAAAGAGAAATAAGATATGGAACTGGATGAATTGAAGAAATTATGGAATGTCCTGGACGCACAGTTACAAAAGGAACCGATTGCCGATGAAGGACAGATAAAAGAACTGATAGCAAGCCATAAGGCGAACGCCGACAAGAGCCTAAGACGTATCTCCGGCCTGCAGCGTTTCTCCATCGGCATCGGTGCGGTGGGACTGATTGTCATTGTCCTGACATGGCTGTTGGTATTGCCTTCCTTCGCAATTGAGCCTCATATCTGGAACAAAATAGCTGCTTTCCTTGTTTTCATCGGCATCAGCATCATAGCAGGGATGTGGTGGGACTGGAAAACTTACCGCTGGAACAAAGAAACACTGATAGATGAAATGCCGGTGGCACAAGTGAGCCGACGGATGAACACGTTCCGTCGATGGACACGCAATGAAGTTATCGCCATTTCCGTATGGGTCATCCTGTTCAACCTGCTCAACTATTGGGTGATGGGCTATCATCAGGCGCCTGCCCTCACGCAAGTCGTCTTGACAACGGTTTTCCTGATATTTGACGCACTCATCATTTATCTGCTGTACAAGAAGCTGATATACAGGCATCTCGATAGTATTAAAAAGAACATAGAAGAATTAGAAGATATATGCACCGAATAACACTTATCCTAACCCTTTTCCTGCTCCTTCCGGATGTGTACATCTACCTGGTGTACATCGTAAAAAGAACGCAAAATATCATTTGGCGCGGAATGTATTGGCTTCCCACCGCTGTGCTGGTAGGCTTATACATCTACTATATTTACATGACGGGAGAAAATTCTCTCTCTCATCACACACAAGGCATCGGACGGCTGGCAGTAGCCATTATGCTGTTTACCGTACCCAAGACTCTGTTCATGCTCTGCTCGATGCTCGGCATCCTGGTGCGGGGCATCGCCCGTTGCTTGTCATCCGTGATTTTTCGCACGCCCTTCCGCAATCCCCGCTCTCCGTTTATCGTCCGCCGACTTCCATTCACCGTTCTCGACATGACGGTGGGCATCGTCAGCTTTGCCAACATCCTTTACGGAGCAATTGCCGGTATCACCCGCTTTGAGGTGAAGGACGTGGAGTATCACTCCGCCAATATCCCCGAAGGGTTTGACGGTTACCGCATCCTCCAAATCTCCGACCTGCACACAGGCAGCTGGGAAGGCAATCCGAAAGCTATTCAACGACTGGTCAACCTGATTAACGAGCAAAAGGCAGACCTTATCGTCTTTACGGGCGACCTTGTGAACCAGCAAAGCCACGAACTGGACAATTTTGAGCCGATGCTCTCGCAACTACATGCGCCCGACGGCGTGTATTCCATCCTCGGCAACCACGACTACGGCACCTACTACCGTTGGAAAAACCGGCAGGAGGAAGTTGCCAACTTAGAGTACCTCATCAGGCAGCAGAAGAAAATAGGATGGAAGATGCTGAACAACGAGCACGACATCCTGCACCACAAGGGCGACAGCATAGCCCTCATCGGTGTGGAGAATGACGGTGAACCGCCTTTCTCACAATTTGCCGACCTGCCCCACGCCGCCGAAGGGACAGAAGGAATGTTCCGCATTCTACTCAGCCACAACCCCACGCACTGGCGACGCGAAGTGCTGCCGGATACCGACATCGAACTGACCCTTTCAGGACATACGCACGCCATGCAAATGGAAGTGTTCGGGCACTCATTGGCATCCCTCATCTACCCCGAATGGGCAGGCATGTACTACGAAGGAAAGCGGGCATTGTACGTCAATGTCGGCATCGGATACGTAGGACTCCCTTTCCGCTTCGGTGCATGGCCGGAGGTTACGGTCATAAAATTAGTACGCGAGAATGAGTGACAAAACATAAAAAACGCCTATCTTTGTAGCGATATAATCCAACACCTATGAAGATACTCTATTACATTTACCAGATTTGTTTTGCACTACCCATCTTATTAGTATTGACTATTCTCACGGCATTGGTCACCATTGTCGGTTCGCTATTGGGCGGTGCTCACATCTGGGGATACTATCCCGGCAAAATCTGGTCGCAACTCATCTGCTACATCCTGCTTATTCCGGTGAAAGTGCGCGGACGGGAGAAATTGCATAAACATACTTCCTATGTGTTCGTGCCCAATCATCAAGGCTCGTTCGATATATTCCTGATTTACGGTTTTCTGGGCAGAAACTTCAAGTGGATGATGAAGAAGAGTTTGCGAAAGTTGCCGTTCGTGGGCAAGGCTTGCGAGAGTGCGGGGCATATCTTCGTAGACCGTTCCGGCCCTAAGAAAGTGTTGCAGACCATCAAGCAGGCAAAGGCCTCGCTGAAGGACGGTATATCTTTGGTGGTATTTCCGGAAGGTGCGCGTACCTTCACCGGACACATGGGATACTTCAAGAAAGGTGCTTTCCAGTTGGCCGACGATTTGCAACTGGCAGTAGTTCCCGTTACCATCGACGGCTCTTTCGACATCCTGCCACGTACCGGCAAATGGGTACACCGCCATCGCATGATATTGACCATTCACGGCCCCATCCCGCCCAAAGGACAAGGCATAGATAATATAAAAGCCACGATGGTCGAAGCCTATGCCGCCGTAGAAAGCGCACTGCCCGAAAAGTATAAGGGGATGATGAAGAACGAAGACCAAGACCGCTGAAACGTATCCTCTGTCAATACGAAATATAGCAATCATTCTGTCATTCAAGACTTTAGTCCTCTGAATCTACTTCCTTTATGGCAGCTACTCTTTATACACATCTTTAAAGGTGTATCACAAATGCATAGATACACGGACTACACGTTAGGTTAGTGATGATTTGTTCCACGACCCTATTAATCAGAGCCTTGCATTTACCGAAATTTTTCTCAGGATGTAAAAGCGTTTACCTCGTAGTGTAACGCTCTTTACCTCGTAGTGTAACGGCCTTTACCTCGTAGTGTAAAAGCATTTACCACGAGAGGTAAATGAAGTTCCCCCCCTGAGGTAACGGGCATTCCCCTCTGAGGTAACGGAACGTTCGATATAAGAATGAATTATTCTTTAGACGCTGATGAAGCGGATTGACCTATGATTTTTAATTCATTTATCCGCTTTATCACACTAAATAAAATAAAAGTGTACAATTCTGTCTCCTTAACAAAAAAACTATTTATCTTTGCACACTCTACATTCCTCTTTTAGAAGAATATAGAATGAACATGAAATAAATGAACCCCCCCAATAAAGAATAAGTATGAAACAAAAAATTTTAGGATTACTTGCATTTCTATTATGCAGTACCCTTTTAGCAGCACAACCTCAAAAGCTGACAATCGGAGTATCTGGCAATGGATATGCAACAGAACAAAGAACAGGAGCCCGAATTACTCAGCGTAGTCTTTCACACTGGACAGATGCCAATAGCATTGTCAGCGTTTACTTCTATGTGCAACAACCAACTAAAGCTGATTTGTCACTTTATGCCAAAGGAAACTCTGAGATTAAGGTATCCTATGGCAAGAAAAACTTTAAAGTCAAACTCAATTCGGATGCTCTGACGCAAGTTCCTGTAGGAAGTATCAATATAAAACAACCAGGCTATATACGCATCGATTTACAAGGAATCTCCAAACAAGGAAATACATTCGGTGAAGTTCAACAACTGATAGCTGACAATGTAACCGGCAAAAGTAATTTCGTGAAGGATTTCCCTGATTATTGGGGACGTCGCGGACCTTCCGTTCATCTGGGATATACCCTTCCTGAAGGAGATACCGAGTGGTTCTATAATGAAGTAACTGTTCCCACAGATGGTGAAATAATGCACAGCTACTACATGGCAGCCGGTTTCGGTGAAGGATATTTTGGAATGCAATATAACTCTCCGACCGAGCGTCGCATTCTTTTTTCCGTATGGAGTCCTTTCGATACTCAAGACCCTAAAAGTATCCCGGAAGATCAAAAAAAATAAAACTACTTCGCCAAGGCAAAGATGTACATATCGGAGAATTTGGAAATGAAGGATCAGGAGGACAAAGTTTCTTAGTATACCCCTGGAAAGCAGGAAACACCTATAAATTCCTGATGCATGTAAAACCGGACGGTAAAGGTAACACCATATATACAGCCTATTTCTATGCAACAGATGAAAATAGCTGGAGACTAATAGCAAGCTTCCTACGCCCTATGACAAATACATGGTATAGAGGTCCTCATAGTTTTCTGGAAAACTTCAGTCCGGAACAAGGATATTTATCACGTAAAGTCTTCTTCGGCAATCAATGGACGCGCAGTAAAGAAGGTAAATGGACGCGTCTGACAGAAGCTACTTTCACGCATGATGCAACTGCCAGTGCACAAGTCCGCCTGGACTATCAGGGAGGAGAAACAAAAGATAACCGTTTCTATCTGAGGATGGGAGGTTTCTTCAATGAATCAGTCCCAATGGGAACTAAATTCCACTGTAATCCCACTGAACATGAACCGGTAATAGACTGGAATATGCTAGAAAAATTAGATTAAAGACGAGGCAATGCGAAGGCCTGATTGTAGGGTAAACAAATATCTATTCCGGTGAACGTTTATGCTACGATGATATTTCTTATGGTTGAACAGCGTTCTGCTCCAGACGCTGATGCTCCTCTATCAACTTCATGTTCTCCTTCGCTTTAGAAAGGAAATCCTTCACCATCTTATTCTCTTTGAACGACAGGGGAGCCGTTCTCATGATATCTTCTATCTGCGGGGTCATGACGGGATAGGGCAACGTGCTGCACATTATCATGAAGACGCTGGGGCCGAGCGCATTTTCGTAGTTGTCGGTGATGAACTTATTGACATAGTCGTTCATTTCCTTCACCAGCGCCTCTCCCTCTTTAGTCAGTTCGGCGTGAATATCTTCCAGATTGGCACCGTCCAGCACCATACGCGCTTCGCGACGGTCCAGTTCTTCAATCTGCACTTCCAGCTTATTCCGCTTGTCGATAAACTCGTAGAGTTGGTTATTGAGCAGCGTACCTTTCGCTGTCAGTTGCGTATTTGAAATGGAGACTTCAATTTTGCCGTCTTCCAAGACCAGCGGCATGATGCCTTCACTATCCATATACAGTGTCACCATCATCACCGAGTCTACCGGACCTTTCATGGAAAACAGACCGTGAATTACTTCTGCCGAGTCGATGGCTACCCACTGACCGTTTTGGAGAGTTTTAAGAAATAACATTTTCCCGTCAAGGCTTGTTACCGAGGAATTCCCCTCAATCTTGTACTTACGCGTACAAGAGGCAAACAACGCGAGCAAAAGCAAAAGAGACAAAATACGGTTTACACTCATTCTAATCATGCAGGAAACTATTTATGTATTACAGCGACAAAGGTATTAATATTCCTTATAAACCGAATAGAAAGAAAGGAATTTTCATTTGGTTTACGTATTTTTACACAATCGTAATCAATAAAAACAGAGTAAAATATTCATGTCCACTTACGCACCCTTTGCCAAACCTCTTTATGTGATGCTGAAGCCCGTAGGGGCCGTGTGCAACCTTGCATGCGATTATTGCTACTATCTGGAGAAAGCCAAACTATATACCGGAAACCACAAGCACGTGATGAACGAAGAGCTTCTGGAGAAGTTCATCGAACAGTGTATCAACTCGCAAACCATGCCGCAGGTGCTGTTCACCTGGCATGGCGGAGAGACCCTGATGCGCCCGCTGGCCTTCTACAAACGGGCGATGGAACTGCAAAAGAAATATGCCAACGGACGCACCATCGACAACTGCATACAGACCAACGGCACGCTGCTCACCGATGAATGGTGCGAGTTCTTCAAGGAAAACAACTGGCTGGTAGGCGTATCCATCGACGGCCCGCAGGAGTTTCACGACGAATATCGCAAGAACAAGCAAGGGAAACCCTCTTTTGTGAAGGTGATGCAGGGCATCAACCTGCTGAAAAAGCACGGGGTGGAATGGAGCGGAATGGCGGTAGTCAATGATTTCAATGCCGACTATCCGCTGGACTTCTACAACTTCTTCAAAGAACTGGGATGCCATTACATCCAGTTCGCCCCTATCGTGGAGCGAATTACTCCACATCAGGACGGACGACATCTGGCGTCTTTGGCCGATAAAGAGAAGGCAACGGAACTGGCAGAGTTCTCCGTCAGCCCGGAGCAATGGGGCAATTTCCTCTGCACGCTGTTCGATGAATGGGTGAAGCAGGACGTGGGCACTTACTACATCCAACTCTTCGACTCCACCCTTGCCAACTGGGTGGGCGAACAACCGGGCGTCTGCTCCATGGCAAAGACCTGCGGACATGCGGGAGTGATGGAGTTCAACGGTGACGTGTATGCCTGCGACCACTTCGTATTCCCCGAATATAAACTGGGCAACATCTACCAGAAGACGCTGGTGGAAATGATGTACAGCGAACAGCAGCAGGCCTTCGGACTGATGAAGCAGAAATCGCTCCCCACCCAATGCCGGGAGTGCGAATGGCTGTTTGCCTGCAACGGCGAATGCCCGAAGAACCGCTTTGCCCACACCGCCACGGGAGAACCGGGGCTGAATTACCTCTGTGCCGGCTATCGGAAGTTCTTCAAGCACGTAGCCCCCTACATGGACTTCATGAAGCAGGAGCTGATGAACCAACGTCCGCCAGCCAACATTATGGAGAAGTTGAAAGGTGAAAGGTGAAAGTTAAGAGAGAGATACAAATTAATTAAATAATCAAACAAGATGAAATTAACAGTAAAGAAGTACCTGATTGCGGCGGCCGCGATGCTGACCGTATGCTCCGCCCAGGCGGACGAAGGAATGTGGTTGCTCCAGTTGATGAAGCAGCAGAACTCCATCGACATGATGAAGAAACAAGGATTAGCCCTCGAAGCCGATGACTTATACAATCCGAACGGAGTATCCCTGAAAGATGCCGTAGGTATCTTTGGCGGTGGTTGCACGGGAGAAATCATTTCTCCGGAGGGTCTGATATTGACCAACCACCACTGCGGATATGCTTCCATCCAGCAGCACAGTTCGGTGGAGCACGATTACCTGACAGACGGTTTCTGGGCGATGAACCGCGATGAGGAACTGGCTACTCCGGGATTGAAGTTCCGCTTCGTGCACCGCATTGTGGACATCACCGACCTGGTGAACTCTAAGATAGCAGCCGGCGAAGTAGACGAAATACACGCACTGACCGGACCTTTCCTCAACAAGGTGGCCAAAGAAGAACTGGCAAAGAGCGACCTGAACGGCAAACCGGGCATCGAAGTAAGAGCACTGCCTTTCTATGCCGGCAACAAGTTCTACCTGTTCTATTATAAGGTATATAGCGACGTGCGCATGGTAGCCGCCCCCCCTTCCTCCATCGGCAAGTTTGGCGGCGAGACGGACAACTGGATGTGGCCGCGCCACACGGGCGACTTCTCCATGTTCCGCATCTATGCCGACAAGAACGGCGAACCGGCAGAATACTCCAAGGACAATGTGCCCCTGAAGATTCCGAAGTTCCTGCCCATCTCCATCAAAGGCTTGGAAGAAGGCGACTATGCCATGATTATGGGTTTTCCCAGAAGCACCAGCCGCTACCTCACCCAGTCGGAAGTGAAAGAACGCATGACGGCAGACAACCAGGCCATGATTGACATGCGCGGCGCCCGCCTCGAAGTATTGAAGAAGATGATGGCAGCCAGCGACAAAACCCGCATCCAGTACGCCAACAAGTTTGCCGGAAGCAGCAACTACTGGAAGAACTCCATCGGCATGAACAAGGCCATCATCGACAACGACGTATTGGGAGCCAAGGCCGAACAGGAGAAGAACTTCATCGCCTTTGCTAAAGGCAAGCCTGAGTACGAAGGTGTAGTAGAGAAGATTGACGCCATCGTTGCAGGCAGAATGCCCGTTGCACGCCAGCTCAACTATCTGAACGAAGCATTGAGAGGCGCCATCGAGTTCGGTTCTCCGTATCGCATCATGGACAACATCAAGGAAGCCCTGGAAACCAAGAACGACTCACTGCTGACTGCCTCCAAGAAGCAGTTGCAAGCCATGTACGACGACATTCACAACAAGGACTACGACCACGAAGTGGACCGTGCCGTTGCCAAAGCCATCCTGCCCGCCCTTGCCCAGGCTTTGACACCGGAAGAACTGCCTGATTTCTACCAAACGATACAAGACAAGTTCAAAGGCGACTATGATGCCTATGTAGATGATATGTACAACAACTCCATCCTCGCCAATCCCGGAAACTTCGCCAAGTTCATGCAGAAGCCTACCGTAAAGGCTATCGAGAAAGACCCTGCAATGGCTTACTCACGCGCCAAGATTGAAAAGTTCATGTCCGTTGCGCAGGCATATATGGCTCAGAACGGTGACATCGAACTGCTGCACGAGGCTTATATCCGCGGCTTGGGCGAAATGAAGCAGCCCGTACCGTCTTATCCGGACGCAAACTTCACCATCCGTCTGACCTACGGTAACGTGAAATCCTACAGTCCCCGTGATGCCGTGCAATACAAGTACTACACCACTACCGACGGTATTCTTGAAAAGGAGAACCCCGAAGACCGCGAGTTCAACGTGCCTGCCAAGTTGAAAGAGCTGATTCTGAAGAAAGACTTCGGACGCTATGCCCTGCCCGACGGCACCATGCCCGTCTGCTTCCTGGCGACGAACGACATCACCGGCGGTAACTCCGGAAGTCCCGTCATCAATGGCCAGGGACAACTTATCGGTACTGCCTTCGATGGCAACTGGGAGTCGTTGAGTGGTGACATCAACTTCGACAACGACCTGCAACGTTGCATCAACCTCGACATCCGCTACGTGCTCTTTATCTTGGAGAAACTGGGCAACTGCGGACACCTGATAAAAGAAATGGACATTATTGAATAAAAAGCACCCCCTCGGGAGGCTGTTGCAAGAGTATGACCGACACTTAGCACAAGTATGGCGGATACTTGTGCTAAGTATAGCCTATACTTGTGCTAAGTGTCCGCCACACTTGTGCTAAGTGTCAAACACCCTCTACACACCCCTCCAGGGCATATTTTACACCTATATCGATGAAAAAGCTTATTCTATCACTTATCCTTACATCCTGCCTCCTCCCGGCTCATGCCGACGAAGGCATGTGGATGCTCACCGACCTCAAGCAGCAGAATGAAGTTGCCATGACCGAACTCGGGCTGCTCATCCCCGTAGAAGAGATATACAACCCCAACGGAATAGCCCTGAAAGACGCCGTGGTGCACTTCGGCGGCGGTTGCACGGGCGAGGTCATTTCGGCCGAAGGGCTGGTGCTGACCAATCACCACTGCGGCTACGGCTCCATCCAACGGCACAGCTCGGTAGAGCACGACTATCTGACGGACGGTTTCTGGGCCATGTCGCGCGAGGAAGAGCTTCCCTGCAAGGGGCTCACCATCACCTACATCGACGAGATACTGGACGTGACGGATTACGTGAACGAGCAACTAAAGATAGACTCCGACCCGAACCATACCAACTACTTGTCGCCCAAATACCTGACGATGGTGGCCGACCGCTTTGCCTCCGCACAAGGCATCACGCTGACGCCCGGCCGCAAGCTGGAACTGAAAGCATTCTATGGCGGAAACAAGTATTATCTGTTCGTGAAAACCACCTACAGCGACATTCGCATGGTGGGCGCTCCCCCCTCCTCCATCGGCAAGTTTGGTGCCGACACGGACAACTGGATGTGGCCGCGCCACACGGGCGACTTCTCCCTCTTCCGCATCTACGCCGACAAGAACGGACAGCCCGCCGACTACAGCACCGACAACGTGCCCCTACAAGTGAAGAAGCACCTCACCATCAGCCTTGCCGGCTATCGTGAAGGCGACTTCACCTTCGTCATGGGCTTTCCCGGGCGCAACTGGCGCTACATGATTTCCGACGAAGTGGGGGAACGTATGCAGACCACCAACTTCATGCGCCACCACGTGCGCGACGCCCGCCAGAAGGCACTCATGGAACAGATGTTGCAGGATGATGCCGTCCGCATTCACTACGCCAGCAAGTACGCTTCATCTGCCAATTACTGGAAAAATGCCATCGGCATGAACGAAGGTCTCATCCGCCTGAAAGTGCTGGACACCAAGCGCGCACAGCAAGAGCAACTGTTGGCTCGCGGACGCGCCCTCAATGACAGCGCCTATCAGAAGGCTTTCGACCAGATACGCAGCATCGTGAAGCATCGCCGCAATGCCCTCTATCATCAGCAAGCCATTCAGGAAGCCCTAATTACGGGACTCGACTTCATGAAAATCCCCAGTACATCGCCCCTGGTAGCCGCCCTGAAGAGCAAGGACAAAGCCCGGATAAAGGCTGCCTCCGACAGCCTGCAGGTAGCGGCCGACAAGTATTTCGCCTCTGTCCCATTCCCCGAAGTGGAACGGATTGTAGGGAAGAAGATGTTGCAGACCTATATGGAATATATTCCTGCCGAACAGCGGATTGGCGTCTTCCAGATTATCAACCAACGCTTCAAAGGCAATAGCGACGCATTTATCGACGCCTGCTTCGACTACTCCATCTTCGGCAGCAAGGAGAATTTTGCCAAGTTCATCCGCAAGCCCAGCTTGTATAAGATAAACAACGACTGGATGACCCTGTTCAAATACTCCATCACCGACGGTCTGCTGCAAACCACCATCGCCATGATGGATGCCAACCGCAACTACAACGCCGCCCACAAAGTATGGGTGAAGGGCATGATGGACATGAAGCAGGAAGCCGGTATCCCCATTTATCCCGATGCCAACTCCACCCTGCGCCTGACCTACGGACAAGTATTGCCCTACACGCCGGCCGACGGTGTGGAATACGGTTATTACACCACCCTGAAAGGAGCGATGGAGAAGGAAGACCCGGACAACTGGGAATTTGTCGTTCCGGCCAAGTTGAAACAACTGTACCAGGCTAAAGACTTCGGACGCTATGCCATGCCGAACGGTGAAATGCCCGTCTGCTTCATTGTGAACACCGATAACACCGGTGGCAACTCCGGCAGTCCGGTGTTCAATGCCAAAGGCGAACTAATCGGCACCGGTTTCGACCGCAACTATGAAGGGCTGACCGGTGACATTGCATTCCGCCCGTCTTCGCAACGCGCTGCCTGCGTAGACATCCGCTACACATTATTTATTGTTGACAAGTATGCGGGAGCTTCCCATATCATCAAGGAACTGACGATAAGCGACGAGCAATAAGAGTGTCCGGCAAGGAGCGACTGCTCAAAGTGATAGAATAAATTCTTTCCGTAAGCAAGTGGAAAACCTATTTCCACTTGCTTACTTTTTCTACATCCTCTGCAAAATAGGCGGACAGCGCTTCCATCCTGGCTTTCAACAACACCTTTCTTCCTGCCGGCGAACGGGTGAATACCAGTTCCGTATTCCTCACCTGCTTCTGCCAGCACGAGGCGAAGTAAGCAGCCCACTCTTTCTTGCGTCCCAAGACTTCGGGCACGGCATGATAGTCTACCTGCGAAACATAGAATAGTATGCGACTCTTCCTAAGAATGAGATAGCGGGGGTTATCTATTACAGAAACCGCCTCACTCATTGCTTCCGTGAATATGGATTTCTCATAATTCGTTCCGCCCGACAGATGGCAGTAGACGCTACCTTCCGCGTCCTGTTCTACGGAGACGGACAGTTCCGCTGCCGCCGTCTTCACCACTCCCATCTTGACGAGTGTACGCAACAAGGCAATGCCCATGTCACAAATATCTTTCGTAATATCCCGGTATCGCAGATAGAGCTTCAACACCCGAACCAACTTACGGCCAAAGACAACAACTCCCACGCAGCCGAACACAATCAACATAAAACGGATGTCTTCCATCGTGCGGGGACGACTTCTATAAAATGTTTTCAAAATATCTATACCAAAAGATGCAAGTCCCGAACACAAGCAGGCCGTGAGATTGGCAATAGTCCGGTTCAGATAGAGCCGCTTCATGCGCTCCACCTTTTGTCTGTATTTTGTCCTTTCCGGTATTTTAATCTCTTCCACCAAGCCGACGCCTTGTTCCAATCCTTTGCGCCAGCGTTCCGCCAATCCGGTCCGGTCTGCTGCCAAAGCCAGAGTTTGCCGGTTGAATTGCTTCAGGGCCTCCCAGTCCAGCATATTGTCGGGCAAGCCCAGGCGCTGCACTCCATTTTCTATTCCACCTTTTTCCAGACAAGACACACCGACGAAGCCCCGGAAACGTCTTCTCAACATCTCTACATCGGCTCCACCGTCCGACGACGTCAAGTCTACACACGCCAGATGCCAGATATTGCCGGTTTTCTGTCCGTTGCCGCGCAGGGTTCTGATGGCCCGTCCGCGCATCTGGTTGGAAAGGATAAAAGAGCCTACCCCACTGGCTAATATCAAAGAGTTCAGTGCCGGTGCGTCCCAACCTTCTCCCAGAAGGGATTTGGTGCCGATGAGCACCTCCATACCACCCGACTGAAAGATGTCTGTCACCAGTTTCACCACTATCCCCCGGATAGTATCCGTCAGCGCCACTTGCGAATATCGCCCGTCATAAGGCAATGCGGAAAAAGACAAATCTCCGGCAATGCCCTGCTCCTTCAACCTGCTTTACATTAGCGGCACTGCATCCGAGGGCAGAATGACGATACTCCCGGTAAGCACTCCCAGCCGTAAACCCGGAAAGTCTTCACGCCGCAGCTTCTCGAACATGAGCAACACTCCGAGCTTGCCCATGCAGAGGTCGGCATCAGGCCCGGCGGCCAGAAACTCCTTGCATATATAATCGGCCAATACCACCAGGCACAGTTCCCTTGCCAGATGCCGGTATTCAAACTCCACAATATCACGTATGCTGTCCATCTTTTCAATGCTGGAAGCCAGTGTGGCATTTACCTTCCGGTTATATTGGAAGGAAATCTGCCCTCTTTCCATTACTCCGTAGCGGAGTAAGCGGTTCTCCCACCGTTCCTGGTGTTCCTCACAGTCCGCAAACAGTTTCCGTCCCTTGTTCAAGTACAAATCGAGCAGGATGGCCGCCCAATCAAAGTCGAACGGGGGAAAATCAGATAAGTCACTATCCACAATCTCCAGATGTGCTTGCGGAATGACACGTCCCTTCTCGTGCAGATAAATGAGCATGGCGGAATAACAGTCCATGTGGTCGTAAATCCGGCTAGCCATTCTTCCGTCATTTCCCATAAGGGCAGGTTCTCTATGGCGCAAAGTAGTTTTTCATCCGTCTTGACTTCCTGAAAAAGAGTATCTGCCCGCTTTCTGAAATCGGTAATCACCTCATATTCCCACTTGGAAGGACGTGAAAAGTATACATAGTCCTGATGGGGGCACAAGTCTCCTTCAAGCATCAATTCGGGCACGGTTATTTCCGCATCTACCGGACCGTTCAAGGCCATATAGCGTTCCCACTCCGCAGGAGTCACGTCATAAGGGGGAGTTGCGGTAAGCCCGACAATGACGGGCGAAAGCATTTCTTGCAACTTGCGGAGTGTGTGCCACCACTCATTTTTCAGGTGATGGGCCTCATCGGCAATGACGGTTTTTACTCCTTGCGCTTTCAAGAGTATTAGGGCATCTTCTCCATCTTCCTTCTGTCGGCTGCCATCGCAGGCAACGTGCAACGCCTGATAGGTGCTGACGGTAAGAAAAGCCGGATGGTGAATGTCACACGAAATCCAATCGGGCACTTGTTCCGTCTGTAGAAACAGTTCGCAGAAACGGTCTACTCACTGATTGCGCACGGCAATGGTAGGAGCTAAAATCACTGTGGGGTTGTCCAGGCGCAACATCACTTCAAGACCCAATACCGTCTTTCCCGAACCGGGAGGTGCCACTATGTGCAAGGCTCCGTTCGATAGAAAACGCTTCAATTCCGTCAACACACGTTCTTGATACCCACGCCAAGAATATTTAAAGTGAATTTCTTCAGGAAAATGTTTCATAGGATGTCGTGCTATTGAAATAAGGGTTCAAATATACAATTTTCAGTACAGAATAAGGCAAGCTATGAACAAAAAAGGGGACAAAGTGTTATAGTATAAATAATTAATAACTATTTTCGCACTTCCCCGAAGTGCAGTGTATTAACAGAAAGGAAAAAACATGGAAAAGTTTGAAGAATTGATACAATCAGAAAAGCCGGTTTTAGTTGACTTCTTTGCTACATGGTGTGGCCCCTGCAAGGCGATGCACCCCGTATTGGAGGAACTGAAAAATGAAATCGGAGATACAGCGCGTATCGCCAAGATAGATGTAGACCAACATGAAGGACTGGCAACCCAGTTCAGGATACAAGCCGTGCCTACGGTTATCATCTTTAAGAAAGGAGAAGCCGTGTGGCGTCACTCCGGTGTAATCAGCGGTAAAGAATTAAAAACAGCCATCGAGCAAAACTCATAATTTAAAGTAACATGAAGAAAGTTATGGTCGTAGCTGCTCTCTTCTTCACAAGCATACTCACCTATGCTTGTACGAACGGAGCCAAGCAAAATCAGACTGAAGGTCAGACTGAAACAACAGAAACAAAAGAAGTTAAGGACGGAGACGTAGTAGTAATGAATAAAAATATGTTCATCAATAAAGTATTCGACTACGAGAAGTCTCCGGAGTGGAAATACAAAGGCGACAAGCCTGCCATTATCGACATGTACGCCGACTGGTGTGGCCCTTGCCGCATGACGGACCCTATCATGAAAGAATTGGCAAAGGAATATGCCGGCAAAATCGTGATATACAAGGTCAACGTGGATAACGAGAAAGAATTGGCCGCCTTGTTCAATGCTTCCAGCATTCCTCTCTTCGTATTTATCCCGATGGAGGGAGAGCCCCAACTGTTTCGCGGAGCAGCAGATAAAGCTACGTACAAGAAGGCTATCGACGAGTTTCTGTTGAAGCAGAAATAAGGGTTTGCAAGTAGTTAACTTCATAGGTTGTACGAAGTTAACTATGTATAGTATAATTAGTTAACATCATAAAAAGAGGAAGTTAACATCGTTAGTGAGATGATGTTAACTTCCTCTTTTCATATATTGAGATGAAATTGAAGTTGATATAAATTCTTTTTCCTAACTTTGTGGAATAAAAAGATTGAAATAAAACACATTCCCATTCAAAGCAAAAGCATTATAATATAAACAATCATAATAACAGGCGATATTAAACAGAAAGTAGATACTATATGGCAAACATTTTGGAACGGTGGATTTACCGCTCCTATCACAATATTAGAGCAGATGACGTATCTCTTCTTTATGAAACTGCTTGATGACAAGCAACTTCAAGAAGAGGCTAATGCCAATTTGTTAGGTGTTACACTTACCAACAATATCTTTGGTGATGGTAATTGGGAGAATCCGGAAACAGAAATAAATCCGAAAACGAAGAAGAGAAAAGAAGTACCATACAACGAACTGCGTTGGCATGTATTCAAGGATATGCAACCCGACAAAATGCTGCAACGTGTTCGCAACGATGTATTTGTCTTTATTCGGAATATGGGTGACAAGGCTTCTGCCTATAGCCAAGCCATGCAAGATGCCGTTTTTCTTATCACTGATGCCCGTATGCTGACACGAATCGTTGAAGGCATTGACGAACTTGACATGAGTAACACTGACACAATGGGAGATGTCTATGAATATATGCTCGGCAAGATGGCTGCCAGTGGCACCAATGGACAGTTTCGCACACCGCGCCACATCATCCAAATGATGGTAGAATTGATGAAGCCTACACTAAAGGACAGCATTTGCGACCCTGCTATGGGGTCGGCAGGCTTTATCGTAGAATCTGCCAAATACATCAAAAAGCATGAACAAAATAAACTTTTAAATGAGGCGAATGCCAAACGCTATAAAAGCGAAATGTTTCATGGTTCGGATAGTGACGGTACCATGATGCGTATCGGCTGTATGAACATGATGCTGCACGATGTAGATTTTCCACAGATACAGAAGCGTAACAGCTTGTCGGACGAGAACCAAGATACCGGGAAATACACACTGTGCTTGGCCAATCCTCCTTTTGCCGGAAGTCTGGATGCAGACGATATTGCTACCACACTACGCTCTGCCGTAAATACTAAAAAGACAGAATTGCTTTTCCTGGCTTTATTCATGCGGATGCTCGAAACGGGCGGACGATGTGCAAGCATCGTACCGGATACAGTGCTGACCGGAGATGGCAAAGCCTATATTGATATACGAAAGGCATTGGTTGACGAACATCGCTTGCAAGCCATTATCTCAATGCCGAGTGGTGTATTCCAGCCTTACAGTGGCGTAAGTACAGCCATCATCATCTTCACCAAGACCGGAACGGGAGGTACGGATGATGTGTGGTTTTACGATATGCGCAACGATGGTTACAGTCTGACAACGCAACGCACACCTATCAAAGAGAATAATATCCACGATATCGTTCGCCGCTTTGGCGATATGAGCATTGATGCAGACAACGACCGCAAGGCGCAATCGCTCTTTGTACCGGTGGAAGAAATCCGTGAAAACGGATACAACCTTTCTTACAAGAAGTATCACGAAGTGGAGCGCACGGCAGTGGAATACGAAAAGCCGGAAGTGATTATGGAACGGATGGAACTGCGCCAAACAGAAATTACAAAAGCGTTTGAGGCATTCAGAAAGATGATGGAGGAATAAGATTATGGAAACACAGTCTGTAAATCAATCGTTCAAAGATTGGGTAAATCATCTGAAACAAGACATTCGTAGCGCTCAGATAAAAGCGGCTGTACGTGTGAACAGCGAACTGCTTCACCTTTATTGGCAGTTGGGTGCTGAAATTGTAGAGCGGCAGAAAGAAGCTACTTGGGGAAGTGGGTTCCTCGAAGAGTTGAGTCGCGAATTAACGGCTAAATTTCCAGAGATGAAAGGATTCTCATATCGCAATATACGCAGTATAAAGCAGTGGCATCTATTTTATAATGAACGAGATACAATTTGGCAACAAGTTGTGGCCAAATTAGGTGAAGAGAGATTTTTCTCCGTTCCTTGGGGCATCATCTCTATATCATTTCCCAATGCAAGGAAGTAGACAAGGCACTGTTCTATCTGAACGAAACGGTAGAAAACGGCTGGAGCCGGGCCGTATTGCTCAACTTCCTTGATACCGACCTCTATGAGCGGCATGGCAAAGCAGTAAATAATTTCAGTCGTCTGTTGCCAAAACCTCAAAGCGACTTGGCCCAGCAGACACTTAAAGATCCCTATAACTTCGATTTTCTGACCATTACCAAAGATTTTCAAGAATTGAAGTTAGAGAAGACTTTAACACAGAATATCACCCATTTCCTACTCGAACTGGGGAAGGGATTTGCATTTGTAGGGCGTCAAATTCCTTTGGAGGTAGGCGATGAAACAATCTATACCGATTTGCTTTTCTACCACTTGGAACTGCGTTGCTATTGTGTTATCGAGCTGAAGGTACAGAAGTTCAAACCTAAATTTGTGGGTCAGCTCGGTACTTATGTCAGTGCGGTAAACCATCTGAAATGCAAACCGGGCGATAACCCCACCATTGGCTTGCTCATCTGCAAGACAAAGAATGAGGTAATGGCGCAGTATGCACTCGAATCAACCAATCAGCCTATTGGCATATCAGAGTATGAACTGGCTAAGTTAATGCCCGAAAACATCAAGAGTCAATTGCCTTCGATTGAGGAAATTGAGGAACAGGTGAAAAGAATTCAAGGGAAGGAGGAAGAAGAAAGATGAAGATTGATAAAAGGAAATGGAATAGAAAATCTATTGGAGGCGTATGTCAGCTAAAAAGTGGGAATTCTAATACAAACAACTCCAATGAAGGAACATTAGCGTACGTAAAAGTCAGTGATATGAACATGGGCGAAAATGAAAAATATATTACTGTCTCAAGTAAATATGTTGAAAGAGAAGTTAACGTAAAATCAATTTTCCCGATCGGTTCTGTTATATTCCCTAAAAGAGGTGGTGCTATCTTAACTAATAAGGTCAGATTGACAAAAATAGAAATATGTTGTGATTTGAATATAATGGGAGTATATTCAGAAAAAGAGTTGTTGCCGCTTTTTCTCTATTATTATTTTAAGAACATTGACTTTAGAGAAATATATGACGGAACAACAATTCCTCAAATAAACAATAAAAATATAGCCCCTTTAATTATTAAGTTCCCTCCTTTATCCGAGCAAGAAGCTATCGCCACTGAACTCAACACTCTCCAATCCCTCATCACCCAATATCGTGAACAACTGAATGATTACGATAAGTTGGCGCAGAGCATCTTTCATGAGATGTTTGGGGATGTGGTGATAAACGAGAAAGGATGGACATACAATCTTTTCCATGAACTCTTTTCGCTAAGAAGCGGAGATGGATTAACTGCTAAACAACAAATTGCTGGAGACTTTTTAGTATATGGAGGTAATGGTATTAATGGCTCTCATATACAATACAATAAAGATGGTGAATATATTATAATTGGTAGAGTAGGAGCCTATTGCGGTAACGTAAGATATGTGTCAGGTAAGTTTTGGCTAACAGACAATGCATTTGAATTAAAAGAAAAACTTAATCCTCAAAACAAATACTACTTACAATATTTATTACGAAAATTGAATTTAGGACATTATGCCCACAAAGCAGCACAGCCTGTCATTTCAAATGCAGTATTAAAGGATATTCCTATACCTCTTCCCCCTCTCCTCCTTCAGCAACAATTCGCCTCCTGCATCGAATCTATCGAAGCCCAAAAGGTATTGATTAAACAACAGTTAGCGGATGCTCAAACCCTATTTGACAGCCGTATGCAATATTATTTTGACTAAACATACATAGCAAGATGAAGAACTTTGATCACCTTAAACAGATAAACGGCTTTGAGCAAGTTTACAATTACTGCAACCTCGTAGAACAGTATCAGATAGTCAATCCTGAAATATCTGCACAAAACGGAAGGTTGGCACTTGAAAGTTTGGTAAAAATCATCTATCGGCTAAAACAATGGCCCACTCCTGAACGACCAAACCTCTACTCCTTAGTGACCGATGAACGCTTTGCCGACTTCATCAACAATGAAGAAATGATGAAACGCCTTCATTACATCCGCAAGGTAGGCAACAATGCCATGCACCCGAATGGAAATGCCGTGACACGTAAAGAATCGTTCTTCCTCTTACTCAATCTCTATTATTTTGTAGGCGACATCATGCTGACATGGCTATTGATTGATGAACTACCCAAATTTGACAAGACACTGATACCCGAAAACATCAATCAGGCAGAGCCACACCTCCATCACGCCCCTACCCAACCTGCCGCCATTGATGATGCCACTACTACCGCTGCAAGCAGTGCAGCCAATGCAGCATCAGGACAAGAACAGCCTAAGACATTCGCCGCACAAAATCCAACGGAAATAAGCGAAGCCGAAACACGCCTTATCTATATAGACCTGCTCCTCAAAGAAGTCGGATGGTCAATAATAGAAACCAAAGGAAGCATCACCAGAGGCAAGGCTTGCATAGAAATAGAAGTTGGAGGTATGCCCAATCCGTCGGGCAAAGGTTATGTAGATTATGTTCTGTTTGGTGACAATGGACTTCCACTAGCCGTAGTTGAAGCTAAAAAAAACAAGCAAAGACCCGGCAGAAGGCCGTCGACAAGCGGAACTCTATGCCGATTGCCTGGTGGCTAAATACGGTTGCCAGCGTCCCGTCATCTACTATACCAACGGATTTACTACCAAAATAATAGACGGCTTGGACTACCCGCCACGCACCGTAATAGGATTTCACACACAAAAAGAATTGATGTGGATGCTTTCCCAGAGAAGCCGTTCTGACATTACGGACTTGACAATCAATGAGACCATCACAGACCGAGATTATCAGAAACGGGTTATCGGTTCCGTTTGTACGCATTTCAACTCCCTGCACCGACGTGCTCTGTTGGTAATGGCCACAGGTACGGGAAAAACACGTGTCAGCATTTCCATTGTAGATGTACTAGCACGCAACGGTTGGATAAAGAATGTGCTCTTTCTTGCTGACCGCATGGAGTTGGTGAAACAAGCCAAAAAGAACTTTGAAAAGCTGTTACCCTCTCAAACGTGTAGTCTGCTAATGGAAAAAAATGTGATAAAAACGCCCGCATCCTATTCTCCACTTATCAGACAATGATAAACCACATCGACCGGAATGAAAAAGAATTCACCATCGGCAAATTCGATCTTGTCATCATTGATGAAGCCCATCGCTCAGTATTCGGCAAGTTCGGTGCTATCTTCAGTTATTTCGACAGCCTTCTGTTGGGGCTTACCGCTACGCCACGTAATGAAGTTGACCGCTCTACTTACCAATTCTTCGAAATGGAACAAGGCATACCCACCGACAATTACGAATATCAGGAAGCTGTAGATAATGGCTATTTAGTGCCTTATAACGCTGTATCCATCACAAGTGAAATACTTACTCAAGGCATTGTCGAAGAGCGATTGTCGGATAAGGAAAAAGAAGAACTGAAAGAAATCTTTGAATATGAAAAGACCCATGCCATACTGGAGGGGGATTATAAAAGAGATATCAAACCTACAGAAATATTCAGCTACATACACAATACCGATACGGTTGACAAAGTACTTGACAACCTTATGACAAACGGGCTAAAGGTAAATGAAGGAGCAAGAATCGGGAAAACCATCATCTTTGCCTATAATCATAAACACGCCATGCTCATTGCAGAACGGTTCCATGTACTATATCCCGAATTAGGAGCTGATTTTTGCAGAGTGATAGACAATTACGAAAAATATGCAGAATCCATTCTTGATAACTTCAAAGACATGAACAAGATGCCACAAATAGCTGTGTCTGTCGATATGCTTGATACCGGAATTGATGTACCCGAAGTAGTCAATCTGATATTTTTCAAACCCGTACGTTCAAAGATTAAGTTTTGGCAGATGATAGGACGTGGCACCCGGCTGTGCAAAGATATTTTCGGTCCGGACAAAGACAAAACAGAGTTCATGATATACGACCATTGGGGAAACTTCGACTATTTCAACATGGCAACAGATAACAATGAAAATACAAGCAGGTTATCTATAGTAGGGCGACTTTTCAATCTCCGTGTTGATTTGAAAACAACACTCCAACTCCACGAATATCAGGAGAATGAACAGACGAAAGCTTTCCATGATGAACTGGCAGACCTGTTACATCGCCAAGTGTCAGCCCTCAACAGAAACCGTATTGATGTCAGAATGGTTCTTGCATTGGTAGATACCTACTCCATTTCCACCAATTGGATTTGTCTGTCACCGATTCAGGCGCAAGATATTAAAGACAATCTGGCCCAATTATTGATTCAAAAGAGCGAAGACATTGCAGCCTTACAATTCGATGCATTATTGCTCAAACTGCAATTGTCATTGGTTGATTCTACGGTAAAAGCAAGAGCATGCCAAATCAACGTTATCGGCATATCAAAGAAATTGTGCGAAAAGGCCACTATACCGCAAGTGATGCAAAAAATAGAATTACTGCGTGAGGTTCAAACACCCCAATTCTGGCAAAACAAGACTATGGATTCATCGGAACATGTCCGGTTAGAGTTACGCGACCTCGTGCAATACCTCACAGAGGGTGGTGATAACCGTACTTTCACAATCAATATTGAAGATACTTTTACACAAGATGAAGGGCAAACTACAGTCTCTGAAATCAAAAATTACCGCCAACGTGTAATGGATTATCTATCAGAAAACCTGCAAGATGACAGTGTATTACAAAAAAATATACCATCTCGAACAACTTCAGGAAGAAGACATACGCAAACTTGAAAAAATATTTTGGGAAGAATTAGGTACACATGACGAATATCAAGAACAAACAACAAGTATGCCTTTTGCTTCCAACATAGCCGCTTTCATCCGTAGCATTATCGGTATAGACCAAGAAGATGCCTTACAAAAATATCGAAATCTTATAAATGATGCGGAAATGACTCGAATGCAAGAAGAATATCTACGCACCATCATCAGATATGTATGCCAAAATGGTGACATTCGCAAAGAGATTTTAGCCAACCAACCACCTTTCTCTGGTATCAATGTAGTCAACATATTTGGTGATAAAGCCAGTCTGCTCGTGAAGTATGTGGATATGTTGCATGATTCAATTGCGTAAAAATGATAACTGAATATGCTAAACAATAGTACATAAGTAATATTGAGAACTCCTAAACGTAGTTATCATCAATGTATAACGTCAGAATTTACAGTATCGGTATATCTTTCCATTCGCCGTCATAACGCTCTACAAGCGATTGATATCCGGCTTTCTTCAAAGCCTCCAATGCCTCGGGACGCCCGTTGTTTATCCGTTCGGGATAATGGGCGTCGCTATTCACTTGCACCCGGACGCCCAAGTCCAGCAGGAACGGAAAATAGCGCTCATTGGGATAGAAAGTGCCCAATTCGTGATAGGCTTTCGTGTTGATTTCCATCTGATAGCCGCGACGGGCAATATCTTCGAAATACTCCCACACCAATTGGTCGTACCACGGTTCGTCGAGCAAGCCGGGACGATAACAGGAAGCATTGTAGTGCATCTTGTCTGCATGGCCCACAATATCAAAACCGCCCAACTCCAGCATACGCCTCAACCGCCCGTAGTATAGGCGCACGACGTGCTCCAAATCTCCGTCGAACTGTTCGTCCACTATTTTCCGGTAAGTATCTGCAGGGACGTCTATATCTACCACTTCTCCTTCAGCATTATACAGCAGGTGCACAGAACCGATGCGATAGTCTAACGGGAGCTCCCGGAAGCGGGCAATGGACGGATTGCTGTCCTCATTCAAGTAATCTATTTCCAAGCCAAGATAAAGCTCGATGCTCGGAGCATATTTCTTTTTCAAACGATGAAATTCAGCCAGATAGTCGTCCATGCGGTCCCACTCCATGGTCCACGCCGTAGAAAACGGTAACGGAGCATGGGATGAAAAGCCGTAGGAGGTAAAACCCTCGCTCAAAGCAAACCGCACGAAATCCTCCATGCCGGCACGTCCGTCACAGTAAAGACTATGGCTATGATAATTCGTTAAGTTCATCCTTCTATTTCGCTTAATTCCAACCATCGCAAAGTTTTCTCGTCAATCAAGTCCGTCAGTTCGGGCAGGCGCTTCGACTTCTCCGTGAGTTCGTCCACCGAAAGCGCACCGCTGCACAGGGCGTCTTCTATGGATTTCTTTTCGGCTTCCAACTCCGCTATTTCCTGTTCAAGCTGTTCAAATTCGCGCTTCTCCTTGAAGGACATACGACGCTTCTCGTTCAGGCGCACTTTAGCGGTTTTCTCTTCCTGCTCTTTCGAAACCTCTTTTTCTTTCTCCTGATGGGCTTTGGCATCTTTCCAGTCACGGTATTGGGTATAGTTGCCGGGGAAATCACGGATATCTCCCTGTCCGTTGAACACCAGCAGGTGGTCTACCACCTTATCCATAAAGTAGCGGTCGTGGCTCACCACGATGACGCAACCTTTGAAGTTCTGCAAATATTCTTCCAATACGTTCAGCGTGACGATGTCCAGGTCGTTGGTGGGTTCGTCCAGCACAAGGAAGTTCGGATTTCGCATCAGCACCGTGCACAGATAGAGACGGCGGCGCTCGCCACCACTCAACTTATAGACATAACTGTGCTGCGTTTCGGGAGTAAAGAGGAAATGTTGCAGGAATTGTGAGGCGGTCAGCTTCTTGCCGTTGCCCAGTTCGATGACCTCGGCAATGTCCTGCACCACATCAATCACCTTCATCTGTTCGTCAAATTGCAAGCCGTCCTGCGAGTAGTAACCGAAACGTACTGTCTCGCCGATGTCCACCGTACCACCGTCTGCCTGCTCCTGCCCCATCAATATCTTGATGAAGGTGGACTTTCCCGTACCGTTGTTTCCTACGATGCCCATCTTCTCGTAACGGGAAAAGATGTAGGAGAAATCATCCAATATCTTCAGGTCGCCGAATGACTTATACAAGTGGTCGGCTTCGAATATCTTGCTGCCGATGTAGGATGCCTTGACGTCTAGCTTCACGTTGTCGTTGTTGAAATGCTGCTTGGCCACCTTCTCCAATTCATAGAAAGCATCTTCGCGATAGCGTGCCTTGTGTCCGCGGGCTTGCGGCATGCGGCGCATCCACTCCAATTCGGTGCGGTAGAGGTTGTTGGCGCGTTCCACTTCTACAGTTTTAGACTCGATGCGCTCCTGGCGCTTCTCCAGATAATAGCTGTAGTTGCCTTTATATTGATAAATCTGGCGGTTGTCTATTTCTATGATTTCTGAACATACGCGGTCGAGGAAGTAGCGGTCGTGCGTCACCATCAGCAATGCGAGGTTGGTGCGGCGCAGGTAGTCTTCCAGCCATTCGGTCATATCGAGGTCGAGGTGGTTGGTAGGCTCGTCCAGTATCAGCAGATCTGGTTCGGTGATAAGGGTATTGGCCAGTGCCACGCACTTCAACTACCCACCGGAAAGGTGCTTCACTTGCTGGTCGAAGTCGCGGATTTTCAGTTGCGAAAGGATTTGCTTCGCTTTCTGTTCGTACTCCCAAGCCTTCTCATGATCCATGCGCACCAGGATTTCGTCCAAGCCGGGATACCCTTCCGTCTCCATGCAGTGCTCATATTCCTTAATCAGTTCCACGGTGCTGTTGCCGTGGTGGAAGCAGGCTTCCAATACGGTCAGGTTTTCGGGATATTGCGGGTCTTGTTCCAGGTAGCCCACTCTTAAATCGCGTCTGAAAGAGATGGTGTCGCCTTCATAGCCCTCCTTTCCGGAAAGAATGTTCAGCAAGGTAGTCTTGCCGCTTCCGTTTTTAGCTATCAAGCCAACACGTTACCCCTCGGTCAAGCCAAAGGAGGCATTATTTAAGAGTACCAAATCACCAAAAGACTTGGTGAGGTTTTCGACTTGCAAAATAGGATTCATTGAATTGATTACTAATTACTAATTACAAATTACGAGACATGTGCTGCGGAGTGTCTGTCATTCAGAGCAGGTTCTTGTAGGTTTCTGCCAAATTGCAAGCTTCGCCAGCTTTCACTTTGCTCCACACTAACTTCATGGGGTCTATCTCTTCTCCGGTCGCCACATTCACAAGAACAGGCGCTTCGCGATTGCCGTCTATCAGCGTACGCCACTCCAGTCCGTCTACTTCATTGGCTAGAATAACACAGAGCACAATGCCCAATGCTAGCCACGCTTCCTTCTTTTTGGCTCCGATGCTACCGCTATCCACCATTTGCTGCATACTGGCAATATCTTCTTCTGCGCCCTGGAAGTCTTTTTTGAATTGTTCTTTCACCGTGGTGCTAGCCCATTCATACGCCTCGTTTATCTGATAGATTTCAGAAAGGCGTACCGGAATTATCTCTGCCGGATACTTCCGGTTGGCATCGCGCACTTCCAAAGAAGCAATCACTTGCTCCGCTTCTGCCGCAGACTCTCCTTTGCTCACGGTAAACGAACACTCGAAAGCTACATCGCCTTTGCCCGTAATCCATACATGGGAAGTATAATAGGTTCCTTCTTCTTCTTCAAACATTTCTTTGCTGTATGCACATTTCAGACTTCCTATCTTGACCAGCGTGGCCGAAGGGTTCTCCTTCAGTTCCTGCCGGATAGCCTCTTTGCCATATGTCGCATTTCATTTGTATGCCGAGATGCGAAAGTTGCCCGTCTACTCATTGGGATTATAAAAGAGGAAAGAGCCTTTCCCATCTTCAAATTCGTTCCAGTCTGCCGGATACTCCATAGCAAACCATGCTCCGGGAGATATAAATTTCTTGCCTTGTTCCATCATATAATTAACTTGTCTTCGCCATTTCTTGCAAAAATAACACTGCCGCCGTTGATATGCAAACAAACAGAAACAAAAAACAGCCGATTCTCACGAACCGGCTGTTCCAATCATCATCTATGAATGAAGACTTTTTAGTCTCCAATATCTTTAATTTAATCTTTTATGAATCCAAAAAATCTGAGTGCAAAGATAATCAATGAAACAAATATACGCCTCAAGATTTTAAGATATTTAATTTAACATTCTATAAACTAAGAGTTTTATTGGTAAACTACTTGATATAACCATAGTACTCGTCATCGCTTGCGCAATCCCACCAGGTAGGAATACATCAGATATCAGGATCACCTGCACGAGCATTTACAGCCAATGCATTTTCCGAGTTATAATTCAGTTCAAGAGAACCAGGTAACATCCAACGACGCATCCAATAAGTAGGATCCGTAGGTGCAGAGCCTGTAACTTCTGCTTGTCCGGCAAATAACTTAGTACGTCCATAACCGGGATATACAACTCCATAATCACCAATATTACCTGCGCTGAAGTTGAAACGACGCATGTCATTAAAATTCTCGATGCTACATCCCATTGCCAGATACTTCTGCAACATAATATCAGCCATCGTCAATTCGCTGCCGCTTTGGCAAACTGCCGCACTAGACATATAGCTTACAATTTGACCATCATCCATCGGCCACATATCCGGATTGGCATAACCGGACGCCTGCCACTCTTGCAACTTCTTTTGCATCATATCTATGTGCGCTTTAATACCGGCTTTATAAGCGGCAAGAGCCTGTGGCTTATCACCTTTCCGCATATAAACTTCTGCCTTAATAAAGCACATCTCATGATAAGTTACTATTTCCTGATCGGAATTAGGACGTATTTGGAATGAGCCTGTAGAACCAACAGCACCGGCTGCCAATGCATCTGTATTAAAATACCAATTCACATCCTTTTCTCCCAGACTGGCATTTCCCGTTGTACAAGAACCACTGCGCAGATTTACATAAATCGTATCACCGGCCTGAATATAGTTAGAGTTTTCTACGTAAGATGAGCCCTTAGCATAAGTCACTGTCACAACTTTACCTTCCTCCTTATAAGAATGTTTTCCGTTTAGGGTCGCTATAAATGCAGCACGCTTATTATCATCTTCAATAGTGTATTTCACATCTTTATCTACACCTGCATAAGAAACCGTCTGAATAGAAGTAGCTCCACCTGCCACCAAACGTTCTGCTTCTCCATATGTATCAACACCCACGGAACGTAACCAATCATATGATTGCACCTTGCCACTGGCATCCAACTTAATATTGCACATCGCTGCCGGAACTATCTTAGTCATACGGGGAGGTCTTCCACACCGGAACCACGCATATTGGTCAGCAAATCACAATAATATTTCGTATAACGCTGGTTACCACCATAAGCCGCGTAATCCCAGTTTCCATTAGGAGTAATAGGGTCTCCATAGTATGAATCGATTTCCGTAGAAGGACTATTATAACACGGAGCTAATGTGTTGTCATCATTAGACTGAAGGGCCTTGCTCAGACATTCCAGAATAGCATCCGCATCAAACAAATCAGCCTTTTTAGACACTTTCAACAGATAACGTGCTTTCAGACCATAACATAGTTTCAACCACTTACCCACATCGCCATTGTTCCACATATCACCGCTTGCCAAACTCTCGGCTGTAGATGCCTGCGCTTTGCCAAACAATTCAATCGCTTCATCAAGCTTTGCTATGCAACCGTTATAAATTGTTTTACCATCATCGTAGGCCGGACTAGGCGATAGCCCCAATGCATCCGTATATGGCATTTCTCCAAACAAATCGAGCATTTGCATAAAACCCAACACATGGAAAACATCTGCCGCAGCCATATAGTGATATGCACCCTCCGACTGAGCTTTCCTATACATATCATCCAGATTATTGGCAACTACTGTGAAAAATGTCTGATAAGAGGCTGTTACGCTTCCGGAGACACAATTCCAAGTTACTCCCAGTTTATTGTTATTCGCATTATTACTATAATACACCCCAGCCTGGCAAGCTGTACGCATATTGGCTGTTCCGGCAGAATACATATAGAAATGCTGTATCCACGGCAACCTGTTTGTTAATAATGCACTTTCACTGTTTGGATTATCAGGATTAGTATTAACGTCCAACCAATCATCATAGGATGTCATGCCCAATGCGAGCACGCAACCCAATATTATATATTTCAAATTCTTCATAATCTTCTATTTTTAAGTTCTTAGAATGTGAGATTTACTCCGAAAGAGAAACTTGAAGTAGAAGGTACGCTACAGTAATCGATACCTGTAGAACCGGAACCTCCGGTACCACCTGCCGTACTCACTTCCGGATCCATACCATCATAGTTTGTCCACGTAAAGAGATTAGTACCGGTAGCTGTTACAGACAAACCCTTAACTACATTCTGTTTCCTAATCAATTTGGTAAAGTCATAGCTAACTGACAAAGAACGTAACTTCAACCAATTTACAGACTGAATAAAATTGTAGGAATTAGAGCAATAGTTATCCCAATACTTCTTTATCATAGCCTTACCGGAATAAGTAACACCACTTATTACATAATCCTTATCAGCATAATAAGTCTGATTAACCTCAGCACCTGTGCTGCTGTCTACTCCGCTTACCGTCACATACTCACGTCCATTCTCCAAAGTTCTTTTACTCAAACCATTGGAAACCATGTAATATTCCGTACCATTATAAACATCACCGCCAATGCGGAAATCGAGCAAGAAAGAAACTGTCAAATCCTTATAGCGCAAACTACTATTCAAACCTCCAATAAATTTCGGTTCACGATTACCAACAATCGGATTATCGGTCGATGCCGTCAGTTTATACAGACCGGTTGTTGCATCAACCAGATAGCGACCATTTTCTATTTCATTACCCTCTGCATCTTTTTCATACTGATAGCGACTACCTGTCATAGCCAGGAAATGACCACCATTAGGAATTGATGCTGCCTTCACTGTACCAAACTGCGCATCCGTCGGATAGAAATATGCAACACCCTTCAGGGAGTCGCCCAACTTACCGCGATTATAAGATGTATTCAGCGTCAAATTCCATTCAAAATTTCTGGTTGCAATCGGCTTACCTGTTATTGCGATTTCCATACCGTCATTGATTACGGAACCGGAATTGATAGAAACCATTGTATAACCACTGGCGTTGGACAAACGAGGAGATGCAATCTGGTTCTTTGTAGAACTATGATAGTAAGTATAATCCAAACCAATGCGTCCATTCAAGAATCTCAATTCAGCACCAACTTCCCAAGCCGTTTGAATTTCCGGCTTCAAATAAGGATTACCTCTTTCAAAACTATTACCAATCATCGTAAATGAGCCATAGCTGAAAGGAGATCTCAAAGAAGTAAGGGTTGCATAAGGATTGGCATCTTTACCAACCTGTGCCAACTTGCACGAACTTTACCGAAAGTAAGGACATCGTTCTTCGGCGGCAATTCCGTGAAAACAAAAGAACCGCTAACTGAAGGATAGAAATAAGAACGATTGTCAATAGGCAGAGTTGACGACCAGTCATTACGGCCTGTTACAGTTAAATAAGCTATGTTCTTATAAGAAGCGCGGAACTCACCATATGCACCTACCAAACGTTTTTTTAATCGTGTTATCATTGAAAAACTTATTGTTATTAGAGATGTTGGCAAAACTTATAGTCCCGGCTGTAATAAAGTTATATCCCCAGTGAGTTTGGTTGAGACGCTCAGTACTCTCTGACGCGGTGCCCAACAAAAGATTAAAATCAAAATCGCCAAATGTTTTATGGAAGTTAGTCATTACATTCGTAGAAATATAAGTGTAGTCATAATCGCTCTTATTCAAACGACCATTTTGATATATTTCTTTCACTACAGAACCCGGAGCTATATATGTATAGACCTCAG
The DNA here is from genome assembly GCA_021203515.1 of Bacteroides sp. Taxonomy (GTDB): domain Bacteria; phylum Bacteroidota; class Bacteroidia; order Bacteroidales; family Bacteroidaceae; genus Bacteroides. The sequence continues at coordinate 54,508 of JAJQAY010000131.1, read as the reverse complement.
TCTTATACTGGTCATAACCTACGCGTGCCGAAATGTCCCACCAATCTGCTATCTTGAAAGATGCATTCAAAGCTCCCGTAAAACGTTTGGTTTTATCAGTCATCTTATCTTTATTGATAATCCAATATGAATTTTCCTTATCATCGGCCAAATCCCAACGTCTATCAAACAAACGGTATTTACTTCCGTCCTCATTTAGATATTTAGACATATCTTCTGTCTGCGGCCAGCTATAGAGTGCACTCATAGCACCATTACAACCACCGTCGTATAAACCACCGGAAGTCAAAGTCTTATCCGTATCAGCTATTGAATAGGAAACATTAGCTCCAACTGTCAGGCGAGCGTATTTCTGTTCACCATTAAAACGAACCGTAGTTTTGTTGTAACCGGTTTTACGAACAATACCCTGTTGGTCATAATTAGATAATGACAAGAAGAAAGAACTGTTTTTAGTACCACCGGAAACACTGACATTATTATCCCATACAGCTCCATTCTGGAAGAAATTTCCGATATTATCATAAATAGGAGTACCGGCGGCAATCTCTTCACTCCAGGATTTGTAAGTCAAATCATTGAATACACCATTATTCTCATAATATCCGCGTCCGAAAATTGTTTGTGCTTCCGGTAGCTTAGTAGTCCAAGAAGTACTCAACTTACTTGAGACATCCACTTTTACAGAGCCTTCGGCACCCTTCTTGGTAGTAATGATAATAACACCATCGGCAGCACGAGAACCATACAAAGCTGCTGCTGCTGTACCTTTCAAGACAGACATATTCTCAATATCTTCCGGATTAATATCCATCACACGGTTTGAATAAGTAGTATTACTACGAGTCATACCGTCAGTACCGCTGTTACCAACCACTTGCGTAGAGTTATCATAAATAATTCCATCCACAACAAACAGCGGCTGATTTTCACGACCTTCCGAAGTGGAGTTACCACCACGAATAGTAATACTGGCGCCTGCTCCGGCAGCTCCACTACTTTGAGTGATGTTAACACCGGGAACTTTACCAGCCAAAGAGTTGATTACATTAGTATTCTTATTCTTCAAGATTTCTTTTGAGCCTAAATCAGAAACGGCATATCCCAATGCTTTCTTTTCTTTCTTGATACCCATAGCCGTTACAACAACTTCACTCAATGCCTGAGAGTCATCTTGTAATGTCACCGCATAGGTCGAATTACTTGTTACTTTCACGGTTTCGGTCTTATAACCGACAAAAGATATCTCTAATGTGCTACCCGCCGCAGCATCTACCGAGAATGTTCCGTTAATGTCCGTCACAGCACCAGTACCGGAACCCTTCACTAAGATGCTGGCGCCAATAATTGGCTCGCCATTTGCATCTACAACTTTACCTGTGATTTTCTTGGCTTGCTGAGTACTTTGGGAACTTATGCAAAAAAATATTAGTCTAGTATGCGGGAACTTGGTGTTAATAAACCTTTTAATGTCTTCTTTTACTTTATTAATAATCAGATAATAAATTTAGTAATTCACTCTTTGTCTTTCTCTTATGGAAGTTTAAGATAGGAAGATAAAATCTTGCATATTTGCTTTAATATACCGTTTTCTTGTAACTAATAGTTTTTTTATTCAAACGAAATTATTACTTTATGCTTAAATAATCTCACAATATTATTAATCCTGCTCATATATTTAATAATACGCATGCATAATATTCTATTATATTGCCACTACGCAACAATTTGTATTTCGTCAATGTTTGTAATGCTCATGAAACATACATTGCAAACTTTATGAAATCATAAAACCAAACTAATTAATATTTATTTAATATTTTTTAATCCACACAATGACTTAATTCTTAAATTAATTTATAAGTTTGCAAACAAATCCAAATAATAGAGCTTATGAAAAGGAATTATTGCTTATCATTAGTGTTGCTTGCATTGTTTGGGATGTCTGCACCTTGTTCAGCCTCGGTTGTCGATACTGAAAACGTGCTAAGTTCCCAAAGTACTCAGCAAACCAAGAAAATCACAGGTAAAGTTATAGACGTAAATGGAGAGTCGATTATTGGCGCCAGCATCTTAGTGAAGGGTTCCGGTACCGGTGCTGTGACGGATATTAACGGACGTTTCTCGGTAGAGGCTGCAACGGGTAGTACATTGGAAGTGTCATTTGTGGGATACAAAAATCAAAATGCAGTAATAGGAAACCAAGTAGACTATATTATCACTTTACAAGACGACACTCAGACTCTAAGCGAAGTTGTCGTTACGGCTATGGGTATCAAAAAAAGAGCGTAAAGCATTAGGATATGCAGTGCAAGACGTAAATAGTAAAGAACTACTGAAAAACAAAAGTGCCAATGTCATCAACTCTTTGAATGGCAAAATCGCCGGTGTAAATATTACTCAGTCAGGCGGTGCTGCCGGCTCCGGCTCACAAATCGTTCTTCGCGGAGGTACTTCTTTGGAACGTGACAATCAGCCGTCATTTGTAGTAGACGGCGTTATCTATGACAATACTACCGCTATTAGCGGTGATTCCGGATTTGACGGTATGGTCCGTACAGCTTCTTCATTCGGTAATCGCGTAATGGATATTAACCCCGAAGATATAGAAAACATGTCTGTATTAAAAGGGACTGCTGCTGCAGCTTTATATGGCTCACGCGCAGCTGCCGGTGTCATTGTAATTACTACCAAAAAAGGTAATACGGACGGAAATACGGAAGTCACCTTTAATACCCGTTTTAGTACAAGCTGGGTAAACCGATTACCGGATATACAAGAAACTTATAAAAGAGGCAAATACAATAGTTTAGGAAATCTGGAAACAGATTGGGAAATGTCTTCTTGGGGAGACAAATATGGAGCAGGAGAAAAAGTTTATGATAACATCGGCAACTTCTTTGATAATGGAACAAGTTATGACAATACACTGACAGTATCCGGTGGTAATAAATCCGGGAGTTTTTACTTATCTATCTCTCGCTTCGACCAAAACGGAATTGTTCTTGAAACCGGATACGATAAAACAACATTCCGCTTTAACGGAGACCGTAAATACGGTAATCTGACAGTTGCCGCCAACGTTGCGTATTCTGTTTCCAAAACGGACAAAACCCTAACATCCAGCGGACTTTGGGACGAGAATGGCAAGGGAGGAAATGGAGCAATGGAAGCTATTTACTCTTGGCCCCGCAGCGAAAACATGGAACATTGGATAAATGAAGACGGCAGCAAATATCGCATATTTCAGGCTTTAGACCCCAATAACCAAAATCTGGTTGCAGATATCGATAACCCATATTGGATTATCAATAAGAATAAGATGTGGGATAAAACAACTCGTTTCACCGGTTCTGTTGCCCCAAGTTACAAGGTTGCAGATTGGTTGAACATCAGCTACCGTCTCGGATTAGACCGATATACCACCAATGACTACACATACGTCGCCCCAGGAGCTGCAATGAAAGATATCTATCAAAACGGTCGTTTATCAACCAGCGACTTAACTTATGAATATCTGACTTCCAACTTGATTGTTACAGCAAATAAAAAATTCGGTGACTTCGATTTCAATTTAATGTTAGGACAATCGGCAGAAGATACGAAAGTGCAGCGAGAACGCCGTACCGGTTACGATTTCATTACTCCCAACTTTCCGAGTTTTGACAATATCGACCAATCTACCAAGCAATTCCAATCTTATCAAAGCCGCAAAAGACTGATGGGGGGTTTTCGGAGAATTCCGTGCAGCTTATAAGAATATCGCCTACGTAACCATTGCCGGACGTAATGACTGGACTTCTACATTACCAATCGACAACCGCTCTTACTTTTATCCGTCAGTCAGCGGTAGCTTTGTATTTACAGAATTACTACCAACAAGCGATGTCCTCTCTTTCGGAAAGATACGCGCATCATGGGCCAGAGTGGGTAAAGATACGGATGCCTATGTCACATCTACAGCATTGTGGGAGCCCCGGTCTTTCTTGGCAGGCGTAGGAACCGGAAACTCATGGACACGCGGTAATCCTTATTTAAAACCGGAAATCACGGAGTCTACAGAATTAGGTTTAGAAATGCGTTTTTTAAAAGGACGTATAGGATTTGACTTTACCTATTACACTAATAACAGTAAAGACCAAATTGTCTCTCCACGTTTAAGCCAGACAAATGGATATATTATGTACTCTACCAATGTCGGCAATGTGTATAATAAAGATATGGAACTGTCAATCACCACAATTCCTATAGAAAATAAAGATTGGAAATGGGAAACTACGTTAAACCTGGCAGGTAATCGTGGTACAGTCAAAAACTTATTGCAAGGCATGGAGTTGCTTTATGTTACGGACGTACAGATAGGCGGAGTGAAAGCTGCCTCTGTGAACGGAGGCAACTTTATGGCATTGACCGGAAATAAATGGCAGCGGACTGATGACGGGAAAGTAATTCTGGATGCAACTACTGGCATGCCTACTTATACGGATAAGTCTACCGATTACGTAGGGAATCGTGAACCTAAGCTGACTGGCGGATGGAACAATAACATACAATATAAGAACTGGAACTTATCCATGTTATGGGATTTCCGCGCTGGCGGCGCAATCTATAACGGTACGGAATACTATTTAACTGTCAAAGGCTTAAGCAAACGAACCGAAGGACGTGAAAAGCTAGTGATAAACGGAGTTGTTCCAGATGGAAAAGATGCCAACGGAAATACACTTTACAAGGATATAACCTTTACATTTGAAGCAGGAAAGAGTTATGATATTTTAAATACAGACGGTAGTGTAAAAACAGCAAGAAACGGCAAGCAGATAATTCAAGACTATTGCTCTGATATCTATTCGAAAGAATCGGCCAACTTCATAACAAAGACCAATTGGCTACGTTTACGCTCAATTTCTCTTTCATACACATTCTTTAAGTCATTGCTGGCGAAGAGCAAATTCATAAAAGGATGCGCTACCAATGTCACAGGAAATAATTTGCTACTCTTTACTAATTACAAGGGCCTTGATCCCGAAAATAGTGTTGCAGGTTCGGGTGTCACCGGTTCCAGTTCGACTGGTATCGACTACTGCGGTGTGCCAAGTACAGCCAGTATGTCTTTCGGCATAAACTTGACATTCTAACAATAAATGAATTATAAAAAGTAAGAATTATGAAAAAGATAAAATATATAGGGTTATGCCTCGTCTTAGTATCGGGATTCGCATCCTGTAGCTTGGACAACTGGCTGGATGTGAATGAAAACCCCAACACACCGACTCAAGAGGTGGCATCATTGTCATCTCGTCTTCCGTGGATTGAACATCATTATGGATATGCAGCGGGAACAGCCGGTTTCCGTGCAGGTTATGTCAATGGAATGCTAACCGCCCACAAAGGAATTACAAAAACAACGGATTTGAACTATTATATGCCCTATTGGGATGTTACCAACGGTATTTCAACAACTCCTTATCAACACTGGTTCGTAGGCGCGGCATGCAACTTGGATGATTTAATAAAAAGTGCAGAAGAGGAAGGAGCCTACCATTACATAGGCGCCGCTTACGTAATCAGAGCCATGGGATTTATGCTAATGGCAGATTGGTATGGAGAATGTCCCTACACAGAAGCATTAGGAGCTTACTTAACCCCAAAATATGATACGGGGCAAACAATCTTTGAAGGATGTCTGGCAGACTTGGATAAAGCTCTACCCTATTTTGACAAGACACAAGAACCTAATGCTACTCCTTTAAAAGATGGAGATAGTTGGAATAACGGTGACATTGGAAAATGGAAAGCATTAATCTACTGACTAAAAGCCAGATGGCTGAATAACTTATCCAAAAGAAGTTCCCTCTATAAACCGGATGAAATTTTAGCTGCTATAGAAAAAGGTCCAAAAGATTATAACACAAGTACTATCGTAAACCATGTGAATGATCCGGGAGACACCTCCAAAGATGTACTAGCCGGTAACCCTTTGAAAACCGCTTACCTGTTTGATTGCGCAGCGTGGTCCGACCATATTCGCATGACGAAATATTATACGGATTTATTCGAATATCCACAAGCTGACGGCACGATCGTATATGATCCACGCCGTGAGAAAATGTTTCCTATGAACGAGCACTACGATAAAGGTAAGCCGTATTTCATGGTGGCAGCAGGAGTGGATGTCATCAATACTGATATATTGAATAACTTAGGCCCCTCCCAGCAAACATATGATGCTAAAGAGAAGAAATACTCTGCTGCCACTGCCGGTCGCGAAGGAGATACTATTTATATCACTTTAAAAGGAGTATGTTGCAAGCAAGGGGGGGGTAAGCCGACGAAAGTTACTACCAAGACCTTACAGATGGTACAATTCTCTCTACCGGAACCTTCTATACACGTCCGGAGGCTCCCACACACGTAATGACAAGTTATGAAATGAATTTCATCAAGGCAGAAGTTCTTTTCCGCGAAGGTGACAAAAATGGAGCATTATCTGCTTATAAAACGGGTATCAAAGCACATTTTGATTTTATGAATACTAAATTACAGTCATACGGAACAGAAAACAATCCGGGAAAGATTCCAATGGATGAAACCAAAATCAATGAATTTTTAAGCAGCGATTGCATTGTGCAAACTGCGGAGAAACTAACAATGGCAGAAATCATGAAGCAGAAGTATATTGCCATGTCCTTCACACAGCAGAACTGGAATGATATGCGCCGTTTCAATTTCTCTACCGGAAACGTCGGTGATTTCGGAGTTGTATATCCGGGATATGACCGACCTAAGAGCATCCGGCCGATTGCGGCTTCTCAAAAGTTCCCGGGTGCATCAAAGACCAGCGATAACTATTGGTGGCGTCGTATGGCCCATTGTTCACATGAAGTTAATTACAATGCGAAAAACTTGGAGGCATCAAATCCTAAAGCTATGGCTAATGACATTTGGACAGTACCGGTATGGTGGGATACTGAAGAATAAAAGCATTAAGATATTGGAGACTAAAAAGTCTTCATTCATAGATGATGATTGAGACAGCCAGTTCGTGAGAATCGGCTGTTTTCCGTCACCTTCTACTTCCCTATCGGCTGTATCTTTCTCCTCACATCCTTGGATATTTCCAGAAACATATAATTCAGCCTGCCGGAATGGATACCCTCTTCATTTTCCTTATATTTCTTATTGGCATATTCCTTCGATTTATCAAAAGCGATACGCGACATCTGATTTTGCGACTTACCTACCATCGTGGAGTCCAATTGCTCATCGGGAAAGAAATCATTGAGGTCTACATCGCCAATCATAGTTGTTTCGAGGAAATTCATGTTTTTATGGTTCGTATCCGTATAATAGCCGACAAACATGTGTCCCGGTGTACGCACTAATATCGGCTCTATATTGATGGCACAAAGCAAAGAGGCAAACAAGACGCTACCATCCACACAGTTAATCTGCGAAGACTCCAGCGCATCGTCGAATGTACGGACACGCTGAGAGAAAACTACATTACTGGACAGGCTCGTATTGGAGACCGAACTATAGCGAAAATTACGCTTCTGCAACACATTCCACAATGCGTACACCTGCTTGTCCACTGCTTCGGGGCTTCCTTGATACCCCAAAAAGCGGTTTACAATACGAGTGTTCAATGCCTCACGCAGTAATTTATCAATCATAGGGTTCTCTTCATTGACATACGCCGCAAAGAAAATACCGGTATCATGGAATTTCGTACCGCCGGTGACATACCCCAGCAGGCATTCGTTGATACTGCGTACAGAGAAAGTACGCACGCGCTGTCCCAAGTCTTTTCCATTCATCTCCGCAGTGACGGCAACGCTGACCGGTTCCACCTGATTATTATTCTTCAGTGCTTCATAATTCCAAATAATATCAAGGTAAATGATATATTGTGTTCTCGGCTTTGCCAGTACAAATTCAGAGACTGAGCGGGAAAAGAACGGAGTTTCCGCCACCTCCACCCTTACCTTGCTATAAGCCTTGCCCGAACGGATGCGGATTGCAATACAAGATTTCGGGTTCCCCACATACATAGAATCCACCGGTACAATGACTTGTGCATCGGTAGTAGCCACCGACAGAATACTGGAAGGAAAGATATTTCCTCCCAATTCATCCGTTATCTCAAAACCGGAACGAAATGGAGCTACATTTAGCCAGATAGAGCCGACTACCACTATCACTAATACAACGACAGTTAACAGTATCCGCCATTTATGCTGTCTCCGCCCCATTATTTTTATTAATTCATTCATGAAATCATTCATCTTTTAAACCACACAAAGATAATACTTAAATCATTAAAATTTGGAGTTTGTAACCACAATGTAATACTTATTTCATTTTATCGTAACAAAAACGCCGCACTTTTGTCGGAGAAAAGAAATAAAGCCTAACTTTGTAATAAGGGAAAATAAAACTCTTGTTGCATTTAAACGAAAAAGAACAATGAACGAATACCGGATTTTAGTAGTGGACGACGAAGAAGATTTGTGCGAAATCTTAAAGTTCAACCTTGAGAATGAAGGATATGAAGTAGATACGGCAAACTCTGCCGAAGAAGCTATGAAAATGGATATCGGTATCTACGACCTTTTGTTACTGGATGTCATGATGGGGGAAATCTCCGGTTTCAAGATGGCAAGTATGCTGAAGAAAGATAAGAAGACCGCCAAAGTCTCCATCATCTTTATCACCGCCAAAGATACGGAAAACGATACGGTGACCGGCTTCAATCTGGGTGCGGACGACTATATCTCCAAACCATTCTCGCTACGGGAAGTAGCTGCACGTGTTAAAGCCGTATTGCGCCGCACGCAACAGGGAGAAACCGAACGCGTCCCCGAACAAATCACTTATAAATCATTGGAGTTGGATATTACTAAAAAGAAAGTCAGCATAGACGGGGAAGAAGCCCCGCTCACCAAAAAAGAATTTGAAACACTGCTCCTTCTGCTACAGAATAAAGGCCGGGTATTCTCGCGCGAAGATATATTGAGCCGTATCTGGGGTGACAAAGTATACGTATTGGACCGCACCATAGATGTAAACATCACCCGCTTGCGCAAGAAAATAGGTATTTATGGTAAATGCATCGTAACCCGTTTAGGATATGGATACTGTTTCGAAGCCGAATGAGAATAAACATTTCTTATCATTTAGCCGGAAGCTGTTTCTTTCGGTCATTTCGCTGTTTCTTGTATTCGCCGCCTGTTTCATGGCCTATCAGTACCAACGGGAAAAAGAATACAAGGTAGAGTTGCTCGACACACACCTACAAGACTACAACGAACGATTACATCAGGAGTTAAGAAATACTCCCGACAGCCTGCGGATATCCGCTTTAGACAATTATGTTCCCCAGTATGCATCGAAAGATGTTCGCGTCACTATCGTAGACCTGCGTGGAGACGTTCTCTATGATAGTTACGACAAAAACGCCATAGAAGAGTTCAGCAATCATATCAATCGCCAGGAAATCCGGAGAGCACTGAAAGAGGGAAGAGGATATGATTTGCGCCGTACATCTGAAACAACGGGTGTACCCTATTTCTACTCTGCTTCTCTTTATAAGGATTATATCATCCGCTCGGCATTGCCTTATAATGTAAACCTGATAAAGAGTCTGGCAGCCGACACGCGCTACATTTGGTTCACAGCCATCGCGACACTGCTTTTGATGGTCATTTTCTACAAATTCACATCCAAACTGGGCACGGCCATCAATCATTTGCGCGAGTTTGCCAAGCGTGCCGAAAAAAATGAACCGGTAGAAACGGATATGCAATCAGCCTTTCCACACAATGAGTTGGGCGAGATATCCCAACATATCATACAGATATACAAACGCTTGCGGGAAACCAAAGAGGCATTGTATATCGAACGCGAGAAACTGATTACCCACTTACAGACCTCCCGCGAAGGTTTGGGCGTATTCACCAAAGACAAGAAAGAAATCTTGGTAAACAATCTGTTTACCCAATACAGCAATCTGATTTCCGACTCCAATCTGCAAACCACTGAAGAGATTTTCTCCATCTTCGAGTTTCAAAAGATAACCGACTTTATCAACAAGGTACAAAAACGTCCTTCCGGCAAGGAAGAGAAGTGCATGTCAATCAATATCAATAAGAACGGACGTATCTTCATCGTAGAATGTATCATCTTCCAGGATTTAAGTTTTGAGATTTCCATCAACGACATCACATTGGAAGAAGAGCAAGTACGCATGAAACGACAATTGACACAGAACATCGCGCATGAACTGAAAACCCCTGTAAGCAGCATACAAGGATATCTAGAAACCATCGTCAACAACGAAAACATTTCGCGGGACAAGATGCAGACTTTCCTCGAACGGTGCTACGCGCAAAGCAATCGCCTCAGCCGCTTACTGCGTGATATTTCCGTGCTGACGCGCATAGACGAAGCTGCCAATATGATCGATATGGAGAAAGTGGATATCAGCATACTTGTTGCCAATATCGTCAACGAAGTCTCCTTGGAGTTGGAAGAAAAACATATAACGGTAGTCAACTCCTTGAAGCCGAAGATACAGTTACGGGGAAATTATTCTCTCCTCTACTCCATCTTCCGCAACCTCATGGACAACGCCATTGCTTATGCCGGAACCGACATTCACATCAACATCAGTTGCTTCCGTGAAGACGAGAACTTCTACTATTTCAGTTTTGCCGATACCGGTGTAGGTGTTCCTCCCGAACATTTGAACCGCTTGTTCGAACGTTTCTACCGGATAGACAAGGGACGTTCACGGAAGTTAGGCGGCACTGGATTGGGACTGGCTATCGTGAAGAATGCCATCATCATTCATGGCGGAACGATTTCAGCCAAGAATAGTCAAGGCGGCGGATTGGAGTTTGTGTTTACACTGGCGAAAGAGAAATAAATTTGTGATTCGGCTGTTATCTCTTTCTGTCATGACAGCCAAATCACATTCCTGAATGTTTCGTTTTTGTCACTTCCCTCACCAAGTTGCCTTTTATATCATATTCTGATGTAACGACCATTTTCATCATGTCAGTTGAATCTATCCAAATAGCTCTAAGTTTTTTGCCATTTCTGCAAAAGATGCTATCCGTATGGAAGCCGTCTGGTCTTTGTGTATTGGAGGTACTGATTTTTAGGCCCTCTTCCTCATAGTCCGTCCACTCTGCTATCAATTCGGCAGCAGTATCATATTTCTGCTTGATTTTCTTATTCCCGTCCGTGTACTCTTTTGTAATATCTTCCAATTTACCATTATAGGTTGTCCGAATGATTACTGTATCATTATCAACAGTTTTGATAGCACATACAATTTTCTGTTCATTTACTGACTTAGGGACGCGCTGTAAAGCCTCGGCGTAAGTAATTCCACTAAAATAGTATGTCTCTTCCTTTTTCTTTGTTTCCAAATCATGGTATATAGACTTAATCTCATTGCCATTTTCATCATAATAATGATAACTTTCAAAGCTACTTGTCATAGAAGAATTCCCACGAGATCTCCACAATGTCTTTTCATGCTCCAGCTTATCTTTATCATTGTGATGATAACGTTCAAAGGAATAGCTTATCGTGTCTTTTTCATCCTCTAACTGAAGCTCTTCCTTTGAATCATTGGAAGATCGAATAGTTTCGACAATATTCGGATTATAGGAAGATTCGGTCATTAAACAAGCATCATCAGTATATGAATATCGTTGGGTACGGACAGAGGTGTCCACAAAAGGCTTATTATCATCCCGTCCCGAATGCATACTGATAGTTTCAACTATCGATACTTTGGATAATCTACCCTCTTTATCATACGTGTTATCATACTCACTAACTATAACCACATCATAGTTTTCCTGCTGCTTCACTGCATTGCTACATGAAGAAAGAAATAATGCAATTATAAAAACCGGTTTATTAATCATCATGGAAAATCAATCTATTACGTTTCGTAGCTGCAAATATAATAAGTATTTTATAAGATATCTATTACTTTTTTTTCTATCTTTGCAGAGCATTGGTTTGCCACCTTTTTTCAAAGGAGGCGATTAAAAGGGAATCAGGTGTAAATCCTGGACAGTCCCGCTGCTGTGAGTTTCATAAGACTGTTGTAGACAAAACTACTTTATGCCACTGGAAGCATGCTTCCGGGGAGGCGTCTACAACGGAAACAAGTCAGAAGACCTGCCATGCAACAATTTATCATTGCTTTCGAGAAAAAAGCGTTGAGTCTAATGAAGCCGAACAAATCGTCCACATCATTTCATTCATCAAACCTGATTCAGAGAAAGTAAAAGTAAAATAGATTCTGCCAAGTTTATTTGAAGAATGTCCGGTCGAAGTGATTTCGCCCGGACATTTAATTTACATAAAGTCAGAAAACAATTGCTTATTACCTGCAAAATCATTATATTCGGCACATAATTCCATTACAAACGGAGTTACTCATTAACTTATTATCAAACGCTTAAAGAAATAGATTATGGAAATCCCATTTGCCGAAGTATGGGAAATCAAAATGGTGGAACCTATCCGCAAAAGTACCCGCCAAGAACGCGAACAATGGCTGAAAGAAGCTCACTACAATGTTTTTCAACTTAAATCAGAGCAAGTTTACATCGATCTTATCACAGACTCGGGAACGGGAGCCATGAGCGACCGGCAATGGGCCGGTATGATGCTGGGTGACGAAAGTTATGCAGGCGCCTCTTCATTTTTTAAACTAAAGGACGTCATCACCCGTCTGACCGGTTTTGAATATGTCATTCCTACACATCAGTGACGTGCTGCCGAAAACGTATTATTCTCCTATCTGGTTCACGAAGGAGACATTGTTCCCGGAAACTCGCATTTCGATACGACCAAAGGGCATATCGAAAGCCGCAAAGCAATAGCTTTGGACTGCACCATCGATGAAGCCAAACAGACGCAACTGGAAATTCCGTTCAAAGGTAACGTAGACTCTGCCAAACTCAAAAAAGCGTTGCAGGGATATAGCGACCGTATCCCTTTCATCATTGTAACCATCACTAATAACACGGCGGGCGGACAACCCGTATCCATGCAAAACCTGCGCGAAGTGCGAAGCATCGCCGACAAATACAATAGACCTGTCCTATTCGACTCCGCCCGTTTTGCCGAGAACGCTTATTTCATAAAAATGAGAGAAGACGGATATCGGGAAAAAAGCATTAAAGACATCACGCGAGAGATGTTTGCTCTTGCAGACGGCATGACGATGAGTGCCAAGAAGGACGGTATCGTCAATATGGGAGGCTTCATTGCTACCCGCCGACAGGACTGGTATGAAGGCGCAAAAGGGTTCTGCGTGCAGTTTGAAGGCTATCTCACCTACGGCGGCATGAACGGGCGCGACATGAATGCACTCGCCATCGGCCTGGATGAGAACACAGAATTCGAGAACCTGGAAACCCGTATCCGTCAAGTGGAATATCTGGCCAAAAAGCTGGATGAATACGGAATACCTTATCAGCGCCCTGCCGGTGGACATGCAATCTTTGTGGATGCCCCGAAGATGCTGACACATATCCCCAAAGAAGAGTTCCCCGCGCAGACACTGACCGTCGAACTGTACCTGGAAGCAGGCATACGAGGATGTGAAATCGGCCACTTGCTTGCCGACCGTGACCCCGTGACACGCGAAAACCGCTTCAACGGATTGGACTTGCTTCGCCTTGCCATTCCACGCCGGGTGTACACCGACAATCATATGAATGTGGTGGCAGCCGCATTAAAAAACGTGTACGACAGGCGCGAAAGCATTAGCCGGGGTGTACGCATTGCCTGGGAAGCTCCGCTGATGAGACACTTCACCGTTCAATTGGAAAGACTATAGTAAACTTTTCTGCCCTATCAGCTGTTATACAGGTAAACATTAAAGACGAACAATTATGGCAGAAGATTATGAATTAATAGACAACAAGGAACAACATCAATACGAGCTCCATGTTGAGAAATACACTCCGAGAATAGAGTATATCAAATCGACCAACGGTGAGATATTCCTGACACATACCGAAGTGCCTCCCGCACTGGGTGGCAAGGGAATAGGCAGCCAGCTTGTTGAAAAAACATTGAAGGATATTGAAGGACAAGGACTTCGGTTGATTCCCTTATGTCCGTTTGTAGCCGGATACATCCACAAGCATCCGGAGTGGAGACGCATTGTATTGAGAGGTGTTCACATTTAAAATAAAACAATCATGGAAATAAAAAAGAATATACCAACGGAGAACTGACTATTATTTGGCAGCCGAAATTGTGTCAGCATTCCGGCATTTGCACCAAAACCCTTCCCAATGTATACCACCCGAAAGAACACCCGTGGATACAAATGGAGAATGCCACTACGGAAGAACTGATTGCACAAGTTAAGAAATACCCTTCAGGAGCGTTAAGCTACAGGCTGAATGTCAAAACAAAGTCTGAAAACAAAGAGTAGTGAATAATAAATTTCTGTTTCTCCGCCGTACGGTATTCGGCGGCGGAGAATTTACCTTCTTTAGCCGTTTCAAAAGGAAAGATGTGTAGATGTTCCCGAAAATCCACCTCAGAAGCATTCATACACTTAAACATGGTCTCCTTGGCCGACCAATGGAGTAAAAGCGACCAGACATCCGTTCCTTGAAACAAAACGACTTTCTCATCCTCACGCATATATTTGTAGGCAACTCTCCTCACCCGTTCTCCATAGCGCTCAATATCGATGCCGACTTCCGTCTCCGGTGGCCCCAGCAAAACAGCAGCACAACCTTTAGTGTGGGAAATGCTTATTGCAGCAGAACCGTCCGAAAGATAAGGCTTTCCGCTAGGGTAATAAGCTATTTCTTTTTCCTCCCCCAACAAAGTATATAATAATACGCGGACTGCCAGCCACTCCAAGCGACGGGCATCAGCCCTAAAACACCGTACATCTTCCTCATACTTCTCCGGATGGGGAAGCATAGCGAGCAATTGCTCCGGTGTTTCATCCGTTTTCCAGATGCCCCATTGATATACCAAGTCTGTGTGTTGCTGGAAAATAGGCATTTCTTAATCAAAAATATAAATTATGAATTGGAAGCTGAAAAAGCATCGGCTGTATTAGGCTTATTTATTGTAAATTTCACCTTCAAGATGCGACGGTTATCCATTTCGAGCACTTCAAACTCGTAGCATTCGTAAACCACTTTTTCATGAAGAGCAGGAAACTCGCCTTTCAATTCGAGCAGTAATCCCGCCAACGTATCGGCATCGCCCGCTACTTCATCAAATGTCTCCTCGTCTATTTTAGTAATCTTATAGAAGTCAGTCAACTGTGTTTTAGCCTCGAAAACCCACGTGTGGTCATTGAGGACTGCATAGGTACGCTCCTCGTCATCATACTCATCACGTATCTCACCGACAATCTCCTCAATGATGTCTTCCATCGTGACGATACCCGACGTACCTCCAAACTCATCCACCACAATAGCGATATGGATTTTATTTGCCTGAAAATCTCGGAGCAAATCATCAATCATCTTTGTCTCGGGCACGAAATAAGCCGGACGTATCAACGATTGCCAACGGAAATTATCGCCTTTATTCAAGTGAGGAAGCAAGTCCTTGATATAAAGCACTCCCTTGATATTATCCCGTGTTTCTGAATAAATCGGGATACGGGAATAAGCATTCTCCACAATGCACTTCACCACATCCTTAAAAGAAGTGCGGATTTCCAAATCTACCACATCCAGACGTGATGTCATCACTTCCTTGGCGGTCTCACCGCCAAAGCGTATGATACCTTCCAGCAGATTGTTTTCCTCTGAAAGCTCCGCTTTATCCGTCAATTCCAATGCATGAGAGAGTTCATCGACCGAAATATTATGATTTTTGCGCACAAAATGCTTGTTAAGAAAGGAGGTGGAACGCACCAGCAAGGACGACAAGGGATAGAAGATAGAACGGCATGCCATGATGCCCGGAGCTGCAAAACGACAGAAAACCAACGTTTTCTGTGCCGAATAAATCTTTGGCATTATCTCACCGAACAACAGCAGCAGAAAGGTAAGAATGACCGTCAGAATAAGAAACTCGGCAATAGCAGAATGGAACTGGAATACACTCATAAAAAAGAAGTTGCAGAGCATAATAATGGTTACGTTCACAAAGTTATTCGTAATCAGTATCGTAGCAAGCAAACATTCCGTATCATCCAGCAGGTTACTGATTTTTGCATCAGAAGGATGCTTTTTCTCCTCAATGGTATTCAAATCGGTCGGAGAGAGTGAAAAAAAGGCTATTTCGGAAGCCGATGCAAAGCCGGAAGCGAGCAAAAGCACACCTGCCAAAACTATGGCAATAACAGCCGAAATAGAAGGAGCATGTACGGCTATACCGTTAAAAACATCTGCCAACTGGCATAAATAAGCGTCTGGGTCCAAAGAATTTGGTTTTAGTTAAACAATTAGAACGGTAAGTCGTCCGTTGGATTATTTTGTGCAGGAGCAGCCTGCGGTTGTGCGGCGGGTTGTGCAGGAGCAGCAGCTTGTCCGGGAGCAGCAGCTTGTGGTGCGGTTCCTCCGGATGTAGCACTCCTTGCAGAAAGCATCTCCATATTATCTACGAAGATTTCCGTCACATAGCGTTTGGCACCGGTCTGGTCGTCATATGAACGGGTACGGATTTTACCTTCCACATAAAGTTTGTCTCCCTTATGTATATATTTCTCGGCCGTTTCTGCCAGTCCACGCCAAAGGACAAGATTGTGCCACTCCGTACGTTCGGGAACTTGCGTACCATTTGCCAAGGTATAAGCACGATCTGAAGTAGCCAAAGGGAAAGTTGCAACAGCCACACCACTATCAAGATATCTCACTTCAGGGTCTCTGCCTACATTTCCTAACAATATCACTTTATTTACTGACATAAGCTTTCATTTTTTAATTTGCTGCCAAAATTAACTAGAATAACAACATAATGCAAGAATACAAACAACTTTTATACATATTTCTCCAGGAACGCATGTACTAGCCGGGACACGGGATACTGTTCCAAATCCTCTGCCCTGATGCGCTGATACCACTGAAAAGAAAGGGAATTATCAGGCAAAACCACCTCATAAAAATTGGTATAAATCACCCGGTGGGACAAGACATGTTTTACATCCCGGAGCACCGAACGCACCACCGGCTCCTCACCCTCCGCAAAAAGCGAACGAAAACAGGAAGATGCCAGAAACTCTTCTTCGGACAGTTCGCTTTCCGTTTCTATCAGCGGCAATTCAAACAAATTCTTCCAAATATCATCCTCCGTTCGCTTATGTATAAAGGTATATGCTCCCGTGCGTACATATATATAATTAAAATAGCGATTGGTCGTCTTCGTCTTATGCTGCTTCACCGGCAATTGCAGCACCTTCCCCTTCAACAAGGCAGAGCAACTATCTGCCAAGGGGCAAAACATGCAATTAGGAGATTAAGGCATGCACTGGATAGCCCCGAAATCCATAATCGCCTGATTATATACTGCCGGACGAGACTTGTCGAGCACTTCATCGGCCAGTGCCGCAAAGGTTTTCTTGCCTTCTGTCGAGTCTATAGGAGTATCGATGCCGAAATAACGGGAAAGCACCCGGTACACATTACCGTCCACCACTGCATAAGGCATATTGTAAGCAATGGAACAGATTGCCGCTGCCGTGCAGTCTCCCACTCCCTTCAATGCACGTACTTCCTGATAGGTTTTCGGAAACACACCCTTCATGCTTTGGGCAGCAGCATGCAGGTTTCGGGTACGGGAATAATAGCCCAATCCCTGCCAATACTTCATTACCTCGTCTTCCGAAGCCGATGCCAAAGTACTTACATCCGGAAAACGACGGACGAAACGAAGAAAATATTCATAGCCTTGCACCACCCTCGTCTGCTGCAAAATAATCTCGGATATCCATATTCGATACGGGTCGGTAGTATCTCGCCAAGGGAGTTCACGTTTGTTTCCGCATACCAATTCAATAACGTTTCAGTCAGTATATTCATCTCAAATTCAGCTATTTAAAAAGGGAGTGCCGTTTGGGGCGGATTGCTACACCTTATTTATTCTCAAACCTCTCTCCTTATCTTAAGGGAGAGAGTCTTTTTCTAAAGAACAAAAGTACAGCTTTTCACTCTAAGAAAACTTAATGCTTTGACTTTTTTTTCAAAAAATGTCCATGATATATTTTTTAGAGCCGCTAAAAACCTATATATTTGCAGTCTAAAAAATTAGGAAACTATAGTAATAATATTTTTTTAAAGAAAAATGACTAAAGCTGATATTGTAAACGAAATTACAAAGAACACCGGAATTGACAAAGTCACAGTACTTACAACCGTTGAAGCGTTCATAGATGCAGTGAAAGCATCTTTATCAAAAGATGAAAATGTTTACCTACGCGGGTTTGGTAGCTTTGTAGTGAAGAAAAGAGCACAGAAAACTGCTCGTAACATCTCCAAGAATACTACAATTATCATTCCGGAACACAACATTCCGGCATTTAAGCCTGCTAAAACATTCACTATCTCAGTGAAAAAATAATAAACAATAGTATTAACCCATAAAATTTTGAAGCTATGCCAAGCGGAAAGAAGAAAAAGAGACATAAAATGTCTACGCACAAGCGTAAAAAAAGACTAAGAAAGAACAGACATAAAAGCAAAAAGTAATTTTTAGTCTGAAGGACAAAATAAAGAACAAACTTGCAGATTTTATTGTCTCGCAGGTTTGTTCTTTGTTTAAGAAACATTTTAAGCAGTAGAGAAAGAAATATTTAACTACTCAAATTCATTAACAAAAGCAAATCATTGTGACAAGCGAACTCGTTGTAGACGTACAGCCCAAAGAAGTCTCCATTGCACTACTTGAAGACAAGAGTCTGGTGGAACTCCAAAGCGAAGGAAGAAATATTTCTTTCTCGGTGGGCAACATGTATTTGGGGCGCGTCAAGAAGTTGATGCCCGGCCTGAATGCCTGCTTCGTGGACGTGGGTTACGAGAAAGATGCTTTTCTTCATTATCTGGACTTAGGTCCTCAATTTAACTCATTAGAGAAGTACGTAAAGCAAACTTTAAGCGACAAAAAGAAGCTAAACCCTATCACCAAAGCAACCATACTTCCCGATCTTGAAAAGGACGGAACGGTTTCCAACACACTCAAGGTGGGACAAGAAGTAGTGGTGCAGATTGTTAAGGAACCTATCTCAACCAAAGGGCCACGCCTGACTTCCGAACTTTCCTTTGCCGGAAGATATCTGGTGCTTATCCCTTTCAATGATAAGGTTTCCGTATCACAAAAAATTAAATCGAGCGAAGAACGCGCCCGCCTCAAACAATTGCTGATGAGCATCAAGCCGAAAAACTTCGGTGTTATCGTCCGCACTGTTGCCGAGGGAAAACGCGTGGCCGAGCTTGACGGAGAGCTTAAAGTATTACTAAAACATTGGGAAGAGGCTATCACCAAAGTACAGAAAGCCACCAAGTTTCCGACACTGATTTACGAAGAAACCAGCCGCGCGGTAGGATCACTTCGCGACTTGTTCAATCCTTCTTTCAAAAACATCCATGTCAATAACGAAGCGGTGTACCACGAAATCAAGGATTACGTAACTCTCATCGCCCCCGAACGGGCAGGTATCGTGAAACTGTACAAAGGGCAGCTCCCCATTTATGACAACTTTGGTATCACCAAACAGATTAAGTCGTCATTCGGCAAGACCATTTCATACAAGAGTGGTGCCTACCTGATTATTGAGCATACTGAGGCGCTTCACGTAGTAGACGTGAACAGCGGTAACCGCACCAAGAATGCCAACGGACAGGAGGCTAACGCACTGGAAGTGAACCTGGGAGCAGCCGACGAACTGGCACGCCAGTTACGACTGAGAGATATGGGAGGCATCATCGTAGTGGACTTCATCGACATGAATGAAGCCGAAAACCGTCAAAAGCTTTATGAACGTATGTGTGCCAACATGCAGAAAGACAGGGCACGTCATAACATTCTGCCGCTCAGTAAATTCGGACTGATGCAGATTACCCGCCAACGGGTGCGTCCGGCAATGGATGTAAATACGTTAGAGACATGCCCCACCTGCTTCGGTAAAGGCACTATTAAATCGTCCATCCTCTTTACGGACATTCTAGAGAGTAAAATTGACTACTTGGTCAACAAATTGAAGATTAAGAAATTCTCGTTACACATCCACCCGTACATCGCTGCCTACATCAATCAGGGATTAGTATCCTTGAAACGTAAATGGCAGATGAGGCATAGATTCGGCATCAAGATTATTCCCAACCAGAAACTCGCGTTTCTGGAATATATCTTCTACGACCCGCAAGGGGAAGAGATAGATATGAAAGAAGAAATCGAAATCAAATAAAAAAGACGGCGAAGTAATTAAAAAACTTCGCCGTCTTTTTTATATTTTCCACCATGTTTTCAAAATGTTCCGCCGTCTTTTCCGAGAGCACCCGGAACCTTTTTACTTACATGCCAAACGATAAATTCCTTTACTGTCTTCCTTCGTCAACTTCACATAGTTACCTACCAATTCGCCCTTATTGCGATGCAGGCTGTCAGCAAGGCGGTCTATATCGGGGTTTTCAATACCCAATTCCTTGAAATTGACCGGCAAGCCCATGTAGCGGAAGAAGTGTTTCAAGTGGGATACGCCGGCTAAAGCCATTTCTTCCAAATCTTCCGACTCGGGCACACCCAGAACCCGGTTGGCAAACTGGGCTATTTTCTTTGGATTGTGTTCTGCCATAAAGGTCATCCACGCAGGCACAATTACGGTCAGACCGGCACCGTGCGTCACGTTGTAGATGGCGCTGACTTCGTGCTCCAGAAAATGCGAAGCCCAGTCTTCTTCACAGCCTACGCCACAAGTACCGTTATGGGCAATAGTGCCGCACCACATGATATTGGCACGCGCTCCATAATCGTCAGGAGATTGTTTTACCCGGTAAGCCTCTTTCATAATGGCCGCCAACGTACCTTCACAAAGGCGGTCGCTGATTTCCACCTCCGGCGTGTTGGTGAAATAGCACTCCATGATGTGCACCATCATGTCGGCAATGCCGCATGCAGTCTGAAAAGGAGGCAGAGTATAGGTCAGTTCGGGGTTCATGATGGCGAATACAGGGCGCAACAATTCGGGGACACGGAGACTTAACTTCTGGAGAGTGTCCACTTTAGTAATTACCGAATTGCCGGAACCTTCGCTGCCCGCAGCCGGGATAGTCAGCACAACGGCTACTTTCAGAGCCTTCGTCACCTTTGCTTTGCCGATAAAGAAATCCCAGAAATCACCGTCGTATGGAACGCCTGCCGCAATAGCTTTAGCGGTATCAATCACCGAACCGCCTCCCACGGGAAGCAACATATCGGCCTGCTCACGACGGCAGATTTCGATCCCTTCGTACACTTTCGTATCGACCGGATTGGGTTGGGTATTCCCCATTTCACAATATCGGACACCTGCTTCCTGCAAAGACTGTTTTACCCTGTCCAGCAGTCCGCTCCGCACGACGGAACCACCGCCATACACAATCATCACTTTCCCGGCACCATGCTTCCGTGCCAAAGCACCGACCTGCATTTCCGTCGCTCTGCCAAAGACAAACTCGGTCGGGCTGTAAAAGACAAAATTGTTCATATCCTTATTAATATTACATTAACGAATGCCTGCGGGAATTAATGAATAACACCCAAAGAGTCACATTCTCATCCTCTCCCATAAAGTCCACAGGCGCAATTCCTGTTCGATTTCTGATTTCCTCCATAAGGAATTTTTCAACTTTCGGATTATTCTTCGTTGCACAAAGCAGAGGAACAGGAGGGAAATCCACTCCGCTTATGAAATTGATATAGTACATCGAGTCGGTACACTTGTCCGCCGCCCACGCATTCTCCTTTATAGCAGCCAGTTTCTCCGGTTTAGAGCCCAAATTATATTTGTCCTGAAGATGCTGGCAAGTGAACGGGAAGGGCTCTCCGGCAGACGCAGGCGTATAGAATTGAAGTTGATAACCGATATAATCTTTGTTCCCTCCCGGCTGCATCTCTTCAAGTTGATAGGAATTGAACAGGATAATCTTTCCACGAGCCTCGCCCAATGTCGGAATAACCACCCCATGTTCATCTTTAATTCCGGCACCGTTATAGTCTTCAAACCAGTCCCAGAAATAGGAACGATAGCGTGCGATAACATTGCGCTCAAACGCTTCTCTATAGGTAGCCTCCTCACTTGTGTTCTCAGATTTCATGCGCAAGAAAATCACTTCATCCGGATGCTCATTCAAGAACTTAGTAAGTGGTTGCATGGCGTCTTCCGACGTAAGGTCCAGAGAAGTAATTCCATGATAAAAGCTCATCGTGTGGTCCAGACGAAGATCAAAGAAACGTGCACCCATCTTCAACTGTTCTCCCAGAGATTTACTCTGGCAGGCAGCAGTAGCACCAAGGATGTTATTTCCCAGTTTCTGTAATATCTCATCCATAGTAACGGACTTATCACCGGACTTATTGGCATTCCCGGCATTCAGCTCTTGATAACGTATATAGGTCATGCTGTCGTGAGTGCCCGGTACCGATATTCTCGACAAAAGGGTTTCATCGGGCAGACAAGACATCCAATCTTCATGCTCCCACCCCCACATGCCCATCGCAATAGGCTCTCCGGTAGGAATATGCTTCAGTTCCTCTTCCGATAGCACCTACACCTTTCCGGCATCAAACCCCAGTTCGTCAAAGGTGGCGGTATCGGAGAACGGCAACTTAATGCTGTCATTGATACTCAGATAAACCTTTTTGTCCGCACCGGCTATCAGCCGGGATAATGTCGACAAAGTTTCTCCGGCGGGCAATGAATTCAAGCACTTGTCGGTGACTTTGGTATGATACGGATAGGTGAACAGCTTCGCTGCAACTTCTTCTCCGCTGATTTCATACTTTTTCCCATGAAGAACCAGGTACACCGGGTTACCTGTTCCTTTAACTACGGCACAGTTTAAGATTGGATGCTTCATAACTTTTGTTTTTTATCGGATATATTGGCTATATTTCTCAAAGAACCGTTTTGAACGGCCCCACTTCATCAGCAGCTTCTCAAACAGCAATATGCCCAAGAGTGCACAAGTAATGCCCAGCAGCACATCAATCAGATAGTGATGACCAGAATAAACCGCTGTCCACCAGATGCCGACCATGATAACGGAGAATACGGCTATCAGCCATTTCTTGCAACGTCCCATAACGGCATACGCCAAAGCCACCACCATATAGGCTGCATGGAGCGAAGGCACAGCAGCAAAGACATTAGCATTCCGTTCGTAAATGGAATGGAAGACCGTAACGCCCAGCAGTTCGTCGAAGCGTCCCAATCCGGCCACATTGCCCGGAGTGTCAAGTATCGGCTCAAAACCATAGTTCATTGCATACCAGGGCGGAGCAGCCGGATGAATGTAATATCCTGCAAAACCAATCAGATTAACCAACAGGAAAACCATTGAAAAACGAAGATACAACTTCCGTTCGCCTTTCAGATACATACATAGCCCGAACAGGATGGGAACAGGCACCCAACAGAGGTAAAACACCCCGGCAAAGAAATCGGCAACCGAACAATGGTTCTGTGCAAAATACTCACAAGGGGTTAAAGTCACTCCGTCCAGCGAAATGCCGAACAATGATTTTTCCGCCTCATACAATCCTTGTACGTCAATCGGATTCACCTGATAGTTGGGATATACCCGCATCCAGTCGTAAGACACAGCGAAAACTATAAACGGCAGCAAAGCCACAGCCAATTTCCGGGTCGTTTTCCGGCAAAAGAACAGTACCAGAAACAATCCCGTCATCAGGAAATATTCCGTACGGAACCCAATGCACAGACACGTCAAAGCTAGAAAGAGCAATGTGATGATAATAACCGGCAAAGCCTCCTTCGCAGAGGGAAAAGAATATTTCTTCGTCATTTTTTCATTAAAAGTTTATAGCAATGCGCAATACGCACAAATGCCGTCAAGTTTGAGAAAACAGCCACCACAGCTAGCGGTACAATCAATATCAGCATCGGGTCGAATGCCTCGCAACCGGCAAAGATACCGCAGAACAAAGCGCCCAGACTCGTCAATACTACCCGTTCCGAACGCTGCATAAAGCCTACCTTGCATTCCAGTCCCAGACCTTCGGCACGAGCCCGCACATAGCTCACCATCAGCGAGCCGATCAGCGCAATGAATGTAATCATCGAGCCCCACAAGTAGCCCTGCAATATCAAATAATAAAAGATACCGAACAAAGTAATCAGTTCGCTGTAGCGGTCGAGCACCGAGTCATACAGTGTCCCGAACGTGGAAGACATATTACCCACGCGCGCCACACGCCCGTCCATCATATCAAACAGTCCGGCAAAGAGGACAATTCCCCCACCCCAACCTACATAAGCCAACTCGCCCGGCTTGTGCAGGCCCGCATACACGAATACACATGCAGCTACAATGTTCAACACCAGTCCGGTAGTAGTAATAAAGTTAGGCGTAATGCCTATTTTAACCATACCTTTCACAACAGGATTTATTATCTTATAAATCAATTGTTGCAGCCAATCTCTATAATTCATATTCTTATTTTTATTAATCTCTAAAATGCCGTTGCAGGAATTTCCTGATATTATGATTACGGTACACGAAGACCCGTTGCAACTGATAGTTCCAGAAAAAAGCCACCAGAATAGCTACTATAATTTTGGAAAGAATGAAAATGTCTTTTATGTAATATCCCAGTAATCCGTCCACCCATTTCATGCCAGTCAGCCATTCGGTCAGAGCGAACGTTCCCCATGTATTCAGCAAGATACTTCCGCCCCACACAAAAAGATACTTCAACGCCACATGTCTTTTCTTGCAATCTTCCGCATGAAACACCCATCCGTAGTTGATGACACAGTTTACCATACCACCGACTATAGATCCCAGAAAAGTGGCATATAAATAAAAAAGCCCCGACAGCTTGACGAGCAGGATAGTTACCAGGAAATCGACGAAACTTGCTACGTACGCAGAAAGTTGGGCTTTTATGAAAACCCAAATCGCATGGCGCAACCCCGTTGCTTCAGTCCTTCCTTTCACACTATCAGACATCTTATAATGATTAAGATTACAAAGCTATAAATTCCCGCCAGAATATCATCCATCATCACCCCAATTCCTCCCGGAAATTTTTCCATCCGTCGGATGCCCAACGGCTTGAAGATGTCAAACAGCCGGAAAAGAGCGAAAGCCCCCAATGCGTACCAGACAGAGCCGGAAGGTGCTGCCAGCAAGGCAATCCATACTCCTACCATTTCGTCTACCACCACGCGCGACGGGTCTTCCCCCCAATAGGGTTCCAGACGATTGGCAGCCCATATTCCCGCCGCCGTAAACAGCGGTACAAGAACTACCGTCAACCATATCAGGCAGACTTCCGAAATAAGAAAGGATAATCCGAACCAGACCAGCGTAGCCAGCAAAGCCCCTGCCGTGCCCGGAGCGACTGGAGAAAAACCGGAGCCAAAGCCCGTACCAATGAGAACCGATAAAAAAGAAGGTTTCTTCATACAACCAAAAGAGACAATGTGTAAGATAAAAAATGAAAAGTGATAACGCTGTAAAGTGGCAAGATGCCTTGCCACTTTACAGCGTTATCACTTCATTACTTTTCTATTGTTTAATCCAGATAGCTCGGTGCAGTTTCACCTACCATGTTGCGAAGGGTTTCTTTCACCATTCTCCACTGCTGGAACAAGTCGTGTACCGGCTGATGCTCGAAGTCGTGCATCGGGCTCTTGCAGAAGAATGACAACCAAGTCTGGATGCCGCACATACCTGCACGCAGTGCGAGGTCACTAAAGATAACCAGGTCGAGTGCGATAGGAGCTGCCAGGATAGAGTCGCGGCACAGGAAGTTTACTTTGATTTCCATCGGATAGCCCATCCAACCGAAGATGTCGATGTTATCCCATGCTTCCTTGTTGTCCTTGCGGGGCGGATAGTAGTTGATACGTACCTTGTGATATACGTCACAGTAGAGGTCGGGATATTTTTCAGGTTCGAAGATGTTGTCGATAACAGACAGCTTGCTGACTTCTTTTGTCTTGAAGTTTTCGGGTTGGTCAAGCACTTCGCCGTCACGGTTACCCAGGATATTGGTAGAGAACCAGCCGCTAACG
Organism: Bacteroides sp.; assembly: GCA_021203515.1. Lineage (GTDB taxonomy): Bacteria > Bacteroidota > Bacteroidia > Bacteroidales > Bacteroidaceae > Bacteroides. Next base: position 28,248 of record JAJQAY010000131.1, on the reverse strand, counting down.
CCCAACATACGAGTTTTGAACATCGGAGCGAGCACCGTTTTCATCAGCGTCTGTCCACTCTTGAAGTCCTTACCGGAGATGGGCACATTCATCTTCTTGGAAAATTCCCACATAGCCGGAGTGTCTACACACAGATTAGGAGCACCCATAATGAACGGAGCACCTTCTGCAATTGCAGAATAAGCATAACACATACTCGGAGAAACGACTTCGGTATTGTTCTCTTTCATTGCCTTTTCCAAAGCAGCGAGAGACTTATGCTCGTCTGTCAGCGGGATGTAGATTTCGGTACTTGCAGCCCACAACACAGCTATACGTTCGCAGTTGTTGGCAGCCTTGAAGTCGCGAATATCCTGACGCAATTGTTCTACCATGCCCCAACGGGTAGCGGCATTCTTGATGTACGTACCGTTCAGACGTTTTACAAAGTTGTGGTCAAAAGCAGCAGGCATCGGTTTGATGGCTTGCAATTCGTCCTTCACCAGATTCAAGTCCTTTTCCTTCAGAACTTCCGCATACATTGCAGCATCGTATGCGTTGTCCGGGAAAATGTCCCAGCCACCGAAAACGATATCGTTCAAATCAGCCAAAGGCACGATGTCTTTGATGGGCTTTTCATTGCCGTCTTGCATGCGCATAGTAGCCATTTGTGTGATTGAGCCTATAGCTTTTGCCAAACCCTTACGAGCTGCTAATGTACCTGCAATCATAGTGGTTGCAACCGCACCATCTACTCCGACTACCAATACGCCCAAACGTCCGGTTGCCGGCTTAATGTTTTCTTTCATTGCCATTGTAATTATTTAGAGTTTAAAAAATTGTTCAAATTTAGGGTATTTTATCCAATTGGGATTAGTCATTTCATCTGATTTAATGTTCTATTAGTAAGATTAAGTTAAAATGCCATATGCAGGCTAATTCTAAGCCCAGATTTATCAATATTTGGTGAATTTCGGTAAGTTAAACGTCATACATAATCGAAGCGAAGAACTTTGAAAATATTCTCAATCCCCACCCCTGCTTCCACATATGGAGTGTGTCTCATGGTCGTACTTAATGCCGGAAAACAAAACAGCTCTTCATTGGAGGCCGGATTATTTTTGTCACTCAAATTTCCATAAATTCCGCGACAAGACAAAACTTCGCGCCATTTCAGTTTTTCAACAGCGGAATGCGATTGAATACAAACCCGTTCAGGAAATACGTCACGTCCCAGGAGGCATATTCGTCGTTTATAAATTCCATGGCATTCATCAGTGAGTAAGACTCCGGCTGAATGGTATAGGACAAATTGGCATTCGGAAGAATGAGCAGCGGGAAAGGCACTTCATTCCACACCTTACCTGCCTTCAAGATGACGTCCGTATATCCGAAGGCGGAAAACCAGAAACGTTTCTGAAAACCGGCTTCAGTATAATGATAGGTATAATCACCTCCCAACAAGCCTTTTGCCGCCATCGTATGCGTGAGCGTAAAGACGGGAGCATCCAACGATACGGGGAAACGGTTCCACTGGGTCTGGAAGAGCTTTTCATTAGGCGCATAGCGCAATTTCAGTTCCAGTTCGCTATTGGAAATACTCTTTACATAAGTCCGGTTAGCATCTTGTTTGAAGAAAGGTATCAGGTACGAGGACTCGTCCCTCCGCAGGCGGGTAGTCAATTGGAAGGAAAATCCCGAATAGAACTCATTCGTATAAGTCAACTCTACCTTTTGCTGATAGCCGATACGGTCGTCCTTTTGCCACTTCAATGCCAGAAAAATATTGTCCTGACTGGTATAAAGGTAGTGTTGTCCATACTGGTTGACGTCGGACAAATAGCGGAACTTCAAGGAATGGATGGGAAACTCGTTGGCATACTCTTTCTTCTTATGAAAGGAGTATTCCAGTTCCGCCAGCCCCTTCACACGCTCGTCACCGAAGCCATAGGCCACGTATCCCCTACCGAAAAGGTGCGGATTGAGCCATGCCGTCGTCATTCCGCCCGCACGCAGGCGCACACCCTCCAAGGTATTTCCGCTGATGGTGGTATTCATCATACCTATATAGAATAGCGGAGCATTTTCCTTCGGAGCCAGGATATATCCGGTAAACAGGACTTTCAGCACCTTCTCCGACCAGTAATAGACGGGATAGCTGCGCAGTTGCGCCATCATCTTGTCTACGGAAGTCTCTTTCTTACTGACCTCCACCAAGCGATTGCTGTCCCAATAGCCGTCGGAATGGGCGGATGCATCCTGCCCTTCAATCACCTTTTCCGGTTTTCGGAATGCTTGCAGAGCATCGGCAGCAGGTTCATAGGCGTAGTTCCGGTAATACACGTCGCGCTTGGCGTAGATGCCGTCGCTGTTCTCCACCAGCTTGAACTCGGTGGTTATACTCTCCCCCACCAACTGCCGCGTACCGTCTTCCGCCCGGTCGAAATCCTGCTCAATCTTCATGTAATCCACAAAGTTCAGGTTGATTTTCTGGGGAAGATTCATCACGACCCGATGCACGAAGTAGGTGCTGTCCAGCATGACATAAAGATGCCCGTGAAGCCGAACGATTCGGAGTTGAACGGCACGAAAGTCAGGTCGACACAAGGTTTGCCACTAATCGTCAGCGTATCCATCAGATAATACTTATAGAAAGAGGGGCCGAGGGAAGACAGCGGGCTGACAAATTTATTGGTAAACAGCGTGATATTATTCTGATAAATATCCACATCGGTCATGGTGACGCTGATGGCCTGCTCCATTCCCTGCTTGGAAAGCATTTCGTCCACACCCGCCTGACGGCGTGCCTTCACCCACTGCTTTTCGCTGCGGGGCGATTTGCGGTAATAGTCCGTAGCCAGCAACTCGCGATTGGAGACTGCCAGCACCGGTTTTCCGGTGACGGAAGAAGTATCTACGTAGTCGGTTAGGAACTTGAACTTGCGATACAACCATTTCTGCTGCTTGACGCTATCGAAATTATTGATGGCAAACGTCATCTTCTCGTAGCGGTCGCGTTGCCAAAAGTCGCGTTCGTTCGGGGCAAAGTCGTCCCGATGTTCTATCATCTGCCGCACAAACTCGACTGCCGGATTGTCTTTTTTCTTATAATGTTCGCGCTTGGGCTTCACTACGACTTCGTTCAGGGCATAGGTGGCGGGAGAAAGGGCAATCCTGAAACGCCCGTCGCGTGCCGGATGGATTAAATGGTTATATTCATTGTAGCCCACGACAGAAATGACCAGCATCGCCTCCGGGCGATAGGTCTTGAAGGAGAACTGCCCCTTGTCGTTCGTCATGCCTCCTTCCGTCATACCTTTCAAATAAACAGAAGTATAGGGCAAAGGCTCTCTGGTCAGCGAATCAGTTACAACTCCTTGCACTGTGTACTGCGCACTTACAGGAATAACAAAAACCTGTAGAAGCAGAAACACCCTAAAAAAACAATCTCATACCCATCTTGTCTATCATTCAGGGCGCAAAGGTACGTAAGAAAACTTTTTCTAAAAGTCCAGTTTTGCGGAATAAATGTTCTAAAAACCACTTTTATAGAAAACACTTCCCGTTAAAACTCGTTGTATAGCGAAAACGCCGTGAAAAGAGGCATCAGAACAACCTAAATACTTAGCTTATGGAATGGATTTTCAACCAACTCAGGGAACGCCCCGAACTCGCCATATTCCTCACTATTTTTCTGGGGTTTTGGCTGGGCAAGCTGCGCATCGGCAAGTTTACATTGGGAACAGTGACCAGCGTGTTGCTGGTGGGCGTCGTAGCGGGGCAACTGAACATTGCCGTGCCCGGTCCCATCAAGTCGGTGTTCTTCCTGCTTTTCCTGTTTGCCGTCGGCTACAAGGTAGGGCCGCAATTCTTCCGCGGGCTGAAGAAAGACGGTTTGCCGCAAGTTGCCTTTGCGGTGTTGATGTGCGTTTCTATCCTGGGGGGTCACCTGGCTACTTTCGCTGCTGATGGGGTACAATCCGGGGGAGGCGGCAGGACTGCTTGCCGGTTCGCAGACCATATCCGCCGTTATCGGAGTGGCGGAAGATACACTGGCAAACATGGGTCTGGACGAGGCCCAACGGCAGAGTTATGTCAACATCATCCCCGTCTCCTATGCCGTGACCTACATTTTCGGCACGGCGGGTTCGGCCTGGGTACTGTCGTCCATCGGCCCGAAGATGCTGGGCGGATTGGAAAAAGTGAAAGCTGACTGTAAAGACCTGGAAGCCAAAATGGGCAATTCGCAGGCGGACGAACCGGGCTTCATACCGGCTGCACGTCCCGTCACCTTCCGGACTTACCGCATTGAGAACGAATGGTTTGAGAAAGGGAAAAGGTAATCGACCTGGAAGTTCACTTCCAGAAACAAGACAAGCGCTTGTTTGTGGAACGGATACGCAAAGGGGGTAGCATCTGCGAGGTCAGCCCCAATATACTATTGGAAATCGGCGACGAAGTGGTGCTGAGTGGACGGCGCGAATACGTCATCGGTGAGGAGGACTGGATAGGGGCGGAAGTTCTGGACCCGCAATTGCTGGATTTTCCGGCAGAGCAACTGCCCGTAATGGTGACCCGCAAGACGTTTGCAGGCAAGACCATCTCCGCAATCCGCAGGGAGAAATTCATGCACGGAGTAAGCATCCGCAACATCAAGCGAACAGGAATAGATATTCCCATATTGGCGCAAACCGTGGTAGATGCCGGAGATATTATCGAAGTGGTGGGTACCCGGCAGGAAGTGGGAACTGCCGCCCGCCAACTGGGCTACATCGACCGCCCCACCAACCAGACCGATATGATATTCGTGGGACTCGGCATCCTTATCGGCGGACTGTTCGGAGCGCTTTCCGTACATATCGACGGTGTACCTATCAGCTTGAGCACCAGCGGAGGGGCTTTGATTGCAGGACTTGTCTTCGGCTGGCTGCGCGGCAAGCACCCCACCTTCGGCCGCATTCCCGAACCGTCGCAATGGGTGCTGAGCAATGTGGGATTGAACATGTTTATCGCCGTGGTGGGCATTGCTGCCGGGCCGAGTTTCGTGCAGGGCTTTCGCGATGTAGGCTTCAGCTTGTTTCTGATAGGCACAGCGGCCACTACAATCCCGCTGATTATCGGGCTGCTGCTGGCCAAATATCTCTTCAAGTTCCATCCGGCCATCGCCCTGGGATGCTGCACGGGGGCACGTACCACCACAGCCGCCCTAGGCGCCATACAAGATGCCGTAGAGAGCGAAACGCCGGCACTGGGATATACGGTGACGTATGCCGTGGGCAATACCTTACTTATTATATGGGGGGGTAGTCATCGTTCTGCTGATTTAACCCCGGAGAGACAAGGAACAGATGACAAAGATGCAAGGAACTAATAACAGAGATACTGATATTTATTCGTCCCACATATGTCGGACGAATAGCCGACAACTGTCGGACGATAGTTCGACAGCTGTGGGACAAATAGCCGACAGTTATCGAACGATTAAATATCAGCCAATGGGATATTAGCCCGCAGGCTATAGAAAAATAATTAGATACAAGAATGATACTTAAACTGTCGCAAAGGAAAACAGTACTTAAACTATCTCAAATTCTCCTCCTGGGAGGAGGAGTACCCGTAGGGGGAGGTGGTAGGTAAAACTGTATTCCTTGAAAAAGAAATACTCTCAGCGTTATAAAAATAAAAGATAGTATAATAGCTTACCTACCACCTCCCACCCCTTGGGGTACTCCTCCTCCCAGGAGGAGGAGAATTTGAGATAGTTTAAGTACTGCTTTCCTTTAGGATGGTTAAAGTATTGAGTTGCATTATATAGGAACTAAAACTTAGATTATATGGATACTAAATTATTAGAAAAGAAAATGGAGGCCATCAGCCCTTTCGAACCGAAGAACCGCCTCATCGACCTTGCGGACGAAAGCCTGAAAAAGACAGCCCGCACCCTGCTGAATGCCGGACGCGGTAATCCGAACTGGATTGCCACCACCCCGCGCGAAGCCTTCTTCCTGCTGGGAACGTTCGGACTGGAAGAATGCCGCCGCGTCATGGACTTGCCGGAAGGCATCGCAGGTATCCCCGAAAAGGATTGCATCGCCTCCCGCTTCGAGTTGTTCCTAAAAAACAACGCCACCGCTCCCGGCGCGCAACTGCTGGAGCAAACCTACAGCTACCTGCTGATGTAACATGCCGCCGACCCGGACAGTCTGGTGTATGAATGGGCGGAGAGCGTCATCGGCGACCAGTACCCCGTGCCCGACCGCATCCTGCACTTCACCGAACTCCTGGTACGGGATTACCTCAATCAAGAGTTATGCGACGACCACCCGCCGCGCGGTGCCTTCGACCTCTTTGCTACCGAAGGCGGAACGGCCGCCATGTGTTACATCTTCGACTCACTCCAGGAGAACTTCCTGCTGAACAAAGGCGACGGTATTGTCCTCATGGTGCCTGCCTTCACCCCTTATATCGAAATCCCGCAACTGGAACGTTATCAGTTCAAAATGACCGAACTTCATGCCAATCGCATGAGCGAAGACGGACTGCACTTGTGGCAATACAGTGACGAAGACATCGACCGGCTGAAGAACCCGGCCGTCAAGGCGCTTTTCGTCACCAACCCGAGCAACCCGCCCAGCTATGTCCTCAGTCCGGAGGCGATGGCGCGCATCGTGAATATCGTGAAGGAAGATAATCCCAACCTGATGATTATCACCGATGATGTGTACGGCACTTTCAGTCCACATTTCCGTTCGTTCATGGCGGAAATCCCGTATAATACGCTTTGCGTCTACTCTTTCTCCAAGTATTTCGTGGCTACCGGTTGGCGCAATGCCGTCATCGCCCTGCACGAATTCAATGTATTCGACCGCCAGATTTCGCGGTTGCCCAAAGAGAAACGGAAAGCCCTGAACCAACGCTACGCCAGCCTGACGCTGCATCCCGAACGGCTGAAGTTCATCGACCGCATGGTGGCGGACAGTCGCCAGGTAGCGCTGAACCACACGGCAGGCTTGTCGCTGCCCCAGCAGATGCAGATGAGCCTGTTTGCCGCTTTCGCCTTGCTGGATAAGGAGAGCAGCTACAAGCAGAAGATGCGGGAAATCATCCTCCGCCGGCTGCATGCCCTTTGGGACAATACCGGATTTACGCTGGAGGAAGACCCGCTGCGGGTGGGTTATTACACGGAGATAGACTTGCTGGTATGGGCCAGGAAGTTCTACGGTGATAAGTTCGTGGAGTACCTGAAGAAGACTTATAGCCCGCTGAACGTCGTCTTCCGCCTTGCCAAAGAGACGTCTTTGATGCTGCTGAACGGTGGCGGTTTCGACGGTCCGGAATGGAGCATACGCGCCTCGCTTGCCAACCTGAACGAAAAGGATTATGTGATTATCGGTCAGGGGATAAAGAGGATATTGGAGGAGTATGCGAGGGAATGGAAAAAAAGTTATAAGTTATAACTCATAACTTATAACTCATAACTCAACCAAACAGTATTCTGAAGCGAGTCAACCCATCCTTGTATGTGCGCAGTGAGAACGTACACCCATGGCGGCTCAGCACTTCCCTGATAAACACCAGGCCAATTCCCTGCCCGTTCGGCTTGGTGGAGAAGAAGGGACTGAAGAGTTTAGCTTCGGCCTCTTTGCTAATCCCGGGACCATTGTCTACTACTTCGATAGAAGCAGGGGCAGTGGTCCTTACTATTATCTCGCCTTGCTTGCCTGTCTCTCCGGCAGCTCCTTCAATGCTTTCGGCTGCATTCTTGATGATGTTCACCAGCACTTGTTCGAAGAGAGAAGTATCCAGGCGGACGGTTCCCACTGCCGGATCGCAGTCCAGACGCAGGATGATATTCCGGTCGTTGCACATGCCTTCCATAAAGCGCTTGCACATGGAGACCAAGTCGTTCAACTGAACAGGAGCAACCGTAGGTTCCGGTATCTTCACCACATCGGCAAAGCGGGTAATGAAGCGACTCATCGAGAAACAGCGTTCGGTGCAGACACGCATCACGTCGCAGATGTCTTCCATCCCCTCTTCGGTGGAAAGTACCTGTTCCACCGTGTCCAGCGTGGACGTGATACCTGCCGTCGTATTATTCACCTCGTGGGCAATCATACGGATTACTTTCTCGTAGGCACGCTTCTCGGCACGCATCACTTCGTCCGTCATGCGCTCTACCAGATAGAAAGAATGCTTAAAGCCGCGGTCGATAAACGAAGAATGGGTGCACTTGTATATGTTCGCATCGTTCAGCCGCACCACTGCAGTCTTATCCTTGGGGATGGCAGCCAGTTCCGCAGCCAGGGGGGAGTCTATATTTTCCAGTTTCCTGTCCATCGCCTCCTCCGGACGCACACCCAGCATCTTCACCGCCATCGGGTTCAGTTGCGACACATCACCGTCCAACGAAGTGATGACCAACCCCATAGGCGATGCCTGAATGAGCAGGTCGAGGAAATGGTTTTGCTCGCACATGTGCAGACGTTCGCTCTTGAGTTGCTCCATCATGCGGTTGAAGATATTCACGATGCGGTCTGCCTCATACCGCCCTACCTGACTGAGCCGGCTGCTGAAATCCTGCTCGCGCAGCAGTTCCATACCGTAGCCGATGGTATCCATCGGCTTCACAATCTTACGATAGAATATAAGCAGATATATTAGGATAAACGCAATAATGCCTTCTACAATGTACAAGTGCATTGGTTTCATCCCCCCCCTGCCAAATAAAGCAGTGCCCCGCCCAAACCGAGCAGAAAGAGGACCAGGATAAAAAAGAAGAACTTTATGCGCACGAGAAATTGAGTTATTAAGTTATGAGTTATGAGTTATTATATTATTATGCTACGAGTTATTACAACAATCATAAGTGAAAATCACAAGCAAATAACTCATAACTTATAACTCATAACTCAAATAATTATATTAAACTTCTCCAGGCGGCGATATAACGCGGCACGACTGATGCCCAGCGCCATAGCTACCTGACTGAGATTTCCTTTATGTTGTTCCAATGCCTGCAAAATTGTCTGCCGTTCTATTTCGTCCAGCGTCATGCCGGCAAACGAAGTACCTTCGGCAGCCTTGGCGGGTTCGTCGTGGCGCTGATACTGCGATTCGAAATCCGTAGCATCCAGCGTCTGCTTGCCGCTGACGAGAATGGTGCGTTCCACCAAGTTCTTCAGTTCACGGATATTACCCGAATAGGGCAAGCGGGAAAGGAAGTTCAGGGCATCCGCCGAAAACTCCGTATGGGGCAGACCGTTCACTTCCGCCTGGCGGTCGGCAAAGTGACGCGCCAGCAAAGGAATATCTTCGCGGCGCTCGCGCAGGGCGGGGAGTTTGACGGTTATCAGATTGATACGGCAGAAAAGATCTTCACGGAAAGTATGCTCGAAAACCATCTTGCGCAAGTCAGCATTCGTGGCGGAGACTACCCGCACATCCACCTTGCGCGGACGGCTGTCGCCCAGCACTTCAAAAGTCTGGTCCTGGAGCACGCGCAGCAGCTTCACCTGGCAAGACGGGTCGAGGTCGCCGATTTCGTCCAGGAAGATAGTACCTTTATTTGCCAGTTCAAAGCGTCCGATGCGGTCGGCACTGGCATCCGTAAACGCACCTTTCTTATGACCGAACATTTCACTCTCGAACAGGCTTTGGGATATACCGCCGAGGTTGACTTTAACGAAAGGCTGCTTCACGCGTTGGCTGTTGATGTGGATGGCTTCGGCAATCAGTTCCTTACCGGTTCCGCTCTCACCGGTGATGAGTACGGAGGCGTTGGTGCGAGCTATGCGGGCCACGGTGTTCAGCACCTCCTGCAATCCTTGCGACTTGCCGATGATGTGGCTGCGGTTCAGTCCTTCCGCCTGCTCTTCGGGGGCGTCCTTCGGGGCGGCGGTCAGTTCGAGTGCCGTCTAGATGCGTTGCAGCAGGGCGGCATTGTTCCACGGCTTGGTAATGAAATCGAAAGCACCCGCCTGCATACCCTGCACCGCAAGTTGTATGCTTCCCCAAGCCGTCATCAGGACGACAGGGACATCGGGGCGGAATACTTTTACCTGCTTCAGCAAGGTAAGCCCCTCTTCTCCGGTTGTGGAAAGGGTAAAGTTCATATCCATCAATATTAGTGCAGGAGCTTCTGCACGTACTATGTCCATAGCTTCGCGGGGACCCGGAGCTGTTTTCACTTCATATCCGGCACGTTTCAGCATAAAGCTGAGTGAGGAACGTACAGCACTGTCATCGTCTATTACCAGTATCATAACTTTTTGCAGTTTGTTGACTGCAAAAATAAGTATTTTCACCACAGATTACACAGATTAACACAGATTATTCTTATTAAAACGCAGATTAACGCAGATTTTCGCAAAGACTTTCTATATGGACAGATACTACAGTATGTATTTTTTGCGAAAATCTGCGTTAATCTGTGTAATCTGTGGTGAAACTTAGCCCCTCGCAATATCCTCAAAGTCCGCTTCCAACTCCGTATTCTGTTCGAAGTCCCACAACGTCAGGCTGCGGAGTTGATAGAAGTAATGCCAATAATAATAAAGTTCTGAAATATGTTTCTGGCGAGCCTCATCTTTGGAGTTTTGTGCATCGTTCAGATCCAGCGTGCTGATTTTACCAATCATAAACGTCTCCACACTGGTCTTATAGCGCTTTTCGGCAATCACATCCGCCTCTTCGGCTATATCCAACTGCTGCACCTGATTATTGAAATTGGCTACCAGCAGGAAGATGTCCTGGTTGAAATCCATCTGCTCCTGGCGGAGTTTGGAGAGCACCACTTCCCGGTTGCTCTTTGCCACTTTCACCTTTCCGCGACGTTTGCCCCAGTCGAGGATGGGTATTTTTACACCGACCTGTACAATCTGGTTATCGCGCAAATCCTGATAGGCGGAGGAGAACTCACGGTCTTGTCCCGAATATCCTACGCTGGCAAAGAGGTCGATGCTCCGCAGGTTTCCGCGAGCCGTGGCTACCTCATAATCGGCTTCCAACTGGCGACGACGTACGTTCTGTGCAAACGAGTTACGTTCCAACGCTTTGTTCAGCATGCGGTCGTATTCCATTTTTATGTCGGGAACGGAGGCGGGCAATACCGGGTTCAGTCCTTCCCGCTCCGACACTCCGAGGAAGGAACGAAGCTGGAACATCTTGGCATTCAGGTTACTTTCGGCTTCCGTCACATCGGCTTTGCCCTGCAGGGCGTTCAGCTTGAGTTGCAACAAGTCGTTCTCTGAAATCTGCCCCATCTTGCGCTTGGCGATGGCTACTTCATAAAGGCGGTCGGAGTTCATTTTGTTTTGCTGCGCCGTGGCAAGCGACTCCTTTGCCAGCAAGAGCTGGAAGAAATAAGTGATGGTCTTCATCGTCACCTCTTCCGTAGCCGAGATGAACGCGGCCTTTGCTTCGGAGTAGCGAACAGGTTCGATACGGCGGTTCCACTTCAGGTTGTTCACGCCGAAGATGGGCTGCGTCAGTTCGAGGCTGATGGGGACGGACATGAATTGCTTGTCGCCGCCGGTGCCCAGTTGCTTGAGATAGTCGAGCGAGGAGGCCAAAGACAACTTACCGCCCGTAATCCATATATTCTGGTCGATGGAGAGCGAACCGGACAGCCCCAATGTATTATTACGGACGAAAGTATAGGAACCGTCGGAATTCTGATAGGTGCTGTATGATTTCCTGTAATTGGGCAGCGTTCCCGTGAAGTTGACTTCGGGCAACAAGTCCGCACGGAAAGTACGGTATTCCCAATAGGCTGTTTTCAGCTCATTCAGCGCCACTGCTGCGTCTACGGACTGGGTACGTGCCAGGGCAATAGCTTCCGCCAGCGTTATATCGCGTTCATGCGCCACTGTATCATTCTGCGCCGATGCAGCCAACGGCATTAAAAAACAAGCTACGGGTAAAATATTCTTCTTCATGTTCGGTCTTTAATATGTCGCTAAGAGAAAAGCAAAGACCGTGCCAAGCGGCAGGAAGAGCATCAGAAGGGGGGATGTGTTCGTTTTCGGACACTTTGCATGTTCGTTTGCGAACGGTATATGACCATTATTCACATCTATAGGAAGAATGGCTAACTTAATGTGTGAAATCGCTATTTCTTACCGTATCCGGCCGCCGTATCTTTGCAACATCGAATTAGGAATAACAAAAACAAGAAGCGAAACATTATGAAAAAGGAATTGTTGATTACGCTCGGATTGCTGGTTTCAAGTATGGTGCTGGCGCAAAATGGAGGAAATTGTATGAGCAAGTGTGAAAGCCAACAGCCTCAGACTGGCAGAGGAAGTGTGCATGTAGCTTACCAGGGTAAAGCTATCGACCAGATGGTTTATGAGTTTATGGAAGAACAGGGGATACTGGGCATGACACTTGCCATCGTTCAGGCCCCTTATATTCCCCGTATAGTGGGTTACGGAGTAACCGATTTTGAAAAAAGGCAACCTTGCTGCCGCCAAGACGCTTTGGCCCATCGGCCCTGTCTCGCAGGGGTTTACCGCCGTTGCCGTGATGCAACTATATGAAAAGGGCAAGATAGATTTGAGCGATGTACTCGGCAAGTATCTGAAAGATATTCCCGAAAGCTGGAAGCAGGTCACTCTTCTTCAGCTGATGCAGCATAACTCCGGCATTGCAGACTACCGGGAGCAGAAAGGCTTCAACGTATCTTCCGACTACAAGCCGGAACAACTGATACAATCCGTAGAGACCCTGCCGCTGGCTTTCGAACCGGGAACGGACGTGAAACAGAGTGCCACCAACTTCCTGTTGCTGACTTCCGTCATCGAGAAAGCATCCAAGATGTCTTATCATGACTTTGTGAAGAAGAACCAGATTGATTACCTCGGACTGCAACAGACCTACTTTGGCGAAGACCTTGCCAAGGTGAAGCAGGAAGATGTAACCACCACTCCCAATGTGCACCAGACATTCAAGAAGGATAAGGACTATATCAATCCTTCGGAAACAACTACAGGCTATGTGGAGAAAGACGGCAAGCTGGTAGCGGCACCGATGGTCAGCGCTACTTCACTGAAAGGTTTCTCTGACATCTGGGCTTCTGCGGAAAATATCAGTCATTGGGACATCGGACTTGCAGGCGGTGTACTGATTGCCAAACCGGAAAACCGCGACATTGTGTATAAGCCTACCAAACTGGCAAACGGAAAGATTGTTCCCGCCATGGCAGGATGGCAGTTCTACGCCACAAGGGTTTGATGGATATTAAAGGAAGCGTGTCGGGACATTCTGCCTTCCTGAGCCGCTTTACCGATGCTTCCGAACTGGTATGCGTCACTCTGCTTGCCAACAAGGAAGGGGTGGACCTCACTAACCTCGCACGCAAGATTGCCGCGGCTTTCGACAGCAACAAGCTGGGTACGGGAGCGAATGACAATCAGCTGTTCACTTACGAGAACCAGTTCAACGTGGAAGAGACGATGGCAAGAATGGAAGAAGTTCTTAAAGAAATGGGTATCCCTGTATTCGCTAAATTCGACCACGGAAAGAATGCGGAAGAAACAGGTTTGAAGTTGTTGCCCAACCAGGTCATTGTATTCGGTTCGCCCAAAGTGGGAACGGCCCTGATGCAGGAAAACCCGAGTATATCGATAAAGCTGCCGCTGAAGATTTCGGTATGGGAAGATAAGAATGACAGCGTGTGGGCCACTTTCCCGCTGATGAAGCAGATGGCTGCCGGCTACGGGATGGAGAACAATCCAGTGATAGGCAAGATGCAAGGGTTGCTGGAGAAGATTGTAATTGAAGCAAGCAGTATTTATTGATTTAGGTATTAAGTATTAAGTATTAAGTATTAGGTATTAGGTATTAAGCTGCGCTGTAATCTGCATAGTTAATACCTAATACTTAATACTTAATACTTAATACCTAAATTCTGTCTTTCAGCACCGTCGGCAATTCCGGCATCGCCCCACTTTGCGTACACACATAGGCAGAGACTTCTACTGCCAGCTTATGCGCTTCGGGCACAGGGATACCACTTAGGATGGCGGCTGTGAAGGCAGCCGTAAAGGAGTCGCCTGCGCCCACCGTATCGGCAACGGGTACTCTGGGAGTTTCCTGGAAAGAGACAACGCCTGGAGTGAAGACATAACTGCCGTTCGTGCCGCAGATCAGGATGAGCATCTTCAAGTTGTACTTGGCAAGCGGTATCCAGCACTTATCCTGCAAGTCGATGCCCGGATAACCGAAGATGCGGCTGATGGTCACCAGTTCTTCATCATTAATCTTGAGGATGTTGCAGCGACGCATGGAGTCGCAGAGTATCTCCTTCGTGTAGAAGCCCTGACGGAGGTTGATGTCGAATATCTTAAGCTGCTCGTCGCCTTGGGGCATTGTGTCGAGAAAGCGATTGATGGTGATACGGCTCACCTCATTGCGCTGCGCCAGCGAGCCGAAGCATACGGCACGCGTATTCAGCGCCAGGCGTTTCAGTTCGTCCATAAAAGGAATATTATCCCACGCAACGCCCTCTTTTATCTCATAGCAAGGCACACCAACGGCGTCGAGCGTCACCTGCACCGTGCCCGTGGGATAAGGCACGCGCTCTATCTGCGTGCGCAAGCCCTTCCGCGCAAATACGTCCAATATCTCGTCACCGTCTGCATCGGCGCCTACGGCACTCACTACGCGGCTGTCGAAACCAAACTGCGATACATGATAGACAAAGTTTGCCGGAGCACCGCCTATCTTCTTTCCTTCGGGAAGGCAATCCCAGAGTGTCTCACCCATTCCTACGATAATCTTGTTCATGATATATTAGTCTTTAAGTTTACATACTTGTCTTATTGTCAGCCTCTTGCATTTACCAAACTCTTACCTCACTATGTAAAAGCATTTACCTCGTAGTGTAACGATCTTTACCTCGTAGTGTAACGGCCTTTACCTCGTAGTGTAAATGGAGTTACCACGAGAGGTAAACGGAGTTACCACGAAGGGAAACGGGAGTTCATCCCTGAGGTAACGGCATCCGTCCCCAAAGGTAATGCTTATTTCCTCTTCATTCTCAGCATATAGGCAAAGAGATAGGCCACGCCTACCGTCATCACCGCCACTGCCCCGCTCTGCCCCATTGCATCGCTTGCCAGCCCCATGGCCAGCGGGAATACCGTGCCGCCGAAGAGTCCCATAATCATCAGTCCGGAAACCTCGTTCTTCTTCTGCGGCATTGCCAGCAAGGCTTGCGAGAAGATGATGGGGAAGATATTCGAATTGCCGAAACCAATCAGCGCGATGCAGACGTATATCATCGTCTTCTCTTGAAAGAAGAACAGTCCCGCCATCGCCGCCAGCATACACAACACGCTGACACCGAAGAAAGTTCGCGATGCAATCTTCTGCAAGATGACCGAACCGAGCAGGCAGCCTGCCGTGCGGAAAATGAAGTAGAGGCTCGTGGCAAAGCCCGCATCGGCAAGCGACATGCCCAGGCGTTTCATCAGGATTTTCGGTGCGGTGGTATTAGCGCCCACGTCGATGCCGACGTGGCACATGATGCCGATGAAAGAAAGCAGGATAAACGGTCGGCCCAGCAGTGCCAGGCACTCGCCGAAGGTGGAAGGACGTCCATCCTCCTTCTCCTCCTCGATGGACGTGCCGCCCAACCAAAGGATGGCAATCACCGCCACTACCATATAAACGGGGAACAGCACGCGCCACCCCATCCCCAGCGACGGGATGGTCTGCGTGGCTCCCCACATGGCAATGTAGGGGGCAAGAAAAGAGGCAATGGCCTTGACAAACTGCCCGAACGTCAGCGAACTTGCCAGACGTTCGCCGCTGACTACATTGGAGAGCAGCGGATTGAGCGACGTCTGCATCAGCGCATTGCCGATGCCTAGCAGGGAGAAGGAGACGAGCATCAGCACGTATCCGTCGCCGAAGACCGGAAGAAGCAAAGAGGCAAAAGTGACCGCCATGCTCAGGAGCACGGTCTTCTTGCGTCCGATGCGGTTCATCAGCATCCCCGTGGGGACGGAGAAGATGAGGAACCAGAAGAACACCAGCGAAGGGAATATATTAGCCTGCGAGTCGGTCAGGTTCAAGTCGGCCTTCACGTAGTTGGAGGCGATGCCCACCAGGTCTACGAAGCCCATGGCGAAGAAGCAAAGCATCAGGGGCAACAGGCGGGAAAGGGAGGGAATATTTGATTGTTTCATGTTGTTGTTTTTAGTTCACCACAGAGGACACAGAGTCTCACAGAGTTTAGAAAAAATAAAGAAACGCGGATTAACGCAGATTTTCGCAAAGAATATCTCTTTAAGGCTCTGAATAACAGATACTGCAGATTTAGTCTTTGCGAAAATCTACGTTAATCTGCGTTTCAATATAAATCCTCTGTGAGACTCTGCGTCCTCTGTGGTGAAACATTAAATTATCATGTTAGAGTCCCAGTCTGTAAACCCGGCAGCCGTCCACGCGGTAGTTGCCGCCCTTGCCGTAGAAGCTCATGCGATTGTAGGGCTCGTTGGGGAAGACGAGGTTCGTCATGGCAACCTTGCCGCCGTCGAGGAAGATTTCTACCGAGCACTTGTCAACGAAGATGTTCAGCGTGTGGCTGGCGGCTTTTGCCACCGGCGCCCAGGTGGCGAGGGCAAAGTCGTCGATATAGTTGATGGAAGTCTCCATGCGTTTGTCGTGAGCTTCGAGGGCATAAGGCTTGCTGTTGCGCCCGAAGTCTACAATGCCACTCTTGGTACGGTCCATCACCAGCTTACCTTCCGGCAGGTTGAAGTAGATGTCCGCCTCTTCGCCCTTTTCGTTGAAGAGCTTGAAGCCCATCACTTCCGCTGTTCCGACGGTGAACTGCATTTCCAGTTCGTAAGCGCCTTCGTTGTTGTTCAGCAGGGTATCGACGTGATATTCCGTATCGACCGCGAAGGCGGAAATGTCCTTGTTTTCTTTGCGCAATGCCTGCACCTCCTTCACCGGGGCAACGGATACATACAGTTCGCCGCCTTGCTTATACAACCCCAGTTCGCGGGGCAGGGCGTTGGCGCTGCGATATTGCTTCGTCGGGATGATGTTGACATACTGCCAGTTGCTCATCCAGGGCACTGCAATGGTGCGGTCGCCGGTATTGGAGAAGCAGACGGTGGCGTAATGGTCTTTGCCCCAGTCCAGCCATTTCACGGTTTCCTTCGGGCTGTCGCAAGTGAAGTTGGTTCCGTCGAAGTCACCCACGAAGTACTGGGTGGCGCTGCCGCCAAAGTAGCAACCGGGGTTCACATTGACAATCATCACCCACTTCATCCGGTTCTTGTCGCCATCAACGGGCAGTTGCACCATGTCGGGACACTCGAACTGACGGGGTTGCACGCCGTAGCTCTCTCCCCATGCGCTGAGGTAAGCCCAGTCCTTCAGGTTCTGCGAAGTATAGAAGCGCATTTCCTTGTCGGCAGAGACAATCATCACCCACTTGCTTTCGGGGCATACCAGAAGACTTTCGGGTCACGGAAGTCCTTCAAGCCGTCGAAGGGACGGAGGATGGGGTTATTCTCATATTTGGTATAGGTATATCCGTTGTCCTTGCTGTAGGCCATACATTGGATTTGACCGTTCTTGTCGCTGGCAGAGGTATAGAATGCCACGATAGTACCTGCACCGTAGCTGGAGGTATTGTCGACATCGACCACGGAACTGCCGGAGAAGATATGTCCCAACGTGTCGCGGGCAATGGCAGGCGCCCGGTGTTCCCAATGCATCAGGTCTTTGCTGACGGAGTGCCCCAGTGCATATTCCCCCAAAACGGAACCGTAGGGGTTGTACTGAAAGTAGAGGTGACATTCACCGTCCTTATACACCAAGCCGTTGGCATCGTTCATCCAGCCGTAAAGCAGTGTGTGATGATAGAGGGGGCGGAACTTGTCTGTATTTGTAGCATCGAAGGTATCGGACAGCTTGATTTGTTCCCAGCAAAGGGCGTCTTTGCCGATGCGGTCGATGCGCACGGTGGCAGTCTTGGCTCCGGCAGGGAGTTCGAACGGGACAAAGTAGTCCACTGTCTTCTGGGCGAGGCGCACGTCCATATCCGTGTCGGCGGCATCGCCGGTGTCGAGGCTCACCTGGCTCTCGGCGGCATTCTCTTCTACGGGGAGAAGGAGGTATTTGGTAGGATTGGTGATGTGAATAACCGTAAGGCTGTCGCCCTGTTGTTCCAGTTTCATTTCACTCCGGGTGGTCTGGCAAGAAGAAAGGCCACTGATGGCTGCAAGTGCACATAGCGCTGCTTTAAATAAGAATGTTTTCATGATAGTTGGTTATGAATGATACAAAGTTAATAATTATCTTACAATTACACTGCAAGGAGAACCTGTGTACAAGTTAGAATTTTATACTTGCTGAGAGTTCCACGGTGAAGGGACGGATGTAGCTGCCTGCCATCCAGGCACCGTTATAGGTTGCGGCATCTTCTTTCTCCACCAGTTCGGCACCGGCAATGCTGCCCTTCGCGCCCGTCTGGTTCAGGAAGTTGATGACGGTGGCACCCAGCGAGAGGCGCTTGTTTACATTCCAGTTCAGTCCACCGAAGGTTTCCCAACGTCCGCTGAAGTAATAGGCATCGTTGATATTGGCATACGTCTTGCTGAAGTAGCGGAAGCTTGCCCACACCTTCAGGTCTTTGGTCAACATATAGCTAGGGTCGAGCTCCACCAGCACTTTCGGTATTTCGGCCACGATATTGCCCGTTGCGTTGATGTTGGAGGTGCTTCCGTCGGGGAAGGTGACGCCTGTCTCATATTTCTTGTACTTGGGCACCTGATAAGTAAAGAGGAAGTGGAAGTCAAATCCCTTGAACGGCTTGATAACGGCATCGGTAGTCCATCCCAAAGTCTGGATGTCGTAACTCAGCGGAGCTGCCTTAATGTCCTTGCCGGTGGGGTCGTTCGGGTTAATCAGGTTCAGCGTGGAGTTGTTGTTGGTCTTCGCTATATAAGAGAACAGGGAAGTCAAGCTAATCCAGTCGGTGTTGTAGTAGAGCCCGGCGCGTCCCAGGGGCACGGTAATCTTATCCACGTTGGGCATTTCTGCCGGAGAGAAGTTGGTCAGGTTGGGGCGTTGGGTGATATAAGTGAAGTCACCGGTCAGGCCGAACTGACGGGTTATCTTGTAGGTCAGCGAGGCGGTGAAGGCCATGTTCAGCCAGTCGTAAGCGAAGTCGCGCGGGGCAATCAGGGTGCCGTCGGCGGCGGTGGCACCGATGTGGTAGTTGTAGAAGCGGCCTACGGCTGCGCCTTCGTCATTGTAGACGGCAAGGTTCTTTCCGGCGAGGCGCTGGTATTCCAGGCGGGCACCATAATACACGTTGAACTTGTCGGAGATATTCCAGTCGTGGGTGGCATACAGGGCGAGCTTGTTCTCGTGTCCCTTGTAATACTCCGAAGCGTTCTGGTTGAAGTTATAGTAAGGAGTATTGCCGAAGTAGTGCACCTGGGCAGAGCTTGTCCCGTAGAGCAGTTGCGGATAGGCCTCTACCGTATGGTCGTACATGGTGGTGTTGGAGGCATAGTCGATGTCGTAATACCATTCGTTCACTCCCACGCGCCAGGTCTGGTTGCCATATTGGCGGGAAAGCTCGGTGGTGAAGAAGAACTCGTCGATGCTTCCGCGGTTGAAGCAAGACATGCGGCTCTGCACATATCCGCTGTACGATTCGAAAGAGCCGTCCGCCTGCTTCAGCCGATAGCCGGCGGAGGCATCTTGCTGCTTCATATCCATCGGGGTCTGGTAGAGATAAGAACCCAGTGCGTGGTCGTACTTCATGTTCACTTTCCATTCCAGTCCGTTGTCCCATTTGTAGCGGTGGAGCAGGGTGAGTTGGTTGCCCCGGCTGGCAGTGACGTCATACAGACTGGTGGTTTTCATCTCGCCCGTGCGTATATCCATATAAGGAATAGTGCCTACATTGGGCAGATAAGAGGAAGTGCCCAGGCTGAAGCCGGGGATTTCCTGCACGCTGCCGTCGCCTGCATAGATGAACGGCGCGCCGGTGGTGGCGTTGCTCAACCAATGGCTGTTGCTATAATGATAGATAACGGAGAACTGACCGCGACCTTCGTTATATTCTTTGGTCAGGGCCGCCTTATAGATTTGCGTGCGATCCTGATACTGCGCAAAACGCAGTTTGAACGTTCCCGGGTCGAAGTTCTGGTAGATGCTTCCGCTGTAGTACCAGCCGCGTCCCAGTCCGCCGTTCAGGTTGAGGTCGAACTGCTGCTTGCCGAAGTGGTTGGTGTTGTAGTTCAGCACGCCGCCGAAGCCTTCGTTGCCCGCACCCAGTTGGGTGAAAGAGTTGACGGCATAGCCGATGTTTCCGGTAGTAATGGCGGTTTCGGATATTTTCAGCAGGCCCACATGGCCGAGACTGCTGTCTCCGCGCCAATGGGTGTTTACGTTGTGAGGGTTTGAGTTGTAGACTGCGGGGAGTCCGTTTTCCAGTACATTGACGTCTCCACCGGGCAGGCCGATAGAGATTTCACGGGGGCCGTTGGCACTGGCAGCGTTCAGCATCACGTTGCGGTTGCCTTCTTCTTTCGATGGATTGGATACACGTGTGGAGTCGGTTTTGGACTCTTGTGCGAAGATGGGTGTTGCCAGCATCAATCCGGCGGCGAACATCACGATTGCTTTCTTTTTCATGGTATGATACAATTTAAAGTTTCGATTGTCATCGTTTGCACCGGCAAAGGAAACGGAATTGTTCACCACCGACTGAAAGAATTGTTTCAGAGAGTAGCAATTATGATACCATGTAACAAAAGTGATAGAAGATGTAACAGGATTACTGAAAGCCGGAGATAAATCCTCTCACCACAAAGAGCACAGAGCTTAGAAAGAAACGCAGATTAGCGCAAATTCACGCAGATTATTGCTGAAATTGAAACGCCGCCGCGCAAGCATATCCTTCTTCATAGAAGTCGGTCAGCTTACGGATGTCCCGTTCGATGCGGTCTACCGCTACCGCCTTCAATGGACGGATAACGGTAATCTCGCCTGCATCCTCCAGGTGCTCCACCAGTTCCAGCTGTTCGTTGTAGACGTAGCTGCGCATGTTGATAGCCTCGCGCAGGAGGGGATATTTCTTATAGATGAACGGAGGGACTTTAGTGCCCTGAATGTCCTTGCGATAGCCCCGGTTGCGGGTCAGCACCACTACATTGCGGGTGAAGCCGTCGCGGCGGGCACGCAGCAGGAGGATGCTGTCCACAATACCGCCGTCGAGCATCAGCACGCCATCCACGTAGGCAATGGGACAAACGAAAGGCAGGCTGCTCGAAGCGCGTACAATGTCGATGACATGTTCCTTGCTCCGCTTCTCCTCAAAGTAGTTGGCTTCGCCCGTCTCGCAGTTGGTCGTCACCATTACAAAGCGGTCGGGATTGCGGAAATAGGCCTCGTAGTCGTAGGGCAATATCTCTTCGGGAAACGCCTGGAACAGCAGGTCGAAGTCGAGGATGTTGCGCTTCGTCAGGGGGTGTTTCAGGCCGATGCAATTATACTTCTCCAGCAGGTCGATGTTGCTGTACTTGGCACGCCCACGCTGACCGGACATGTAGGACAGTCCGTTGCACGCTCCGGCACTGACACCGATGGCATAGGGAAAGCGGATGCCCCGGTCCATAAAGTTGTCGAGCACGCCGCAAGTAAAGACACCACGCATGCCGCCACCTTCAAGAACTAATCCGCTTTTTCCGTCTATTCGTATCAATTTTTCCATAAATGTCAGAATTAGTGCACCAAAGATAGCTTTTGTTTGTGATATTCTCTCTATCTTTGCGCAAATAACAACCATAATGTCACATTTATCATGATGAAAAAGTCCATACTAATCGCCACTTTGGGTTTATTAAGCCTGAATATGACGGCACAAAACACCCCGAAAGAAGAAGGGTTCGTCTTTACCACTGTAAAAGCAAATCCAATCACTTCAGTTAAAAATCAAAACCGTTCCTCTACTTGCTGGAGCTTTTCAAGCATCGGTTTCCTCGAAAGCGAACTGCTGCGCATGGGCAAAGGTGAGTATGACCTTTCCGAGATGCTCGTCGTGCACCACACGATGCAAGACCGCGGCGTCAACTACGTGCGCTATCACGGCGACAGTTCATTCTCGCCGGGCGGAAACTTCTACGACGTGATGTATTGCCTGAAGAACTACGGAATGGTGCCGCAGGAAGCAATACCGGGCATTATGTACGGCGACACGCTGCCGGTTCACAACGAACTGGATGCTGTGGCAGGTGCTTATGTAAACGCAGTAATCAAAGGCAAGAAGCTGACTCCGGTATGGAAAAAAGGCTTGTGCGCCATCTACGACACTTATCTGGGCAAGTGTCCGGAGACGTTTACTTATAAAGGTAAGGAATATACTCCGAAGTCATTCGGCGAGTCTCTCGGCATCAACCCGGACGACTACATCTCCCTGACTTCGTTCACTCACCATCCTTTCTACACGCCGATGAACATCGAAATTCAGGACAACTGGCGCAATGGTCTGTCATGGAACTTGCCGCTGATGGAGTTCATGTCTGTCATCGAGAATGCCGTGAACAACGGTTATACCGTGGCTTGGGGCAGCGACGTGAGTGAAGACGGATTTACCCGTGACGGCATCGCCGTAGTGCCGGACGCTGCACGTGGTGCAGAGCTGACCGGTTCGGACATGGCACACTGGCTGGGACTGACTGCTGTAGACAAGCGCAAGGAGTTGACTTCCCGTCCGTTGCCCGAAATCACCGTAACGCAGGAAATGCGCCAGGCAGCTTTCGATAACTGGGAAACTACCGACGACCACGGTATGCTTATCTACGGTATCGCCAAAGACCAGAACGGCAAGGAATATTATATGGTAAAGAACTCCTGGGGCACCAACAACCCGTACAAAGGAGCATGGTATGCTTCCAAACCGTTCGTAGCCTACAAGACTATCAATATTCTGGTGAACAAGAATGCCGTGCCGAAGGCTATCTTGAAGAAGCTGGGAATGTAAAATTAAGTATTAGGTATTAAGTATTAGGTATTGGCTGCGCGGTTATGTTGCGCGGTCGGTACCTAATACTTTTTTTATGCCTGATAATTAAAAAGAAGTTTTCCTCCGATTTATTTGTTGACAAACAAAGAAAGCCTTACATTTGCAACACAATATAACAAATATGGCAATAGCAATCAGAACCATTCCTACACTCAAAGGGAAAGAAGCCGAAACTTTCGCAAAAGAAGCCGACAAGGCATTTAAAGAAAGACGCGCTTCTATAGACTACACTCAAAATGTGCGCCGTACTCGTGCACTATTGAAGAAATCGAAAATACTCTAAAAGACGAATGAGTTTACTTTTCGACGAGTGCTCCATTTCTATATTGAATGACACTACTATTACCCAATGCGACAAGTTTGATTGTGGTAACGACGACCTAAATGACTTCTTTTACAACGAGTCCCATCTGTATTCCGAACAATTATTGGGTAAAAGTTATTGTTTCCGGCTAGACAACAGTCCTAACATTATTATATGCGCCTTTACTGTTTCCAATGATAGTGTGCGTGTTAATCTTCTACCCAATAGCCGAGGCAAGAAAATAAATAAGGATATTCCCTACTCCAAACAAATGAGCCGCTATCCGGCAGTATTGATTGGGCGATTAGGAATTAACATAGACTATAAACGCCACGGTATAGGTTCAGACTTAATGACTTTCATTAAATCATGGTTCATCGACACAGCCAACAAAACCGGTTGCCGTTTTCTGGTTGTAGACGCATACAATGAAGAAGGCCCATCAAGTATTACCAAAAGAATGGCTTTAAATTCATATATTCCAGCGAACAACAAGAGATAGAAAATAATGGTTTTATAATTGACGGAAAGCTGAAAACGCGTTTGATGTACTTTGACTTAATAGAGCTGAAAAACGCAGAAGAAGCTTTCTTACACTAAAAGTGAATACTCTTTTCATTATTCTCTGTTGTTTTAATGATTTATACTTTTCTTCCCAGTTCTAAGGCTTCCTGCAACGCCGGATTGCCTTTTATATCACCTACATGCCAAACACCGGTGGCAAGCAACCGACCGCGGACTATAGGATTTTCCAGACAGTCTATAAATCCCATGAGGTTGTCGAACGTGCGCTCCAGTGCCCGACGCCCCGCTTCGCCCTCGGCACCGGCAGCGATGAAATAGAATTCTTTGTTGCTCATTTCCGTATAGAGCCCGCAGCAACGGTCGAGGAAGGTTTTCAGTTGGGCGCTCATTGCATAGAAGTAGACGGGGGGTGCTGAGGACAATGACATCGGCTTGCAGCATCTTTTCAATGAGGCCGGCGGCATCATCCTTTTGTGGACAAGGCTTCTGGCGGAGGCTGCATGTGCTGCAACCCGTACAATAGTGTATGGTCTTGTCGCGCAGGAAAATCTTCTCCGCTTCGTTTCCTCCTTCAATGGCTCCGCGCATAAATTCATCGCAAAGTGTGTCCGTATTGCCGCCACGGCGGGGACTGGATGATAAAATCAATACTTTCTTGTTCATAATCATTCTGTATATAGGTTCTTTTTGTATGACACTGCAAATGTAGGGAGAAGCGGTGAACATCCTTGTAGACAGATTACGGATAGCATGACCATAATTACGGATACATCCCGGCAGAAGAAGATTTCTTATAGTACAAAGTGATTTTCCGTGAAGAAAAACGATAAAAATGTTTGCCGTTTCCCACGATTGCTTAACTTTGCAGGACAAAACAAAACTAATGTCTTTACAGCTATTTATCATGAACAAGACGTCGCGCCAGGCAAAAGCCACCTCCTCACACACCGCTATCTGCTGCCCAGCAGTCGGTGAAAGGCTTTTACCCCCCCCCCCGCAGTTGTAAGCATTATTAACCAAGAGATATTTGCAGCCGTGTGCTGCAAGACACAATACGCCTGTGGAGCGTGCCGAATGCACGTACCACAGGCGCTTTCTTTGTTCTCCGGCTGTCCCTCTTCATCGCGGCAGCCACGAACCCTGCAACTTATCAATCAATATTTTATACTATCATGAAACGAACAAACTATCTATGAATGGCACTCACCGTGCTACTCCTTGCAGGATGCACCTGCGGCCACGCTGACTTGTGGAAGAAAATCAACAGCAACTCCGACCGCATCAAGGCGTTGGAGAAGTGGCAAAACGAGGTGAACAGCAACCTTGTCTCCCTGCAACAGTTACTGAGCACGACGGACTACATCACCGCCGTGACGCCCGTGATGCAAAGCGGCGAGCAGGTGGGCTACACCATCCAGTTTCTGCACGCCTCGCCCATCACCATCTATAATGGAGCGAAGGGGGAGACTGGCGCACAAGGCATTCAAGGTGAAAAGGGAGAAGCAGGCGGCACGCCCTTAATCAGCGCCGTGCAGCAGCCGGACGAAAACTGGTATTGGACAGTGAACGGAGAGCTGATGAAAGACGAAGCGGGCAACCCAATCCGGGCGAATGGAGACAAAGGTGAGCAAGGAGACAAAGGCGAGCAAGGCACTCCCGGCACCTCTGCCCCAGTTCCGCAGATACTGCTGGGCAGCAGCCTGCCCGCTACCGGCATCACCATCAAGACCGACGGCGGAGTGAAGAACGACGCTGCCTGGTACTTGAGCGTAGACAACCGACTGACCTGGTATCGCATCAACGGCACGGACGGCAAAGACGGAACGAACGGCAAGGACGGTGACGCCATCTTCGTGAAAAACGGCGTAGACTATACGAGCAGCAAGGATTACGTCATCTTCACCCTGGCAGACAACACACCGGACAACCTGACGGACAACCCCACCCTACAGATGCCCCTCTATAAAGGAATAGGTTTGAGCTTCACCCTCAACAACATTGCGCTCACCAACCTGAACGCACCCCTCACACCGGACGACAGCAACACGCTGGAGCATAGCTTTACGGGTACGGATATGGATGCCGACAAGCTGACGGTCACGGCAGAGCTGAAAGAAAACACAGCCGGGTCATGGAGCATCGAACTCGACCGCCGGGCACAGCGCATCACCCTCGACACACCGGTTATGGGCGAAGCGCTCCTCCAGATAACGGTGACCGACAACGTCACCCACACATGCAGCTACAATCTACAACTGAAAAGAGCCTACTTCCAAGGCGAGGGGACGAAAGCGTCACCCTACCTCCTCAGCAACCGGACAGACCTGGAACTACTGGGCAAGACCGTAGATGGCGGCAACTACTGCAATGGACTGTACTTCAAACTGACAACAGACGTAAACCTAAGCGGAAAAGACTGGACACCGATAGGAACAAAAGGCCCCTTCTCCGGAAACTTCGATGGAGACAACCACACCATCAGCGGGCTGACAATATCGGCAACAAAGTTTATGGGATATTGCGGCTTCTTTGGAGGAGTCACGAACGGCAGTATCAAAAATCTCACGATAGCCGCCCCTTCCATTGAAGGATTTATGAATATAGCAGGAGGACTGGTGGCCACCATAGTAGATGGAAACATAGAGAACTGCAAAGTGGAAGGAGGAAAAATTGACGCAAAAGAGAGTAACTATATCGGTGGGCTGATAGGAGGGATAAATAACGAGTATAAAATCACCATAGAAGGTTGCCACGCCACTTGCGAGGTAAAGGGAGGAAGATATACCGGTGGACTGATAGGGCATATTGCTTCCAACAATGCCGACATCGACCTTATCGCCTGCTATGCTACCGGAAATGTGGAAACATCTCGGTCTGGTGGCGGCGGACTGATAGGAGGAACAAAGTTAAACCCAGCAACAGTTTCTACAATAACGATTACCGCCTGCTACGCCACGGGAAGTATCACAGGAAGCGGAAACTACACTGGCGGTTTGATAGGAGAAAATACGGTAGAAAACAACACTCTGAACGTGACGCACTGCTACACCACCACGCTGACAGACGACGACAAAGGCGAAGACACTAATGGCGATGGTGAAATAGACGTTATAGACCAGGATGACATGGGTGAGAATGATACAACGAGCAATCTTTATCCTGACGGCACCATCAACATCACCCCGCCGTATGCGTCGTAACCTCTATCGCAGACCAAATATCTGCCATGAACGCCGCCATCGGTGCCTGGAACACCAGCCACTCCGGCAGCGAGGATGAACAATGCCCGTACCAATTCGACAGCACAGGAAAACTCGTCCGGCAACCGTAAACTCGAAAAACTTACATTATATATTCCGCCCTGCCCCACTCACCCGTCGGCATCGTCCGACCCGGAGACGGGGGCAGGACTTTTTATTAACTCACCAAAAAAACAAATTTAATTATGCCAAACAATGACATCAAACACGTACTCAACGCACAACTAGCAGACAACACCGTAACCGTGGACGACACGGACGACAAAATCTTCGTCCTCGTCTCCGCAGGCACGGCAGACAAGCAGCGCGTCATCTCCGAAATGATGGCCCGGAATCCCGGACTGGAACGTGTCACCATAGAAGCGGTAGTCAACCTGGAACAAGAGGTGACGAAAGACCTCCTGCTGATGGGCTACTCGGTGAACAACGGCCTCTATCAGGCAGTAGCCCAGTTCAAGGACCTGGCAAAGGGCATGGCGTTCGACCCCGCACGAAACTCGGTCTACGTCTCCTTCACCCAGGGCAAGGAACTGCGCGAGGCCATCAACAAGACCACGGTGAACGTAGTGGGCGAGAAAGGCTCCGCCATGTTCGTGGCAGGCGGCACGGACACCGCCACCCGCACCGAGGGCTTCAACGCCACCGCCGGACGCAACTTCACGCTGACGGGCAAGAACATCAAAATGGCCGGCACCGACCCCGCAGTAGGCATCACCCTAAAGGATGCCAAGGGCACGGTGACGAAAATCACCGAGGACATGTGGGCAGTGAACGACCCCAAGAAGCTCACCTTCATCATCCCTGCCGGACTGGCGGACGGGACGTATACGCTGACGGTGACGACGCAGTATGGCGGCACTTCCCCGCTGAAGACTCCACGCAGCGTGGTGAAAACGCTTACACTGGGGAAAGCTCCCGAAGGCGGAAGTACCGGTGGCAGTGGCGGCGACGACGACCAGGAAGAAAATCCTTTGGGATAAAAAATAGTAATGCCTCTACTCAGCCCTACGTAATGTCGTTACGTAGAACTGCGTAAAGGCATTACGCAGAGTTGCACAACGGGACTGTCTAACAAGTTTAGTCAGTCCTTTTTTGCAGGCAAAAAGAAGGCTTTT
>JAJQAY010000052.1 GCA_021203515.1 Bacteroides sp. | reverse complement strand
AAAGATACAACTTTTATTTGAATTATGCAAGATTAAAACAGGCAATTCCGTTAAAGATTAGAGAAAAAGCATTATCTTTGTTTTCATGAAATTAGAAGTATCGGATTGAAAAGTAATACCTCATGCCGAAGCATGGGACAGGCAGACGGTATGGTTTGATGCGCTTGTGCATGCCAAACAAGCGGGAGAGGAGTATGTAAACCACATCGTGCTCTGTGAGCATCCACACGTATATACTTTGGGGCGTAGCGGCAAGGAAGGCAATATGCTGTTGGGCGAAGCGCAGCTTCGTGCCATAGGGGCTACGCTGTATCATATAGATCGAGGAGGGGATATTACGTATCACGGACCCGGACAGCTTGTTTGCTATCCTATCCTGAACTTGGAGGAGTATTCATTAGGACTGAAAGAGTATGTTCATCTTTTGGAGGAAGCCGTAATCCGCGTCTGTGCTTCTTATGGAATTATTGCGGGACGTTTGGAGAAGGCTACCGGTGTGTGGCTGGAAGGGGATACTCCGCGTGCGCGTAAAATCTGTGCTATCGGGGTGCGTAGCAGTCATTACGTCACAATGCATGGGCTGGCGTTCAATGTGAGTACGGACTTACGTTACTTCAGCTATATTCATCCCTGTGGATTTGTGGATAAAGGAGTTACTTCTCTTCAGAAAGAATTAGGGCGTGAAGTGCCGATGGAGGAAGTAAAGGAGCGTCTTTGCAGGGAGTTGCAGGCATTGCTACATACTTTATAAAGAGACTTTTAGGAGGAGCAAAAAGGAAGTTAATATCTTATCTTTACGATGTTAACTTCTTATATCATAGTTAGTTAACTTCATGCACTATCCTTAGTTAACTTCATTCAGCATAGTAAGTTAACTTATTTCTTCTGTAGAAATTTATATTAAATTATCTGTCTTAAAAAAGATGCAATCCGCTGTTTTACAGAAGGATATTTTTTTAACATAAATAGCGGATAATTTTATTTATAAGAATATTTTGTTGTTTCATTTCTAGGAAGTACCTTTGCAGCATTAAACAAACGTTTCAATAAACGCTTTATCGTTCTAAACTCGTTTGTTTATCGTTGCTCAAACCATTCCGCCTGCGATAGGGGAATTAGATTTTGACAATGGATATACTAAGCTCGACATACGCTCTCAACTATCTACTTGGAAAGGATTTCTGCCTTCCAGTGTCCCCAAAGAATATCCTGACGGGAACAATTAATCTAAGATGAATTCTCAGCCCTCAACATCCAACTCTCAGCTTAATTGGTATGCTTTACGCATTACTTATAGTCGTGAACTTGCCTTGAAAGAGTATTTGGATGCGGAACATATCGAGAATTTTATCCCGATGCATTATATATATGTAGTAAAAGGTGAGCGCAAGATGCGTAAGCTTGTCTCTGTTGTTCACAATCTCGTCTTTGTGCGTACTACTCGTAAATTGCTTGATGAAATAAAGGAACTGAAAGGTGCTGTTCTCCCCATTCGTTATATCATGGACAGGGAAATCCATCAGCCCTTAATCATCCCTGATATCCAAATGCGTAATTTTATTGCCGTTGCCGGTAATTACGAGCAGCAACTTATTTACCTTGACCCTACTTGTGTCCATATGGCAAAAGGAACCCGTGTCCGCATCACCGGAGGGATTTTTGAAGGAGTAGAAGGAGAATTTATTCGTATTAAAGGAGACCGCCGTGTGGTAGTAGCTATTCAGGGCCTGATGGCGGTGGCTACTGCGTTTGTGCATCCGTCGCTGATAGAGGAAGTCGGGAATTAGCAGGTTATAAAACGATAGCTCTATCGTCGCCCTTCGATAGAGCTATTGTGAGGATTCAATAGAGCCATCGTTACCTTTCGATAGGGCTACTACAATAAGCACACTATTATTAACAATGAAAGTTGAATAATTCTGCTTTTAGTAGAATGTGTTATTAACTGAATATCAGTCGGAGAAAATCTCGTATGGAGGAATTTAGGAAAAAGATCGTATATTGCTCAGCTATCTATGATTTATTTAAATAGCTATCAGAAATGAAATTCTTTAATTCCAATTTACCATAATATACTTTGTGATCTCTAGCGGATATTATTATTATTATTATTAGGTCAATGAGACTAACGAGAGATAAAAGCCTCATAGTCATTCAATGAGTGCTAAAAAATTAAATGTCTGTATCTGTTAAGCATAATTTTGCATTAAATTTAGCTAATACAATTTCTGGTCTATTGTTTCCATTGATTACTTTTCCTTATGCTTCTCGAATTTTGCTCGCAGATGGTATAGGAAAGATTCAATTTTTTCAAGCAATAATTGACTATATATGTATTTGTACATCATTAGGAATACCACTCTATGCTGTTAGAGCAGTTGCAAGAATTAGAGATGATAGAGACTTGAGAAGTAAAACGACGATAGAAATACTATTACTGCATTCGATTTTTACAGTTATTGGCTATATAATTGTTTTTATATTAGCAGAAACAGTTATTCAAATAAAAACAGATATTTATCTATTCCTGTTATTGAGTCTTACTTTAGCTTTTAATACTATTGGAGTAGCTTGGTTTTATCAAGCGATGGAAGAGTTTAAATATATTACTATTCGCTCATTATGTGTAAGGCTGTTCTCTTTAATCGCATTATTTCTATTTGTTAATGATAAGCAAGACCTATATGCATATACTATTGTGTTGCTTGTTGGCACTGTTGGCAATAATATTTTCAATTTCTTTCGTTTGAATAAATATATAGATGTACATTTTCGGAATTTAAATATTTGGAGACATTTTTATCCTGCACTTAAAATTTTTACTTTGAGTATTATTACTAGCATTTATGTGAATTTGGATTCTGTAATGTTAGGCTTTTTGAAAAATGAAGCAGCAGTTGGATATTATGCTGCGGCGATAAGATTAACGAAAGCTCTCTTGGGTATTGTTCTTTCACTGGGAAATGTCTTATTACCTTGTTTCTCTAACATGTTAAATAATGGTCAATTTGAACAATTTAAAGTGTTAGCAAATAAAGCCGTTAGTTTTGTCATTGCTTTAAGTTTACCGATGACTGTTGGCTTGTTTTTTATGGCAACTCCTATTATTCATATTTTTTGTGGTGATGGATTCGAACCTTCTATTCTGACTTTGCGCTTAGTGGCTCCTATTGTACTATTTATAAATTTATCAGGGATAATAGGTATCCAAATACTGTACCACAAGGTCTAGAGAAATATGTAATACTGTCAACGTTAATAGGTGCTAGTGCTAATTTTGTTATAAATTATTTGTTTATACCAGAGTATGGACAATATTCAGCAGCGATAGGGGCTTCAATTGCGGAATTTCTAGTAATGTTTGTAATGATCTTGTTAGGAAGGAAATACATTCCTATCCACTTTTTCTCGTATCAAAATAAGCAGTACATTATAGGAACAATTATGATTGTCGTATTTTTGACTATCTTATCCTTATTGCCAATGAGTGATATTTATTATCTATTAATAGGCATACCTGTATCTATAGTAGTATACCTATTGTATTTGTTATTTTGCGAGATCCTTTTGTTCTTGAATTAAAGAAAATTAGAATTAATAGAAGGATGTCATAATTGTGTAAATATGAGAAAGACAGAAGTGGACGTATCGATAATAATAATTAATTATAATACTAAGGAGTTAACCTTAAACTGCATAAATAGTTTATTTGAGCAAACGTCCGGTGTTACTTTTGAAGTTATTTTAGTTGATAATGCCTCAACCGACGGTAGTGTTGAACTTTTTTCTAACGATGAACGAATATGTTTTGTTTCTTCTAAAGAGAATCTAGGTTTCGGACGTGCTAATAATTTAGGATATAACATAGCAAATGGAAACTTTATTTTTTTTATTGAATTCAGATACTTTATTATTGAATAATGCTGTTAAAAAATTCTTTGATGCAATGTTAAATGCTGATCTTAATGTTGCCTGTATGGGAGCTTTACTCAAAGATAAAAATTTGAATATAATCCATTCTTATGGAAATTTTCCTACTATTATATCAACTTTAAGAGATGCATTGAGAGCCTATTGGGCACCTTTTATACCCCAAAAAGCAGAACATCTAAAGCATAATTGTATTTTTCCTCTAGAGGTAGACTATGTTACAGGAGCAGATGTTTTCATTCGCAGAGAAGTTATTGAAGAATTGGGACTATTTGATCCGGATTTTTTATGTATTATGAGGAAACGGAAATGCAATACCGCTATCACCATGATAATTATAAATCAATGATAATAGAAGAACCATCTATAATTCACTTGGAGGGAGCTTCTGGTATATCGTTAACTAAATCTTATAAAATTGAGTATTTATCTACGGAAGGATGTTTTGTTTATTTTTCTAAAACAACTTCATGTAGTTTGTATGTAATATTTAGAATTATTTTCTTCATATTGAGATTGCTTCCAGTATTATTAAAGCCAATAGCTTTGAAAAATAAAATTCGTTATTTGTCTCTTCTGATAAGAAAATAAAGAGTGTGTAGATGCGTTTTAGTTTACTATATATAATTTATCTTATATCCGTTTATTTAGTATATTATTTGTTTGATATAAATG
>JAJQAY010000046.1 GCA_021203515.1 Bacteroides sp. | reverse complement strand
CCGATGTGCTCTACCAAGCCATTTGCGCCGCTGGCTCCACCCTCCACAGCCTCACCCTCACCCTTGCCGACGGCTCCACCCTCGTCCTCCCCATCACCGACGTGGACAAGCAAAATCCCAACGGCCAGCCCCTCGACACCGACCGTAGCTACACCTACCGCCTCCTCCTGCAGCCCGGCTCCGCCACCGCCATTCCCGTCAGCGGCACCGACGCCCCCAGCTGGAACGACCAAGGCACCACCACCGTACCCCCCGGCTACACAGCCATCTACGACAGGGAAGGGCTGGAAGCCATCGCCAACAACCTCAGCGGGAAGTACATCCTCATGGCGACATCGACCTCACCCCCGGGCGGAACGGGAATCCTGCCGATTACCGCTGGACGCCTATCGGCCAATTCCCTGACTACTTCACCGGCATCCTCCACGGCAACGGGCACACCATCATCGGCATGACCATCGAAAGCGATGCAGGCTATGTCGGCCTCCTCAACGAAGCCCGAGACACCCTCCTCTACAACCTGCACCTCCGCGAAGCCAGCGTGACAGGCACCGGCGCCGGCTCCCCCTATATCGGCACCTTCGCCGGATTTGCCAACAACTGCACCTTCACCCTATGCAGCGCCACGGACTGCACCGTCACTGGGGGAAGCTATACAGGCGGCCTGGTGGGAAACATCAGCGACAGCCACCTCACCCGCTGCCACACCCGACACTGCACGGTGAAAGATGCAGCCTACAACGCCGGCCTCGTAGGTGCGATTAGTAACAACAGCCGCCTATCCGCCTGCTACACTTCCGACTACACCGCCATCGGCAACAACGCCTTCTGCAGCGGCGGCATAGCGGGCTATTTCAACGGCAGCCACCTCTACGGCTGCTACGCCATCCGCGCCACAACGGACAACGCCCAATCTAAGGGCGCCCTCGTAGGGCAACTTAGAGCGACACAGCGCAACTCCTCCATCGTCTCCTGCTACGCCACCAACGCCCCGGGCAGCAGCAACCAACTGATAGACGGTAAATACACTCTATTCGACTACACCGCCATCACCTCCGCCTGCGTCTCCCCCATCAAGAACGACAGCCACGAAGACAGCTACACCGGCTACCCCGACGCCCATCTCGGCTTCAACAGCGCCTACTGGGGCCAGGGCTATCACCCCCTCACCGACGCCGGGCTCCTCACCGACGCCTACACTGCCATCACCACCGCCGCCATCCCCGACACCGACATCTTCAACTCCAACGGCAGCCTCCTCTCCGTCCGCACGCCCATCCTTGCAGCGGACGGTAGCCTGAGCATCGAGGAGCGCACCTGGTCCGCCGCCGGCATCTGGGGAGACGGAACGGGAAGCGCAGGAACCCTCACGCAGGGAAGCAAGCACGCGCCGTTCATTGACTGGAGCTACGAAGGAGAGAGATGAGTGATTAGTGATGAGTGATTAGTGATTAGCAGGGGAGCGCACGCTCCTGCACACTCTCTGCAAGATGCCGCAGTCCCCGCGAGGCTGCGAAACGATAAAGAATAATAACCTCGCTCTTTGACATGCTGGAAACGAAAACTATTACGGAACAAAGCCCCCCGCAATAGTTTTCGCCCTGCCCTCACCTCAATGGTGAGCGGCGGGGCGAACCCGTTTCCGGCACCTGCCGAAGAGCACAAACAAGACGAGAATATGAAAAGAAAGAAAGTGATAACTTCCATAGCCCCAGCCTTGACCGGCCTGGTGATGCTATTCCTTGCCTCCTGCCAAAGCGACGAGCTGACAGGAACCGACAACGGACAACCCGTGCCCCTGACCCTAAGCGCCCTGCTGCAGGCAGAGGGGGATGCACAGACACGCGCCGCCAACCCCGTCCCCTTCACCCTCAGCGGCAGCGCCCCCTTCAGCATTACTTTGGAGAAGAGTTTGCCGCACGGAGGCAGTGGCAGCGGCATTGTGCAGACGGGAGAGTATAACGTAGATACCACCCTCGCCCTGACCTACGCCGGCGGAACGCGCCTCTGCGCAACGGCCACGGGGCAGGAGTTCCGGGCCAGCGTGGCATCCGTCGGTCAGAGCGCCGTGCTGACGGGCATCGCAGGGCTGGATGCGAAGAACCAGCCGATGCAGGACGGAAGCCTCCTCTTCCCCCTCCCCTTCTCCCTCACCCTGGGGATGGATGAAACCCCGCTCACCGTCTCCGCCGGATACACGCTGAGCCTGCCGTTGAGCTTGCAGAGCGCAGGCGTGCGGCTGCGGATGGTGTGCGACAAGGGCGTGCGCGTGTTCAGCGTGGAATGCCCTGCCGCCGGAGCCAACGGCGAAACCGCGCCCCACGCCGGGATGCGGAGCGCCGCCACCCCCAGCCGGATAGTGACCACCGACCCCGGCCGAGACACGCCGGGCCTGACGCACGACCCCGACTTGGGAGACCACAGCCTGCAGCAAGTCATCTTCGGAAACCTCACGCCGGGCCAGGCACTGGGAGGTAGCACCCCCCTCGTCATCCTCTCCGCCAAGGTGACGACGAACTTCACCGCCGAGGGCGACCCGGACTTCTCCGACGACACCACCAACCCCTCCGGTCCCGCCAACCCCGTCGTGCAGAAGACCTACACCCTGACCCTGCCCACCGCCCTCACCCCCCCCGCGCCGGGCAACTGCTGACGCTCACCGTACACGTGGGCCACGCCCTTGCCAGCATCGCGGGCGAACCGCAGATTTCGGACTTCGCCACCGGCAACGACGACCCCGGCAGCGCCCCGGGCAGCGGGCAAGGCATCACCTCCACCCCGGCATCGCGCAGGGCGACGGGATGAAGCCGCTGGACCCGACGCTATTCTGCAAGGATAACCCCGTGTGGGTAATCTCCGGCGGAGGACAGCAACTGGTGAACGACCCGGACGCCGCCGACCCCGCCAACGCCCCGCAGATTACCCGCGACGAGCTGGTGCTGAGAAACGTGCGCCGGGCGCTGAACACGATATTCGAGCCGGACTACAACAAGCAGAATAACGCCGACCTCTACGACGGCGCCAACGGCTACATCGACCTGGTGCTGACGGGGGGGGTGACGAAGTTGCCGATACAGAACATCCCGAACCGCAGTATAGGTGTCCTCCACCGTTACCGCCAACTGCGCAGCATCAGTATGCCGGAGGTGACGGAGGCGGGATATAATGCATTCGCCTACTGCAGCGCCCTCACGTCCGTCAGCCTGCCGAAGGCAACGGACATCGTGGGCCAAACATTCACCGACTGCAGCGCCCTTACGTACATCAGTCTGCCGAAGGCAACGGACATCGGGGACAGCGCATTCTACAACTGCCGCGCCCTTACGTACGTTAGTCTGCCGGAGGCAACGGGCATCGGGGAGAGCGCATTCCAGAACTGCCACGCCCTTAAGTCCGTCAGCCTGCCGAAGGCAACGGGCATCGGGGACTACGCATTCAAAAGCTGCAGTGCCCTCACCCGCCTGGATATCTCCGGCGTGACGGATAACATGAAGCTCGGGCATGATACCTTCCTGAACGCCATTACCACGAACTGCGACCTCATCCTGAGCAAGGCGGTGTACGATGCCGAAAGAGTCAATGGCGGGACCTACTTCTACAGTAACTACTGGAAAACAATCACCTACAAATAATACCTCAACGATATGAAGACAAAAGACAAGAACATACAGCACACGGGCTTCCGCCGCAACGGGGAAGCACGACAGGAAATGAAGGCGCAGGGCTGTCCCAAGGAAATGACAGCGCAGGGCTATTCCAAGGAAGTAATAGCGCAGTACCATCCTAACTCTCCCTCTAAGTTAGAGGGAGTACCCCGAAGGGGGGGGAGGGCGTATGTGAAGGCACAGCGCAGCACTGTCCCAAGGAAATGACGGCGCAGTACTATCCCCAGGAAAGTACACCGCAGCACTATCCCGCGCCGCAATGGCTGCGCGCTGCATCCGCACGCGCCCCGTCAGCTTCGCTGCCACCCCCTCTAACTTGGAGGGGGAGCTGGAATTACTCCCGCAAGCAGAAGTAACTCAATTCTCCCGCCTAAAAGGGGGAGTACCCCGAAGGGGGGGAGGGGGTTTCGCGCACGGCCTCATATACTGCAAGACCCTGCGGCGTGGAAGACCCCTCAGTCCTTCGGACAGCTCCCCTTTTAGGCGGAGCAATCAGTTACTACCGACTGGTGGCTACCAGCCGCGGAGCAATCAATTACTACCGCCGCCTGTCAGCGTCCCTCGCCGCCTGCCTCCTCTGCCTGCTGACCGTCCTCCTCTCCGCCTGCCAGCCCGACGAGCTGATAGACAACGGAAGCACCGCGCAGCCCGACTTCCCCGCCACCCTCGTCCTCGACCTGGGCGCGAAGCCCGGCTATGAAGCAGAAGCCTCCGGCACATCCGGCATCTCCGGCGCCTCCGGCAATTCCGCCTCCACCCGCACCTCCCCCCTCACCGGCCAGTGGCAGGCGGGCGACTGCGTCACCGTCCGCCTCACCCTATACGCCGACGATAACGCCACCCTGCCACTCGACGCCTCCCAAACCGGAAACATCGGCGCCAACAGCGACGGCACCCTCACCCAAACCCTGACGTACACCGCCGCGGCGCAGGCAGGTTCCGCCTCCACCCCGAC
>JAJQAY010000028.1 GCA_021203515.1 Bacteroides sp. | reverse complement strand
TCAGCCTGACAACAACCGGGTATATCATAGGATGTGCTATATGGGCAACAGGAAACCTGTATTATAGTGGTGGTGCGTTTCAAATATATCCATCAATGGCAGGGCTGACAACAACAGGTTATAGCGACTATTGGCTTTGGGGCAGACTTTATCCAGGCATAAGTTCTTTTACAACCAGCGATGTAACTCAAGCATCATGGCCGTCTACAACTGACCCATGCCGAAAGGTTGCTCCGGCAAATACATGGTGTTTACCCACATCTCAACAATACACTGATTTAGCGGCGAAACAACGTAATTTTACTTCATTAAGTGGTGTAGATGGTGTTATGTTTGGAGGAATATATTTCTTTCCTGTTGCCGGCTATTATTATCGCCCAACTCTATATGGGAATGATAATCGTGGGCTTTATTGGACACAAGGAAATGCTGCTTCTTATGGTGATATATTTACTTTTTTAAAGGCAAGTGATTATGCATTAGTCGGCGGATCGGATAGAAATGATTATCTTATGGTTATTTGCTGTGTAAGGGCTAAATAGTTGTTGCAAATATAAAGGATATAGCTGCTGTCCTGTTCCAGCAGGTATATTCTGAAATAACTGATAAAGAAATACCGGTAGCAATGAGGACGTTTTCTTCTTTCTCGGCACGGGCTCCCGGTTGACTGAGCATCGCGGCGAGGATGTAATATCACTGTCCGATGCGTTTTTGTTTGTTTGCGAGTCTCTTCGTTCCGAGTGAGGGACTGAGAGGCTCTCTTTTAAACAAAAGGCATAAAGACAAGAAAACGACAGCCCAATGGCTGTCTAATTTTAATAATTCATTTAATCACTAATTCATTAAAATTATGAGAAAGAAAAAGCAAGTTGCCGCATCGGCATCAAAAAAAAGACTGTGAAAGATGTAATCGCACCCGGCCTGCGTTGGACTGATGTTCTGCGGGTCATCCGCAACTGCCACCCGGAAGCAACCATCATCCTGCCCTTCGAGAAAATACAGCTACGTGCCGGTGACGACGTGCGCAGCCTCATTGCTCCGCGTGTGGCGAACATCCGTCAGACGCTGGATAGCGGTGTGGACGAATGGCATGGATATACGCCCGAATGCCGCATCCGCCAAGTGCGCCTCGCCCTCAGTCATTACTTCTACTTCCAAGAGGGCTGCATCAGCAATGCCGACTTGGATGTGCTGCTGGATGAGTTGATATATGTGAAAAGGCAGTAGAAGTTTGCTCATTTATCCAGAAATGTTTATCTTTGTGTTGAGAACTAAAAAGATTGAATTATGAAAGTAGGTGATAAGATTTTGATTTCTCCTGACTTGACAAGGTTGGCAGACTGGGTTGTAGGCACAGTGATAGAGCTTGAGAATAATCCCTTTGTCGGTATGGTTGTTTCGGCAGAAACAGAAGACGGAGATGTGTTCTTTGGGCAAAAAGATTTGTTTAAACCTCAAACTGAAGAAGTATGTTTGCCATAAGCTTCGATATGTCTATATCTGAACTCGAACAGCATTACGGCAAACCGTACAATCGTGCTTACTTTGAAATCAAAGAAGTTCTGAGAAAAAATGGCTTCAACTGGATACAAGGGAGCACCTATCTTACCCAAGACGGAAATTTGGGAGACCTTTATAAGGCCATTAATGCTCTGTCTAAAATTGACTGGTTTAAAAAAAATCGGTACGGGACATCAGAGGCCACAAGGTAGAAGGCTGGTCGGACTTTACGGATATTGTGAGGAATGGATAATTCTTGATATATGCAGGAGGTGGTAGGTGTCAAGTCTTTTAAAGTCAAAACTTCGATAATTCGTCAGGAACTTGCTGACGAATTATCGAAGTTTTATATTTTCAGCATTTTCATAGCAGCTTCATAGTCTTTCAATCTTCTTTCTCTTTCTTCCTTTAATCTTTATATCTGCATTTCCATTCGCTGAAATCATTATAAGTGCTTTCTTATGAGAAGATTGCTATTTGTTTTACGTACTTATTTACTTTTTCGTAGTTTGTGTATTTCTCTATCTTTGTGTTGTCGTAAGGGATGATGGGTGTAAACTATCTGTTATTTTACGCATAAATATTTAAACAAATAATTCATGGATGCAAAGAAAGAAAAACACATCATGCGTTTGGCGCAAATACATTATCCGTTTCATACGAACGTATCATCTGTTGAGGGTGAATGTATCATGCGTTTCTGCAGTCCCCCTTCTTCTTGATTTCGCCTAGATATACGATAGTATATCTTATCTTCTAATTTACTTATG
Source organism: Bacteroides sp. (assembly GCA_021203515.1). Taxonomy (GTDB): domain Bacteria; phylum Bacteroidota; class Bacteroidia; order Bacteroidales; family Bacteroidaceae; genus Bacteroides. The sequence continues at coordinate 2,384 of JAJQAY010000028.1, read as the reverse complement.
TTGTGTCCGTTTGGTGGCGCAAGGGGTAGCGCAGGCTTGCCGTAGGGCGCTGTGTCATAGCACCCAACTGTAGCGCAAGGCCCGGCTCAAAAGTGGCGCAAGAAAGGCGTGGAGAATAAAATACTGAAAACTAACTATTTATAGAGATTATTTACTGATGGAGAATAATTTATTAAGAACGGGCTATGTCATGGTTTCTCGGGCATTGCTGATGGCGATGTGCGAGAAACAGGGAATGGCTATTACTGATGAGGAGGCCTTTTTGAGAATACTTACTCATGTGAATTACCGCAACGCGGTGACTTGGTATAATGGAGTGGAAGTAATTTGTGTGCGAGGCGAGTCTGTGATTTCTTTTACGGGGTGGGCGGACATCTTCGGTTGGAAACGGGGACATACCCGGCGCTTCTTTGAACGTAGCATTGCCGACGGGCTTGTAGAGCTGGTGCCGAGTGCTTGTCCCAGTCACATCCGGATACCCAATTACGATGCCTGGACGGGCTATCCCGACCGGATAAAGAAGCCGGCCGTCACCGAAAAGGAGATTACCAACCGGACGCTGGAAGAGTCTCTGAGCAGTTCATTGACCGCTACAGCGAGGTGACCCGCCTACCGCCCGAAACCACCGACCGCCTGCGCCCCCCAGTGGAAACGGCTTTCTACCGCCGAACGCGAAAGCGCCTTGAACCGCATCGAAGATTACTACTACAGCCTGGACAACACGACCTACTGCTATCATGCTGCCAAGTATCTGGAATACAAAATATTTAATAACAATTTCACGAATTAACTGATGGCTGAAATTCTAAATCCCCACGACGTCAATGTGGAGGAGGTTATCCTCGGCGCTTGTCTGATAGAGACGAGCGCCATGGTGGCAGTGGCGGGCAAGCTGCGCCCCGAAATGTTTTATGAAGAGAAGAACCGCGAAGTGTTCTCCGCCCTGCTGGCGATGCATCATGCGGACAAGTCCATCGACCTTATCACGGTGAAAAACGAGCTTGCCGCCCGGGGCAAACTGGAAGCCGTGGGGTGGCCCCTATGGGTTGACGTTGCTGGTCTCGCGCGTGGTTTCGTCTGCCCACCTGGATGAACATGCCTGCATCTTGTGCAACCTCTACGTGCGCCGCGAAATGATTTGCGGGTTACATCACTTGCTGGTGTCTGCCGCCGATGAGTCGGTGGACTTGGACGAGGCGTTGGTACAGCTTCACAATCTCGTAGACCACCTCGAAGGGCAGGCTTCGTTTGGCGACTATCTGCGAGATATGGACAGGCTGATGCTGGACACCTTGCGGCAGATGGATGCCCGTGTGGCAAACAGTCGTAACGGTGTGACGGGCGTTCCCACCGGCTTGGCGGACCTCGACCGCCTGACGGCAGGCTGGCAACCGGGAGACTTGAATATCATCGCCGCCCGTCCCTCGGTGGGCAAGACGGCGTTTGCGCTGCATCTGGCGTTGGCGGCAGGGCGTGCGGGCAAGCAGGTGGTGGTCTACAGCCTTGAGATGCAGGGCGAGCGCCTGGGCGACCGTTGGCTCTGCGCCAATGCCGATGACATCAGCGCCACGCATCTGCGCACGGGGCAGCTCAGTACCGACGAGCAGCAGCAGGCGTTGGAGGTTGCCCGTGAGTTGGCGCGTCTGCCGGTTTATGTGGACGATAATCCGAAGATGGGGATGGATCATATCCGTGCGTCGGCACGTCTGCAGAAGAGTAAGGGACGTTGCGAGCTTATCATCATCGACTACTTGCAGCTTTGCGAAATGAAGACGGAGCAGAAGAACCGTAACCGTGAGCAGGAGGTGACGGAGGCGAGCCGGAAGGCGAAGTTGCTGGCGAAGGAGCTGGATATCCCGGTGGTATTGCTTTGCCAGTTGAACCGCGAATGTGAGACGCGAGGCGATCATCGTCCCGCCCTAAGCGATCTGCGCGAGAGTGGCGCGATAGAGCAGGATGCGGACATGGTGATGCTGCTCTATCGGCCTGCGCTCTATGACTTGCCCACAGATCGCAAAAGTAAGTATCCCAGTGAGGGGTTGGGGGTGCTGATTGTGGCGAAGCACAGCAACGGGGAGACGGGGGAGGTGTACTTCCATCATAATGCGAGCTTGACGAAGATAGGGGATTATGTGCCGCCGATGGAGTGGCTGATGAGGAACGCGAAATAAGTTATGAGTTATAGGTGATGAGTTATTTGTTGGTATTTTCCCTTTCGGTGTGATGGCGCAGCGCTATTACCAACAAATAACTCATCACTTATAACTCATAACTGTCTTTCGTTGTTTTTTCTTTGAAAAAAAAACAACGAAAGACTTGACTTTTGCTCCTTGATGTTGTATCTTTGTAATGTGCTTGAGAGCGGGAATAATCATTGATTTGGA
>JAJQAY010000067.1 GCA_021203515.1 Bacteroides sp. | reverse complement strand
TTCATGAAACCGTTTTATTACCCTATGCCCTCCGCCGTAATAATAGATATTATTTTTCAGCGGAAGTGGATTATCTTCATAAAATTTTTGCAATGACTCATGCAGCCACCAAATCACCGGAACATCAAGCTTTGAAAAAATACTTCCTTCATCACTGACCGCTATGCTTCCAAATATGAAACAGTCAAAGGAAGCTAGAAATTCCTGTAAAGCTTTATCATTTGCAAATACTGCAACATTTTTTATGTAATCTATCCCGTTCAAGCTCAATTCTTCCTCAAGATTGCCTTCATCAAGCGCACCCTACACCATGCTGTACCCCATTCGCTGCAATATGAAGCATAAATTCATCATTGCAATGGGCACTCCCGATCTGGCCATTTCGTTAGAAAGAATGAAAAATTTCTTTCTTTCTAAGTTCCGCTGTCTCCAATCATCGAAAGCCACCTTATCATCACCGGAAATAACACTGCTTTCTATACCAAATAGCATCGCAATATCAGCATGATCTTTTATACATTCCCGCGAAACTCCTTTACTCACCAGCTGTTTCACTATCGCTTCCGTATCTTTTACAAGGATTAAAACATACGTGACACTGCCATAATTAATGTCATCAGGACTGCTTATTTTCATACCGTCAATCAGCATCCCCCATTTACTTGGGTTATTATCTACTATCGCAGTGACCTTTGACATATCTATAAATCTTCTAAACCTACGATAATAATTCCCTGTACCAAAAATCACGATATCCAACAGTCTGTCCTCCATATTGTTTTCTTTCTATTCTTGCATGTCATTTTTATCCAATTCATCTACTGCATTCTGTTAAAGTTTCTCCTTGATTTCTTCCAAAGAAATCCACTCAAGCTTTTCGTTCCCTATTTCTTCCAACTGCCTGCATATATCATCCGCATAATTCCTAGCCGCTATCAAAACATTTTTTTCACCACCCTCTAATATCTTAGGGCTTTCTATTGGTATTCCCTCCAGGTTTTCTCCCCATTTTCTGTTATCATTATCAACCACACCTTTTACATAAATTTGAGAATTTTTCAACGCAATGCAACACTTTTCTCCCCAAAATCCGGCTCCGAAAATATAAATTCCCTCACTAACATCCTCAAAAGCCTGCGTAAGATGATTTTCCAAAATCTGCGGATAATATAAAAACATCTCCCTAAGCCTTACCTCCAAATCCTTCTGCTCCCACAATTTCAACAACGTCTCCCTGTCACAATCAAAGCATTTATCCATATATGTTTTGGCAACTTGAAGAGTTTCTCTCGCAGCAGCTACTGTATCTGTCGTACTTATCCCACCATACCTAAAATTCGCAATCACCTTATCAATGTATTTAAATTTAACTCCTGACGAATAACACCCAAGCATAAATTCATAATCACCTGCTATTCTATACTTTGTATCAAACAGCCCTTTGCGTTGATATACCTCTCTTTTTACAAAGCAGCTGGGGTGCGACACCGACATATGCATCCACAACTCACTCAATGGCATATTTTCGGAATATGACACCGAACCATCTAAATAAATATGCCTGCTCTTCCCATATACAATTTCGGCATCACCTGATTCAAAGCAAGGAACTATATTCGCAACAGCATCCAACTCATACCAGTCGTCACTGTTAATAATACCGATTACGTCCCCTGATGCCTGCTTTATGCCTTTATTCATCGCATCAAAAATCCCACCGTCCGGCTCGCTCACATAATACGCAAGCTTGTCCTTATATTTTTCAATCACCTCTTGCGTACCATCGGTTGACTGCCCGTCAATGATGATATACTCCACATTTCTATACGACTGATTCAATACACTTAAAATGGTCTGCTCAATAGTATCAACCGCATTATATGAAACAGTTATTATGCTAACCTTGATGGTATTCATATCCCAGTAATCCTCCATTTTTGACTTAAACATTGACCACTCCGTAAAACAAAAAGACCTAATATAAAATATGAAATTTCATACTTTACATTAGGTCTTTGATTTTTAACTCTATTCAATTAATTATGGCGACTACTGCTCATTCACTAGGGCTTGCCTTATAATCCAATATCCTATCCGAAATACCATTTTCCGCAGCTATCTTACTCGCTGCTTTCATAGCCTTTAATGCCCTGCTATTATCACTATCCTCCAGCTTCATGCTAAATGGAATGCCATTTTGTCATCATTTGCAGCCATATGATGACAAATATAAGAGATTTTATTTCTCGTAAGACAGTAATTAGCACTCGACTAAAACCTAATGTAAAATATGAAATTGTCAAGGTGCATTGTTTAAAATTCACACTAAATTAATTTACAAGCAATCCGTTACACCTCATACAAAACATCCTCTATCGAGATAATAGGACACTGCATCTTATCCATAAGCTTAGCCTCTATCTCATCGAAGAAAAACACAGGTGTCACTATGATTGCATCCACATCTTCCAAGTCTTCATCCATCGCCACTATTTTTACCGCTGAATATATGGAATCCGCACTTTTATCAATGGCGTATTTTATATTGATATCACTGTCCCTAAGCTCTTCAACCAAGCGTTCCCCAACATAGCTCATTCCGTAAATTGCAATTGTTTTGTATCCGTTCTCTTCAAAATAATCCTTTAAATTCTTTCCTTCCTGCTTGACTGCCACCCACTGATTCATCAACAAATACAAAGCCAAATGCTTGTCTGACATAATCTGCGCTTTATTGGTCGCTTTACTTGCCATCCGCCCTGCCGTCACCGCTCCTGCCACTGCACCAGCTACTGCCGATAATATTGATACTGCTCCTTTTTTCATAATGATTACCTCCTGTTTTATTTAATCAAGTAACTTCCATTTAAAACATTTTCAAAACCAAGCTCAATCACATTTCTCATCATCTCATCACTGTGTTTCTGCGATGCAACAATAACCAAAGCTTCATTATATGTTTCGTATAAATCTTCTATGCAATATACATCCTTTTCACAAAATCTACTGTTCATATGAACACTTTTACTTTCCGCAAATGAAAATATATTATCCTTACCAATTTCAACAGAAATATACCAAAACAGCTTTTCAGCCAAAGTACCAACACCGTAAATAATTATCCCTTTATCATTTAACTTTGATAAAAGCCTGTCATGCAATATATTACTATAGGCAAGTCCATTTTCAAGGTATAGGCAATGACATAGTTGAATAACAGTTTCAATATCCAAATGAATCGAATCTGTGTATTTTAATACAATCCCTTCCTTGTTAGCCACCTCATTCAAATCAAAAAATTCACAATACATTTCTTCTGCAATCTGCTTTGATATTTTGTTTCTCCGTTCAATTTCCTTATTACGCTGCTTTCTTTCTAAAGAATCTGTCGTCTCATCCGTTCCCCCCCATAGTACCAGTTTGCCTGTTTTCGTTGATATGTCCATTATTATATTTTCAAGCATTTCTTTATATATTAGCTCACTAAATTTCAATCCGTGGTGATAACCATAATTTAAAATAACTGTGTCATATGTATATTCTGTATCAAAAAAGCCACTCAGATGCTTTTTTAATAACGGATCAGTCATATATAATGATGTAGCAAACAAATCCACCGCATAAACACCTTGCGCAAACTGCTCCATCACACCTCTGAATTGGCGTGTTACAGAATCACCGATTAATGCTATTCTTTTAGTATCTGAGTTTGCCTTTGCCCACCAGCAATTTGTCCACTCTGTTTCTTCTCTATTTTCTAAACGACTTTCCACGTTTTGCTCCCACTAATGTCTACTCGTTTTATTATCATTTTTCATTACTGCACCATACAATTTCTCAAGCTTTGCGACAGTATGCTCCGGTTTTAGCAATTCTATGCGCTTTTTTGCATTCATCGCCATCATCCTTCGTTTGTCACCATCCGCCATAAGAGCTTTTTCGATTGCATTGTACAGACTTTCACCGTCATTCGGTCTTGACAAATACCCTGACTTATCATCTTCAATCAATTGATCAAGGCTGGAACCATATGTACCGATAACCACTTTCCCCCTATACATAGCCTCCTGACACGCGTTGGGCAGATTATCCATCAGTGATGGCAAAACCACCGCGTATGCATTATCCAGCACAGGCATTAATACATCATGTGTTAAATTACCCAGATAAATAATACGGTTACTGTATTCACCTGCCGACTTGAGCAGCATTTTCCACGTATTTGTGTCTTGATACACATACTGCGGTCCTGCAAACGCAAAATACAATTCTCTATTATCTTCAAGCAGTTTATGTATTATCCGATTTATGGTAAGTATCCCTTTGTCAGGTGACATCCTTCCAAAAAACAGAAGATATTTTTTTCCTGCGAGCTTTTCATTTAATACCGATAAATTCAATTTTGTATCTATTTGTCCTTCTATAAAAGGAGTTTCTATCACGTAAACCTTCTTATTAATATCCTCTTCCAAAGGGATTGCAATTGCATTACTCGGCGCATAAACCACATTCATTCTTCGCGCTGCCATTCTTTCAAGCAATGATATAACTTCTATTTCCTTCTCATCGTAAGTCAATTTCAACTGTACTTTCGCATACGACGACATACGCATTACGGCAGGTATTTTTCCCGAATGGAAAAGCCCAACTCCAAACCATCCGCTATATTGAATCAAATCAATACTTTTCTCTATACAAACTTTTTTTATTTCTTTCTGCATAGC
>JAJQAY010000069.1 GCA_021203515.1 Bacteroides sp. | reverse complement strand
AAGGAAGACGAAAGAAAAAAGAGGCTGACTAACATTTGCATTGTTAGACAGCCCCAATGAAGTTACTCTGCTTATTGCATACATAAGATAACATACCTAAGATTGCCATGCTAATCACACACATACAATCCCTTTACCTCTCAATTCCCATCACTCATCTTTCACCGTAACTACGCGCACGGGTTGGGTGGCGGGCACCAGTCCCGACTTCAATATAATCCGCTGTCCCCGGTCGGAAGCGAGGAAAGAGGCAAATCCCCAGGGGAGTGCGCCTCGCGGGTCATTCAACAAGGCGTAGATGCTGCGCGCCAACGGATAATTGCCGTAGTACAGATACGCTTGATAGGGTTTATAGCTGTTTTCCGGTGTGGCCTGGTCGGCAGCACTGACGGACATCACCCGCACTTCTTTGCTGAAAGACAGCCCCGTACTGTCGTTCCGGTCGCTCAGCCAGTTTACGCCGATAATGCCGATGGCATCGGGCGTACGGGCCACGTAGTCAATCACTTCCTTATTCGTCTTCAGCGCCTTCACCCGGTTTGAGAGTGGTGCACCTCCACAAATGGAGTCTACGGCAAAGCGCACGGTGCTGGAGTTCTTGTTGTCGAACACCGGACGTATATCCCCCAGGTGGGAGGCCGGAAAGACATCTTTCCACCGCCGGCTTCTCCGGTCAGGATGCGACTGATGTCCTTCACACTTATCAGCGTATCGGGATTATTCCGGTTCGTAATCAGCGCCAATCCGTCCGTAGCTATCTTTGTCTCCTGCGGGAAGAACTTGCGGCTGTTGAACGAACGCAGCTCTTCGGGTGTCAGCCTGCGACTGGTTATTGCCAGCCGCAGACTGTCCCTGAGCAAAAGATTGACCGCTTCGACCTCCGTCACATAACGGGGTACAATCCCTGACAAGGGGAACAATCCTTTAAACACGTCAATCTCTTCTTGCACAATAGGTTGGAAGCTTTCGTCGGCAGCTATCGCTATCACGCCGGAAGTATAAGTATCCGTCTGCCCGTCCTTGGGCCGATGCCCGCAAGCGGACAGCAACGCCAACATCAGCATCGGCAACAGCAGGCCCGAAAGCCGGAATAGTTTCACCGTTTTCATACTACATTCATTTTATTGTAACCGGAAAACAATAGGAACCGTGTACTTCACAGACACCGCCTTGCCGTTCTGCTTGCCGGGTATCCACTTGGGCATGGACATTATCACGCGGACGGCTTCTTTGTCACAGTATGGGTCTAGCTGTTTGAGTATCGTCACATCCCTTACGGAGCCGTCGCTGCCTACCACGAACTGGCAGGTCACGCGCCCCTGCACACCGTTCTCCTGCGCTATCGTGGGATACTGCAAATGATGGGCGATATACTTCATCAACTCAGCCGGGCCACCGGGAAAAGTGGGCATCTGCTCCACCATATCAAACACTTTCTCCTCTTCCACGGGAGCTTGTGTCACCACCTGCTTCAGATCGGCAATATCCTTTCCGTTTTCCTCGTCATTCCCTTTCACATCGGCAATGGAGATGGCAACCTTGGTCTGCGTCAGTTCCGTCTGGCTCTTGATTTCATCCTCATCCCTCACCTCCTCGTCTTTCTTGATGACGGGGGCGGTGAACTTGATGGAACTTTTCAGTGCCGGCGGCGGAGGGGCAACCGGTTCCACCCGCTTCATCTCTCCCTGCTTCACCTCTGGTTCTTCCAGTTGCGACAGGGTAGTCACCTCGGTCATCACTTCCTTCTGCTTGGGGGTAGCTATCTTTATCAGGGTCGGGATGCTGAAGCCTATCAGGGCAATCACGATCACCAGTATCACGGCGATAGTGTGGCGACGCGGGGAATTTTCACGCATCTTGTAGACGCCATACGCTTTATTCTTGCCATAGAATATAAGGTTATACCATTCCAAAGAACTTAAATCTACTTTAGCCATATTCTTCTGTTTTTAGGTGTTACACGTCATTCGGCAATATTTTGCGACAGTTCGCCCTTGCTTGCATAGTTCTTCATCAGGAACTGGTCGGCATCGGCAATGTCCGTTATCACATACTTGCCTATATTGCATATCTGCATTTCGTCGAGAGCGTCAATTAGGTTTTTGTAGGATGCCCGGTCGGTAGCCTTGATAATTACGGTCGGTGTGTCTTTCCCGCTTTTTATCTCGGAAAGCTGCGTCCGGTAGTCTTCTTCTGATATCTTGAGTTCCAGTTTCTGCTGCTTCAGCTTGTTCACTTCGTTCACAGTAGTTCTATTACGTTGCAGGAGCATTGCCCGCAGACCGTCCGGCCGATAGGTCGTCTCCTTCAGTGAGGTATAGTCCTTGTAGTTGGGCTCTCCTTCGTAATAATACAGTTTATCGTCATCGCCCAGCAGCAGCGTGATGGCTTGTGAAGCCTTCACTTTAGACTGCTGTTCTTCGGTGATGCTCTTATCGTTGCTCGGCATACTTATCTCCATCGTCTGAGGTTTGCTCAGCGAGGTACAAAGCATGAAGAAGGTAATCAGCAGCATATTCATGTCCACCATCGGAGTGAAGTCCACCCGGACGGTCATCTTCTTCTGCTTGGTTTTTGCACCCTTCTTATTGCCGCTTTCTTGTATTTCAGCCATAATTTTTCTTTTTAAAAGGTGACAAGGTTTCAGTTGACAAGGTTACAAGTGGAATAGTACCCCCCCTTGCCAACTCGTCTCCTTGTCAACTATTCAGTCTTCAGGGAAGCAATCAGGTTATACCGGTTCTCCCTGAGGTCTTGAAGCGAATTCATTACATTCTTGATTACGGAATAAGGGGTATCGGCATCCGCCTTGATGGCAATACGCAAGTCAGCATTGGCGGCACGGGCGTTGCGCACCCACGCCTTAAACTGATTATCTATACTGTCGGTAGGAATACCCTCATTCTTTAGCACAGCATCTTGCCGGTCTTGCGGCAAATCGAGGAACGTCTTCATGCTCTTCATCGGCACGCCGAACGTGGATGCCAGCATGAACTTCTTCGTCTCTTCCGGGGTGAAGGTCACTCCGTATTCTTGCCCCATAGCCTCCAGCACATTGCGCAGGTCAGACTGTTTGTCCAAACTCATAAATACTTTTCCGTTCGGGTCCACCAGGATTTGCAGGACATTCGTTTCCGGGATTTTAATCTCCGAAACAGAGGCGGGAGTAGTCACCTGCACCGGCTCTTTCTTCACAAACGTAGAAGTCAGCATGAAGAAAGTCAGCAGCAACACGGTCATATCGCTCATAGCCGTCATGTCGATAAACGTACTTTTCTTTTTTATTTTCGCTCTACTCATAGTTGTTAAATTGAGAGTTGAAAAAATGGGAGAATTGTAGAAATCAATTCTCAATTTACTTATGTGTCGCGGCAAATGTCTGCACAATAGAGAAGCCAACCTCATCGAGGCTGTAAGTCAGTTTATCAATCTTATTGGTGTAATAGTTGTAGGAGATAACCGCCAATGCACCCGTCAGGATACCGAATGCCGTGTTAATCAATGCCTCGGAGATACCTTGCGACAGAGCCATGGAGTCGGCGCTTCCCCCGGCAGCCAAGGCGGCAAACGAACGGATCATACCGATAACCGTACCGAGCAATCCCATCAATGTACCCAGTGTCGTAATAGTACCGATAATCGGCAAGTTCTGTTCCATCATCGGAAGTTCCAACGCAGTGGCTTCTTCCAGCTCTTTCTGAATGGCAAGCAGTTTCTGGTCTTTCGTCAGTTCCGTCTCATTCTCCATCTCTGCATATTTCTTTAGAGTAGCATTTACCACATTGGCTACGGAGTCACGTTGGGTATCACAAACTTCCTGTGCCTTCTTCATATTTCCGGCAGCCAGCGCCTCCTTAATATTAGCGACAAACTTCACCAACGAACCTTTACCGAAAGCCGAACGAATAGCGATATAGCGTTCAATGCTCAGTGCAATCACAGTCAGCAAAAGAGCCTGGATTATAGGTACGATAAACCCGCCTTTATAAATAGTTCCGAGGAAGTTTCCGGGCAACGGATGATTATTCGGATCATTGTTCATAAAGTTGGAAGGATTTCCCAACACAAAGTTGAATATAAGCACGGCGACGATAAAGCAAATTACGATTACCCAGCCTGCAGACTTGATGCCTTTAAAAGAGGCAGTTCTTTTTTGAGTCGTTTCCATAATAAAGAAATTAATGATTGATATAAAGTTGAAAAGCAACACACCTTCCGGCTACTTCCGGCAAGAAGCATCCAAAGGAGAAGATTAAAAGAAGAAAAGGAAACGACTAAATCAGAATTTGCCGAAGCATATAAACGTAGTAATCACAACCCGTCACTGCATAGTCAGGGTCTTTATCCGAGTAATATAATTGAGCCCTGCCATGCACGAGCACCTCTGCATGGTTGGATAATATCTGAAAAATATTTCTTAGCAATGACTCCTCCTCAACAGTTCTACGGAAACTCTGCTGGGAAGAAGAATAGATGCGGGAAAAAGGTTTATACCCCAATTCTACATCCGTATTCCAAGAGCATTGTGTATCCCTAAAAGTTGAATTACTCTTTTCAAATGTATCGGAAGCAGAAGAACATGAAGACAAAGAAGCAGATACTTCACAGGCAGCGGCATATTTCCCGCTTACCTTTGTAAAGTCAACGGCTGCATTACCAGCGCTACATAGCAGCACCAGCATTACGCCTATCCAAAATGTCCTTACAGTTGTTTTCATGTCGGTTGATTATTCTGTAATAATAAACAGACATTGAACAGATTTGGTTTAACAAAAAGGCTACTTTTTTAATAAACACTACAAAAACAAAAAGCCTCCACATCTTTCGATATGGAGGCTTCTTCTAAAACGGCGACTACCTACTCTCCCACTGTTACGCAGTACCATCGGCGTGATC
>JAJQAY010000044.1 GCA_021203515.1 Bacteroides sp. | reverse complement strand
AGACAAATATTGTCTTTACGGTACACACAAGATTAAAACAGACAATTCCGAAAAATTAAATATGAAACAATTAAAACAAAAGCAACTATAGCCCAAATAAGAGAAATGATAACTATATTTGCAAATAAAACTCATATAACAGATGAAATTATACTCTATAGATCTATTTAGCGGTGTAGGAGGCTTAACTCAAGGCCTGCGAAAGGCTGGATTTCAAACCAAAATGGCTTTTGAAATAAAGGATCGAAATTAAAGACTTCGAAAAAAAACGAAAAATAATTATTCACTAATAAAAAAATGAAACAATGAAAACAATCAGTAAAATTTTAGCCGCAACAGCAATGGTTTTTATCGCTGCAACTATCAACGCACAGTCTATTAGCAAAACAAAAGCACTGACTAGCATGCTGAACCCGTGGACGATTATAGTCAGTTACGAGGAGGACCCCGGCAGCACAAATTATTATCTCTTGTCGGTAGGTAATGAAAAGTATGGCAAAAGAAGGAATGGGAGCCATATCGAGACTTATAGTTTTTTTCGGTACCGCCGAGGAGATTATCGAATTTATCGAAGAGGCGAAAATCGCCTTGGAGCTGAAATCGGGTGAGTCATGTTCACTACAATCTAAAATCGCACGGGAGGCGGGTTTCCATGCCGTAAAAAATATGATTTATTACAATTCAAAGGTATCAGGTTCAAAGGTTTACCTCGAAGGGTATAGTTTTGTAATGAGGGAAAAGTTTATGAATGCCCTTATCGATAAAATTAAAAAATTTGAAGATGAAAGTAAAGGAAATTAGCCTCCAGGTGGTACACAACCTCGGGAATTACGAGTCGGTGCGCTACGGCATCACCGTGGAAGTAGAGGAAGGCGAACGCGCGCTGTTCGCCCCTCTTAAAGAACAGATCGAGAAACAGCACGCCGCCATGTATCCGTCGCGGGCGGGCGGAAAACAAAAACAGCCGGTAGACGGACGGCTATAAATGATTAAAAAAGATGAATTAGCTTCTTCTGTTTACAAACTGAATCACAAAAGAACTAAAGTGATTACAGATAACATTCGCAATGTAAGTACAGAAAAAGTAAAAAAAACAGTTCAAAGGCAAAACGATTCACCTCCTTGCCGGATGTCCACCATGCCAAGGTTTTAGCTCTATCAGAAGACTAAACAAGCCTACCCCTGTTAAAGATGACAGAAACACTCTAATAAACGAGTATGTTAGATTTGTTGAAGATTTGAAGCCATATACATTTATGATGGAAAATGTACCAGGTTTAGCATTAGATAAATCCCTTGAAGTAGCATTGCAAACCTTTGGAAGTATAGGATATTTTACAGATTGGAAAATTGTCAATGTAAAAGAATACGGCGTTCCCCAAAGTCGTAAACGTTTGGTTTTAGTTGGTTCACGTTTAGCACCAATCCAAATTGCTCATCCCACCAATAAGAAAAAAAACAGTACGCCAAACAATAGGAAAGTTACCTCTTCCTGAAAATTCAGATGATCCATTACATAAAATCTTTCCTACTCATACATCCCAAATAGAATATTTCATCAGTCAAATACCACATAACGGAGGTAGTCGAAAAGATTTAGGAGAGTCGCAACAGTTGAAATGCCATCAAAAAGAAAATATAGGATTTAATGATGTATATGGTCGATTAAGATGGGATGACTGTTCAACAACTATTACTGGTGGATGTCTGAACCCTTCTAAAGGACGATTCTTACACCCAGAACAGAATAGATGTATTTCTGCGAGAGAAGCTTCACTGTTACAAACTTTTCCTCCAAATTATATATTCCCAGCAAACATACCAAGGACTAAACTGGCTTTAATGATAGGCAATGCTTTGCCTCCTGATTTTAGTAAAATTCAAGCTTAAACCTAAAGCGTCATATTATAGAACATCTTAATAACATACAAGCAATATGAATATAGAAGAAATATTACATAATGAATTAACAGAAGATCAATATAATACAGTTATAGATAATCATCCTGAAGTATTATGCCTTGCTTGCGCCGGTTCCGGTAAATCAAGAACATTGGCTTCAGAATATCTCGATTAATTTACGAAGGTGTAGCACCGGAAAGCATTATTGCATTTACTTTTACAGAAAAAGCAGCTGAATCCATCAAACGAAGGGTAGCCGACGCTTTGGAAAAATGCGGTTTTTCTGTAGCAATGGTAGGAGCTATGTATATTGGAACAATCCACTCGTATTGTCAACATTTATTAGGGGAAATGAACGCTAAATATAGACAATATGAAGTTTTAGATGAAAATCGATTAAAATTATTCTTATTATCAAGATTTCAGGAGTTAGACTTAAAATCTTTACAAGATGCAAGAGGAGCAAAAATGTTTGCTACTATATCAGAAATAGCTAACGCATGGAAAATAGCTAATGATGAAATGTTGGATTTTGATGAGATTGAAAGAGAAGATTTCCTTTTAGGACACTGTTTAAAAAGCATATCTTTACGTTTAGAATCTGACCAATACATAGATTTTTCTTTAATGATCAGAAAGACGGTAGAAGCGTTAGAAAGCGATAATAGTGAAATTAACAGCGCTTTATCTGAGACAAAACATTTAATGGTTGACGAGTATCAAGACGTTAACATTTCTCAGGAAAGATTAATAAATGGGCTTTACAAACGAATGGAATCTGTCTTTGTTGTAGGAGATGATGATCAAGCTATATATGGATGGAGAGGCGCAGATGTAAGGAATATTGTAGAATTTGACCAACGACATCGTAATTGCTCAGTTCATACTCTATCTACTAATTTTAGAAGTACAGAAACTATAGTATCCGCTTCCGATAGATTTATCCAACTTGAACTGAGTACAGCACGAATCAATAAGAGTCCACAAGCTCATAGCAATGGAAATATTCAGCAATTTGGTAATTTTTGGTTTAATACTAGAATTGAAGAAGCAAACTGGATAAGCACTAGAATAAACGATTTAATAGGTATTAAATATGTAGAAGGGAATGGTGAGGAAAGAGGTTTAACATACTCAGATATAGCCATATTGATGAGATCTGTACAAGGAAGATCCCAATATCATAGAGATTTCACAAATGCTTTACAGAATGCAGGTATACCATATTTAATTGAATCAGAGGGATCTGTTTTTGAAAGATTGTATGCACGAACATTACGCGATGCAATGGAGCTATTAAGATTTCCTGGCATTTCAAGAACTGAGGCTACAACTTTTTTTTTCAAAATAATATATTATCAGTGTTTCCCAATGCAAACTTAAGCCGTTTCTTAATTATTTTATCTGATTGGAATAACCAAATACACAGACCGCAAGGAGGAGCAAGAAGAAAAGTTTATCCACAAATGTTAGTACATGATTTTCTAGAAGCATTCAATGTTTCTACGACTCAATTTACCAACAAAGAACAGGTTATGAAAGACTTAGGAGTGTTTAGTGGCATAATATTGGATATTGAAAAAAGTTTTTGTCAGCATAGACAGTAGCTATCGCTACCAAACAATCCTCAATTTTCTACAAAATGTTGCAGAAACTGGATATGATACTTCTCTAGTAGAATTAATGAGCAGACCTGATGCTGTCACAATTTCTACAGTACATAAGATGAAAGGTCTTGAATATCCAGTCGTTTTTCTTGTAGATGTTGTGCAGCAAAGATTTCCAGGAAGCAATAGAAAATATAACGGTTGGTTACCAACAAATTTAATTCAAGATGCCTTATCTAGAGGATTATACCAAAGTAATAATGCAGGTGAGGCTCGGCTCTTTTATACTGCACTTACTCGTTCTGAACGTTTTCTATATGTAACAGGATCAGCTATTCATGAAGGTTTAGCAAGAGCAAAACGTCCAAGCCCATACAAACTACGTCTTACGAATTTAAACCATTCTGAAATTACCACCGATGAAACGATACTTCCAGAAAACGTAGAAAGAATAGAGCCAAAGGCAAGAATTGATGAGGAATCAATGCCCACTAGTTTACTGAAATAAAAGACTATTTAGAGTGTCCAATGAAATATCGATTTAGAAAAATTTACGGCTTTAGTCCTGCAGTTCCCGAATTATTTGGTTACGGTTTAACAACTCATACAGCCATAAACAGGCTACATCAATTGTATCCAGAAAGTGCTCCTACGAGAGAAGAAGCACAAGAAATAGCGAGTGATGTTTTCCATCTTAAACATGTCTTTCCATCTCGAAATTCTGATGGTGAGGGTCCGTATGAAAGGGCAAAATCAGCTTCTAAAAAATTAGTGGGTAATTACGCTAATGATTATCCTAATGATTTTATACAAAGTCGCTCTTTAGAACAAAGATTTGAAATTAAAGCAGGGAAAGCGTTAATTACTGGTACAATCGATTTATTATTAAAAGAAGATACGAATGGTAATATTTTGGACGCAAAAGTAGTTGATTTTAAATCAATGGATTTTCCTAAAAATCAAAACATCCCATTTTTTGGATAAATATGGCTTTGCAGGTACAACTATATGCTCATGCAGCCGATGTAGTTTTAAATGAAAATGCTAAAACAGGAGCAGTACATTTATTGAAAGCTGAAAATGAAAACGAATTACCAAATAGAGTAGAGATTCCTATCGATGATATTTCTATACAAACTGCCGTTTCCAATGTAGAATGGGCAGTAAACAGAATATTAGAAGGGGAATTTCCAATGCGCCCAAGTTCCCAAAAATGTAGCGAATGTGATTTTGTAAAAATTTGCGCAAAGCACAAAGAAGATTTTATATCCAGTGAGATTCCTGCACCAATTAAAATACCAATGACTAATAATATCTCAGAAATACATGTTAGGTGCTTTAGTGATATTGATTAGAATTTGTAAATAAAAAACTTGCTCTCGCCTGAATAAATACTATTCCCTCATAAACGAAGAAATTATATTCAGATTACACATAGTCATAGAACAATCCCCTGCTAGCACAAACGGTCACTTGCTAATAGGGGATATTTCTTTTTTCAGCTATGCGAAAACGGTATCTTTTATAATATCGTTTACTTAATAACGTCTTTAAAACCGTATCCATCACTTCGTAATGGTCGCCGTCGTGAAGACTTAATTCAGCGACGAAACTGTTTAAGGTACGAATGGCATCCAAACGATACTCCGTGCTTTGTTCTTCAGCATTACTCAATACATCTGTAATCAGATGTCCTTTCAATTCCTGCAGTGCGGATAAATCTTGAATCGGCAATAAATAGAAAACTTCATTTTTGTCGGCAGATTTCACGATGTCTTGCAGGGCTGTTGCTTGTAGTTCCATATAGGTTATTATAACGCTACCGATCACGAAGAATCCGAGGCATCGCCAAACGCCCAGAACAATATGAACCAGCAGGTTACATCAAGATATAACCTATCCAGTTCATTTAATTTTGCTTTTTGAAATTGGCGATTTCCGGATTGCAGTAAACGAACAAATTGCAACTGAATTGGGATATTTTGGCGTTTACCGTGATGCAGCGCATTACCGGGATAAGCCCGTTTTTCTTCGTAGCGTTGCGCTCCAAATAAAATAATGCCTTGAATGTCGATCTCATACTCTATAATTTTTAATGGTTACAAACTTATTTCATAAAGAGCTGTTTGTCGATATACAAAACGCAGTCAATTAATGCAATCGCATCCGAAAAACTAACTTTTTTTCAGGCTGAGAGAGCCTGAATCTGAATTTTCCATTACATTTGCTGTCAGAATCCCTTGAATAAGGCTTGTTTCTCAGCACTTTAAAAAACTCCTAAAACCAACTCCATTATCAGAAACAAAGTAACGTGATAGTAATGCAACTCCGATTTAACTTGGCTTTTTTGCGGTTTCCGTTGGCTTTCAACTTTTGGCTCTTTGTCTGCTAAATCCTTTGTTTACAACCTTCTTGCGTTCATCTGCCCTCATTCTCATTTTTTATCCTTATCTTTGCAGACGATATAAATCCTGTATTACAGTTTGGTTGTTATTACTGTATTGTATATTGAAGGGGTAAAATTCCTACATACATTAGGATGAAAATATTCGCACTTTAAGATATTATTTTATGAATTTTCACGATAAAGTCAGAAAAATATGGAAAGACCCTGTGATAAGCAAGATTATTGCAGCTGGTATAACTTTTGCTTTGGGAGGATTGTTTTTTACTCTCAAATCTTAATTGGAATGAGGAAATTAAAGACCCTTGCTTTTGGGTTATTAGTTTGATTTCCTTAATCGTTTTAGGATTTTTTATATATTACATTCTAAACTGTATAATTCTTCGTGATGAGATAAAAGCAGAACTTTCAAGTGAAAAAATAGAAGACAATACAATTATGGAAAACGACACAGAGAATGTTAATGAATCGATTAAAGATAATCCAGAGGAAACTGCCATTGCAAATGAGGAAGAACTACATAAACCATATAATTGGCTTGATTCAGATATTTTATTTTCTGAATGTATAGCACAAACATTTCCGGGAGATAGGGATATTGTCTGGTATGATTCATCTGTTGCAGTCCAAAGACTTAATCTTTTCTTTGAAAACATTCGAAAGCAAGAACCTACAGGTGATGCTGTTTGGTGGAGAAGAGGTAATCAAGCTTTTTCTGTAAAGGATGCCGAGATTTTGGATGTTGATAAAATATTTTTAGGAAATGATAGATTTAAAATATCTCGAATGGCAGTTTTTGTTTCTCCGAGCTATTATAAACATTTCATTTATGTCGAAGCGGGCGCCGAGTCTCCAACTGGATTACATCCAGAAATAACAGCAACTTATATTGAAAATGGCAAAGAAAGACGAGGCTATGTACATGAGGAATATGAAGAATTTAATGGTAGGCTTATTTCTCGACAAGAGTATGATGATGGAGCTTCCGTTTATGAAAATATTATTATTCAACATAATGGTAAGGCTAAATTAAGAGTAAGGTATTTAACAAAGGTAAATTTTGTCCTTACACCTAAAAATTCGCCGTATAACAATAAAAAGTTTGACAGAGGATCAGTTGAGTTGTTTAATGATGCTTTGTATTCAGGAAAAAATATCCATAAACTATTTGAGTTCATGGATACTTTTCAAAAATCTGATATGCCGGGGAGCAGATATGAATAAATCAATAAGTTAAATTTATGTTTATTTATCATTCTCCCAGTTGTAACAAATGCGCCAACTCCGGATCATTCTTTATCCTTTCCAGCTCATCTGCAACAATCTATTTCGTTTCCTCTTTTATCCGGTTATAATTAAGCTGTATCTGTTCTTTCATCTTATCCATTCCATTCTCATCCACAAAATTGGTAATGACCGGAATGGGTTTATAAGCTTTCGTTTCGGCAGCTACTTTCGCATTATCCACTACTATTTCAGCATCGAAAATTTTCTGCTCAATACGCTCGTCAAAGTTATCAGCAACCACACCAATAAACATTCCCTGCGTTAAATTACTGATTTCCGATGCAGGGATAAGACTGTCCATTAGAGTGGATATAGAAGTAGTTTTATCGCTTCGGGTTATGCTCATGGATTAGCGTTTTTGCAAGACCTTACCGAAACGTTCTGAAAGCGTTTTGGCTGTTTCTCCCACAACTTGACCGCTAAAAATATTTCTGACTGTATTCATAACTACAGCCTCCTATTTATCGCCATAACCACTTTTCAACTGTAAAAAAATATTAAAAGCTAAGAAGTACAGCTACTTTGTTACTTCGGGCAGTGGCAAGCAAGTTATCCAATCCTTTGAAGTATATCGTGGGTAACTCGTCAATAATCACCGAACTCTTCAACTATCCTTTCTTATTGATTAACTTTACGATACGGGAATTATACAAATCTAAAGCCGCACCATAAATAGGGCAACCGTATTCAGGTTCTATGGCTATGTTATAGAACAATCCCCTATTAGCAACGATAACATCTGCTAATAGGGGATATTTCTTTTTCCGACTATGTAAAACTATTTCTTATAGTATCATTTACTTGATGACCTCTTTAAAAGCCGTATCCATCGCTTCGTAATGGTCGCCATCGTGCAGGCTTAAAGCAGCGACGAAACTGTTTAAGGTGCGAATGGCATCCAGACGATGCTCCGTGCTTTGTTCTTCAACATTACTCAATACATCTATTGCCGTAGTCAGATGTCCTTTCAATTCTTGTAGTGCGGATAAATCTTGAATTGGCAATAAATAGAAAAGTTCATTTTTGCCGGCAGATTTCACGATGCCTTGCAGGGCTGTTGCTTGTAGTTCCATATAGGTTATTATATTAAAGATGACGTAACTCTGCCAATTCACAAACTCAAGGCATCGCCAAACGCCCAATGCAAGATGAACCGGCAGGTTACGTCAAGATATAACCTATCCAGTCCATTTACTTCTTGCATTTTGAAATTGGCGATTTCTGAGTTTAGTAAATAAACAAATTACCACGATGCTATTTGCATCGCTGCCTGCAAAGATAGAAAAAAAGAAAAGAATATATCTATCCCCAATACCTATTTCTCCGCAAATGACATATAAATCAATGAATTGAAGAAATACTGATACCATAGCAACTACTATGGATAATCTATAATTCTGAATCTGCCTCTTTATTCGGCTACCTCCATTTGACTGATTATACATTCTGCCGCATCAATCATTTTCGTTACATGGGCAAAGGTATTTACGGGTTCTTCACGGACAAACAAGGTCAAGCCGCAAGCGATTCTGATAAAAATCTTCCTGCTGCACTGCGTTTGAGAGTATTTTTCTCATAAACCTTGTATGTCCTAAACCCTACCTTATTATCGCCCCTGAAACGAAAACGACCGACACGACAGAAAGACGCATAAAAAAAGTCGGATAACCGAGAGGCAGATAAAATAATTGAAACTCAACTCCCTCACCTCTTGAATCCGCATAAACTTAAAAAAAACAGCAGTGATGAAAACAAGGTATAAAATAGCAGTATTGGCACTCGTTGCCGTAGCAGGTTCAACCCTTTTGGGCGGTAGCTTTTGGTGGTGGTTAGTGGGAATAATCGTAGGCAAGTTCGTAATCCGTTTGGTCTTTACCATAGCGTTGGCGATAGTCATTTACTGCCTTGTCTATGCCTTAATCATCGGTGGAATATTTTGGTTACTCATTTCTTAAAGCATACAGATATGAAAAGATACAGTAAGACAGTAGCGCAGCAGTGCAGATATTACGAGGTAAAAAACATCCATGAATACATGGTATCAACCTACATCAACGGCAATATCAGCCAATTTAAGGAACTGTATAAAGAGCTATGCACAGAAGCACGCAAAGAGTTTATCTCTTATCTCTTTGACGAGGTAATACCTGCATGGCGGTTAGAAATCATCCAAGCAACAATTTAATAACCCATAAAAATCTATATATATGCAAGCATCAGCATCTTTCAAGAACTCAATCCAATCCTATTTGGAACAGAGAGCCGAGTATGACGAACTGTTTACCCATTCATACCGCAACCCATTGAAAAACATAGAAGATTGTATAACCTACATTTTGAACTATGTTCAGAAAAGCGGTTGCAACAGTTTTGATGATAATGAAATATTCGGGCAAGCCGTACATTGCTACGATGAAGCCGATATAGAGGTAGGCGAGCCGATAGACTGTAAAGTGGTAGTCAATCACCACGTTGAACTCACCGAAGAAGAAAAGGCGGAAGCACGTAAGGAAGCTATCAAACGGGCTGAAAACGAGGCATACAGCCGAATGACACAGCGCAAGACCGCCCCCCAAGAAAGAGAACAAGAACAGTAATAACGGACAAATGACACTTTTATTCTAAGATTATGAAACCGAAAACGAAGATACAGAAAGAGGTTGCTGCGTTAAGCAAGCGATTACCGAAAATTAGCAAAGCGCAAAAGACGTATGCTTTTCGCCACAGTTTTGAACACGTCGGGCGCAGGTCTGCCAAAGGCATTGTTACCTGTACCGAGTGCGGACACCAATGGCAGGGAAACGAAGCATTGGCAGATACGCTTTGCGGTTGCATCTGCCCTCATTGCGGAACGGAACTGAAAGTCCACACCACCCGAAAGCGAGTATTCAGAGAAAATGAATACTTCTCCATTATTACGGTCTGTAAAGGCTATCAAGTGATACGTTTCTTCTTTGCAAAGGCTTATTACAAGGTCGGACAACCTGCCGAATATACCATTGACGAAGTGGCACAACGCTGGATTGCTCCCAACGGTAAATTTGAAACCATTGCCCGATTGAGAGGGATAGCTTTCATTTATTATGACTTGTGGCAGGAAGGCAGTTCAATGGAAATCCGTAGAAACCATAGGGTATATGATATACCCCCGTCTGCACTTATCCGAGAATGAAAGTTATCCCCGAACTCAAGCGTAACGGCTTCAAAGGTGAATTTCATAATATCCAACCGTTTGACTTGTTCTGTGAGCTGTTGAAAAATAACCAAGCGGAAACACTGATAAAAACGGAGCAACAGAGCCTGTTAAATTATTTCGTATATCATTCGTTCAAGAATATTGCTTCTTATTGGAACTCAATCCGTATTGCAACCCGTAACAGATACATTGTGGAAGATGCAGGTATATGGTGCGACTACATCGACCTGCTCCGCTATTTCGGCAAGGACACGAACAGCCCGAAATACATTTGCCCTGCCGATTTGAAAGACGAGCATGACCGCCTTGTACGGAAGAAAACGGAACGCATGGAGCGTGAACGGATTGAGAGGCAGAAACACAAGGCATTGGAAAATGAACAACGTTTCCAAGCACTCAAAGGCAAGTTTTTCGGCATTGCCTTTACGGACGGTACAATCCAAGTTCGGGTATTGGAAAGCGTATTGGAATTTTTGGAAGAGGGAACCGCCATGCACCATTGTGTTTATTCCAACGAATACTACCTTAAACCGAACTCCCTCATCTTATCGGCAACCATTGACGGCAAACGAATAGAAACGATAGAAGTATCGCTCAAAACACTGAAAGTCCTGCAAAGTCGTGATGTTTGCAACAAGAATACCGAATACCACGACCGCATCATCGAACTTGTAAGCAAGAACAAATGCCTTATCCGTAAACGGATGGCTGCATAACACATTTATATTATAGAATATGGAAACAACATACGAAACGATAATAGTAACATTCGATGAAAGTATCGAAAAACTGAACGGCATATCCGATACTCCCCAAACATGGGGAGCATCCACTCTCAAAGAATGGATAGAGTCCTATGAAAGCACCCGTTTCACGCAGATTGGCGATAATTCGGCAGTAATCACTTCCGAATACAATATGCCATTCGTTATGGAATGGTTGCAGCGAAATACACCGATAACGATACAAAGGGAGGAATAAACCATGTACACATTATTCATAGGTTTTCGGAAAATAGACGTATTCCCGACTATTCGGGAAGCCAAGAAATTTGCAACAGAGAGTGAATTAATTGGCGTGTTCACTCTTATAGGAGATAATTATCACGATAGTTGGTGCAAATTTTAATCAGTAAAAGACATGAAATCATTAAACAACAACGGAGTATCCACCTGCGTGGCAGGACAAGAAAATTATGTGTATTTCAACCCTATGCCCGATTACGCAAGAAAAGCAGGTATTGCCAATACGACTACCGCAGTAAAGAAGATGGCGAGCTGTTCAGCACCGTTGCCCCGACATTGGAAATATGTCGGGAACGCAGGGATAAATGGTTACAACGTAAAAAGGGGAACTTAAAATGAAAACATGGCAGAATTATATGACAGAGGAACGGCTGCAACGGATAGCCGACCAGTGGGAAAAACCGCAGGAGAAAAGATTCCCATAGAGGTTATGGAAGAAGACATCTATGCGTTCGGTTCGGAACTTGCTTGTTTGATATTGGAACATCATTTCAAAAAGGGTATCTGCGAAACGGACGTTGCTTACAGCACCAACCTACAAACATGGTACTTCTTGTTGCGGAAAGTATATTCCGAGCAGTGACTAAACGGGCGGTTTTTCCGCCCGTTACTTTCTTTCGGTGAGCCGATAGCGGGTAAGAAAGAAACCGTTGTTCAAAGGTTTTCAACCTTGTTTGACTGGATTACTTTTGACAGTGAGTAAAGCGGCACAAGAGTAACAAAAGAGCCTATTTATAACCTGTTTTATAAGTATTATCCAATTTATTATGAATAATTGTAGCAATAACTAATACTTCTGTCATTTCAGATAACTGAGTATCTTCCATTATTTTAGGATTATGAGCTTTAGGGTTTCGATACATAGAAAAAATCCCTTGCAAAAATTACTGAATCCTTTATGTTCACTTTCATCACTATCTGTTTGTAACATATTGAACGCGAGCATTGGTTTCTTATTTTTACCTAATCCGAAACAATCATCAATTAATTCTGCTCCGTCAGAATAATAGCCACTTTTTTTCCGTAATTTTTCAGCGATGCTTTTGGTTTTCTCCAATATTGCATGAAAATAGTTTTCTTTCAACCATTCTTCTTCACAAAAAGGAATAATATCGCGATGAATGGCTATGCCGTGAATTTTTTCTTTAATTCTCAAAGAGCGTTCTTTGGCTTCACTTATAGTTTTAGCCTTATTTACTTGCAGAGGGATACCCTGTTGAGTTATTTCTATACCTTCGTATAACAACTTTTCATTCATACGTCTTCTATCCTTTTCAAATTCTGCTTCGTCATCATATCGTTTCGGATTTAAGACTTGTACAATAAACGCTAAAACATTATTTCCACATGAATCTTGTCGTTGCTTTTCCTTTAATGCATTGAACATTCTATCTGTCTTGTTATTACCACCAGCTTGTGGAATATTTGAATTAGATAAAAAATCGGTTATTTTAGAATGTGTTAATAGGTCAGATACTATATCTGATATATTTCTCAAAGCTATATCATCAAAAGACTTCATCATAATATTAGCACTTAAGTTTAGTGGAATAAAAACTCTGCCACTTCTGCATTAATTCTATTCCTTTCCCAATTTCTTCCTTACTATAAAAAGCCTTAATATTATATTCTCATTATCATTATTTTTTTGTTGTGAGAAAAAATTCGTAATCTGTACCTGAAAAGCCATATTCAGATAGATTTTCCAAAGAAATATGTTTCATAACAAGAAGGGAAAAATTCTCCTTACTAATAGTTAATAGCTCCTCACGCATATTTTTTAGCAAAGAATAAGTTTCAATAAGGTTCTTAAATTTTTGTCGTCCAACCTCTGATATACCATTGTAATATAACCATACCAATTCATATCTTGATAATGTTGCACGAACCATCGTCGTATATTTATATTTCTCATCAAAATTCAGAAAGTCTGATTTATGAACAAATTTAATTATGGTGTATAAATGTCTGAAATAGTGGTCAAAATAGGATGGGGTATAACAATTGTTGTAGTTTTCAAGTCCCTTATAATAAAGACACCATCTAATTCCAGAAACTTTTTTATTCTGTTTATCTTCTGTTTCAATATGGTGTTCACTCTCTTCGAAGGCAAATCGAAACAATTCCCGACCTTGGATTATCTTATCAACAAGTATTTCTTTTAATATCCGTCCATTAGTGGGGTCTGGAGCATCTTCTACAACATTTTCTTTGACCGTTCTTTTGTAATATAAATTATTCACGATCTCTTGTTGGAGACTTAGCATATTAAAAAATGTATTCTCAAATTGTTGAAGTTTTAAAGTAGCATTATGGGTTTTGAATTCATTACGTTGTAATTCCAAATCTTTTCGTTGAAGTCTTAACTCATTACGCTGAATAACAATAGCAACTATAACACCTGCAAAAGCAAAAGCTGAAATAAGAGCATTTACCTCACCAAAGCTATCTCCAAAAAGTGCATATTTATCACCTTCTGTAGATTCAACCAAAAAAATAACTATCGGCATACCATTGTGTAAGAAATATTCCACCAACCCATAGAATAAGACAAATAATAGTAGCTATTACTACTGTTAATATTATACTAAACTGTCCTTCCCTTTCTTCTTTTTTTGCACATAATATCTTTTGAATTAAATATTTAGAGTGTAAAGGTATATAAAAAGACCAAGAACATCATAACTTTCTTGGTCTTTTAGTGTTTGAATTTACTCAATAAAGTCATCAATCTTCTCTGTCACTATCATTCTGAAACGAAAAACTCAAATCATACCTCTGCCCGAAGCTGTCCCACACCGTCACATCAATAGCCTGCTGATCGGTACTTTCCGATGTATAATATAACCGGAACGTTTCTTTTTTCAACGGGTAGAAATCATTGGGCACAAACACCGTCCCGTCGTCCATCCGTAGGCTCCCACGCCCGTCGGGTTGAAAATAGGAAATAAAGGACTCCGTTTCCTTGTAGTTTCCCGACTTATGCAGTTGCAGGCGTATTTCAGCCGTTTCACCCGGTTTGATACGTTTCTGCACAGGCATGGTCGTCAGTGAAAAGTCGTATGCCTGCTGCACCTCTATCTTGTCATCGCAGGAAGTGAGGAATAATACAGTCAATACCACTGCCAATATAGCTATAATCTTTACTTTCATGGTTGTAATCAGTTTATGATGAATTTTATTCCCGCCCCGAAGGTCGTATGAAAATGTCCGATGGAACTGCCCCAAACCGCCTGTTCCCTTGCGTTAAGCAGTAATACCACCTTATCCGAGAGGTACATTTCCAATTCCAATGTTACCGCTCCGCCATAGATGAACGAATCCTTATTGCGGAGTGTTGCCCCGTCCGGTAGCAGCTTATCACCCCACCGGCTTGTTTCATACCCGGCAAGAGCCGAACCACCGAGAGAAAGGAAGAAGGTTTTGGAAGCATCCGAAAGGACTTTCAGATAATAGCCGCCTTCTCCCATAAACTGCGTTTTGGGTATCTGTAAATCCTTATACTCATATTGTTTGTTCAGGTACTCCGCACCGAACACCCAACGGTTGCCGCTTTTGGTGTAGGTCGATAGCCCTACACCGAGATAATAGTTTACAGGCTTCTGCACCCCATCCACGAAACCGCCTCTGAGTTCCACACCACGCATACCCGGCAGGCAGCGTTGGGCGTTTGCCTGCCCCACAAGGGCAAGCAACGCTACAACTACAAATAGATACTTCTTCATCCTACTTCACTTTCAGTTCGTTAATAACCCTTGCACACACGATGTCCTCGTTCTCAATCACAAAGGATTGGTGGCGACCGCCGGATTTCTCGTGCAATTCAACTACCACCTGCTTGTCTTCGGGAATGGTGAACTTCTCCATCGTGAAGATGGTGCGCTCATCTTTATGTCCCGCTACACGGGTGGCATAATTATAGGCACGGAGCGGAAAAATCACATGTTCCTGAATGGCGGTGCGTTTCGCCACTTTCTTATCCACGATTTTGAACGTGATAAAATCCACATCGAACGGCACGTTGGACGAGTTCTTAATCTGCGTGTGGAAATACAGCAGCCCGTTATGCGTGTACATCCCACGCAGCAGGTATTGGATGCCGAAAGACTTCGCCCCGATATGCTTGATTTCACGCTTGTTGTTCTTGTGGATGGACTTCATAATCAGATGCACCAGCTTCGGGGATTCGCTGCCCAGCTCCTGTAAATAGATGTCGAGGGCATTGTTCGGACGGTTCACCGTGCTGCCGTCGTGGATAAAATCCTTCATCTCGATGTTCAGGAGCAACGGCTCATCGGCGTACTTCACATTAAATGTGTAGAACGAGCCGCTTTCGGTAATCACCGAAAAATTGGTTTCCGTGCGGAAATTCTTCGCCGTCGCCTTCACACGGATCACGTTCTCCGCACCGTCGGCTTTGCCCGCAATCAGGTTGGGAGAACCCAAATCCACATAACGGACTGCGGAGGGGAAAATGACGTGTACCGTCTTGTCATACGTCACTTCCATGCCGTAGAGCGGTATCATGCGGTCAAAGGTCAGCTTCTTGGTCAGTCCGTTATAATCGTCCCCCGACATTTCTTGCGGATAAGTGTCCGCTTGGAAAGTTACGACTTCTTTTTCCGGCTGTTCCGCATTTTGTGCGTTCGCACCCATTACGCCCAGCGTCAGGGCGATAGCTAAAAATACTCTTTTCATTTTACTTTGGATTTTAGTGGTGGGCAATATTGCCCGGTTAATAATAAATTGGTTTTACTGTTTCTTTTGATAAAGCATCAGGTTATATCCCGCCTTGAGATGCACTTTAATTGTCCGCATCTTCTTGGCGATATATTGCGAGGTTCCCTGTATCGCCCCCTTGCCTAAATCGGTCAGCAATTGGCCGCCCGCACTCTGCTGGTTCAGGTTGATGGTCGTCCCCAGATTACCGCCCAGATTGGCGGCTATCTCCTTTATCGCGTCTATCTCCATCGAACCCGGAATGAAAATTCCTTCCTGCCCGTCGCCGTCGATAACCGTCAGTTCCACCGGAATAATCATCCCCCTGTATTCCAGCGAGGTGATGGAGATACCGAGCCTTTCGCCCTGTATCTTTCCCGTTCCCGTGACAAGTGCATTTTGCGGGATGACCGTTTCTCCGGCACGCATCGCCTCCAGCAACCTCAACCGTACCGCCTGTCCGTCCGTGATGGTCTGGTTGGCATGGATGCACGCCCGAATGGTGTTCTTTCGGGTTTGTCCCGTCGTACCGACCGCCGTATGGAACCCGATGTTCCTCTCTTGGGAATATTCGGCAATGAATACCGAATCGCTCATCGGCTGTGCCAGCCCCGACACGACCTGTTCCCGGACTCCCCCGACGGTATTCATCTGCGCCTTGCCGTTCCTGTACGTTTCGGTCGGTTTGCTTTCGGTTACGGTTGCAGCGGTCGGCTGTCCGGTAAACGGTTGCCCCTGATTCTGCGGCATATACTTTGCCGCCAACTGATAGGACTTTTCCAGCAGTGCCAAGTGTTCGTCCGCCGTTTCCTTCTCCGTCTGCCGGTTGTACGCCATTTCCCGAAGCTCTTCCAATTCATTGCGCATCTCTTCCTTTTCGGGATCTTCCTTCGGAGTCTCGTAGAAATTGCCGAGTGTCCGGTTCATGTCCCGATAGGCGTTTGCGGAGGCATAGATGGTTTCTTTCGGGCGGGAACTGCCGCCACCACCATAATAGTTGCTTTTCGCTTCCTCTTCCGGTTCGCTATACAGGTCATCGCTTTGTCCTCCGCTTTCTTCCGAACCGAACATCGACGCCAAATCCTGCATCTGCTCCTTACGTTGCTCCTGCTTGCGGTTGAACAAATCCTGTTCGTAAGCCGCCTGTTTGTCGCCCACCAACGCATTGTCAGCCGGTGCGGGAACATCGGTATTGAAACCGGACTGCCCCTGCTCTTCCTCCTTTTCGGATGGTGCGAATATCAGCCACATCACTACGGCGAAGATGATGAACATTAGCGGATAGACAATCAGCTTCTTCTGTTTCTGCCGCTGTTCTTCGGTCAGTTCCTTTTTGGGCTTGCCCGGCTCTTTGGGCGGGTTCACCTCACTCTTGTTCTCCTGATTCTGTTGCCTTGCGGCTTCATTCGTCTGTTCCATTATCATAATCGTTTAATAGGTTAATACTGTCTTTCCTTTGCAGTTCGAGCAGTTTGATATGCTCTATCTCGATGCGCTGCCCCTCGTTCTTTCCCATGTTGTAAATCCCCGAAACGAAGATGTACACGGAAGCGATACTGAAAAAGAGGAACATCGTCAGCAGCACTGCCAACCGCTTTCCGGGCGTTATCCGTCCGCACAGGCGGCGGAGCTTCTCGTCCGCCCAATCCTGTATTTTTGTGATACACCTGCCTGTCATCGTTTCTGTACCTTGATGTCCTTGTTCTCGATAATCTCGAAGGCTTCGATGGTGAAGCCGTGCGGGTTGTTGTCCGAACGGACGGAGTTCAGCAGGTTGCACCTTGTGACAAGGCTGCGCTCGGTCACGTTGCTTTCACGGATAATCATTTGTCGGGCATAGGTACTTACCTTGTAAGGATAGGTATCGAAATTGCACGATACGCTGTCCACTTGCAACACCTGATTCACGTTTCCCGAAATGATACGGTTGTAATACCCCTTTTCGGCAAAATCGGTGTAATAATTGAACGCACTCCTGTCTGCCAGCTGCAAGGCTCGTTTGATGTTCCCCTCAATCGCGCTCTTGTCGGGCGAGAGGGTGAAGAACAACTCGTGAAAACGCTTCACGTGTTCCCTTGCCTCCACAGGACGGTTCTGCGACAAATCCTGCGAGATGGCGAGCATCAGCGATTTACCGCCGTCCAGCACGTAAATCTTCTGCCGTTACGCTTCGGCAAACGAGTAGGCACTCCATACGGAGTAACCCGTGATTGCCAGACAAACCACCAGAAAGACGATGCCGAACAGCCGTATCTGCCTGAAACTGCCCTCGATGTTTTTTAATGACTTAAATTCCATTGTTTTACTTTTTTTTATTGATTGTTTATTTTCTCCTGAACAGTCGTCCAGCGGCTCCCGCCACCTTTTTTACCCCGTTCACAGCACCCCGTCCTACGCTTCCTGCGGCATTACCGGCAGCGGTTCCGGCACGTCCGGCGAGATTACCCGCCACCGCTCCGGCAGCGGCTCCCGTCATAGCACCCGCACGACCTGCAATCTGGTTGATCGGACGGGCGGCACTGCCCATTCCTCCAGCCTGTATAATCCATCCCGCCACCGTAGGAATCGTGAAATAACCGAGTATCCCGATAATCATGAATACGATGTACACCCCATTGGACGAGTCGATTGAAAAATCGGGATTGTTCTGTAATTCCTTGATGTCGTTCTCAAGCATCAGCACCTGTATCTTCGCCAGCACGCTGCTGAACAAGTCCGACACCGGCAGCCACAGGTATATCTGTATATAACGGCACATCCATTGTGAAAGCGTGCTTTGAAAACCATCCCAGACCGATATGGCGAAAGCTATCGGGCCGAGTATGGCAAGCACTATCAGGAAGAAGGTGCGGAGCGTGTCGATAAGCAGGGCAGCGGCAGCGAACAGCAGTTCCAATACCTCCTGCATGAAGTCCCGCACGTTTTTCTTCAGGTTGTACATGCTCCTTTCAATATACATCCCGCCCATCGTGGCAATATCCTTAGCACCCCATCCGAGTTCGTTAATCTGCTTGTCGAACTCTTTGTTGCTGACCAGATAGGCGGTTTCGGGATTGCGCATCATGGATTCATACTCCAGCTTGTCCTTCATCTCCCGGTACTTGTTCATGTCCATCGTCTGTGTTTCCAGTATACCGTGTGTTCCCTGTACGATGGGACTCAATATGCTGTTAATCGTGCCGAGTACAATCGTGGGGAAGAACAAGATGCAGATACCGATGGCGAACGGTCGGAGCATCGGGTACACGTCGATGGGTTCGGCTCTTGCGAGGGAGTGCCATACACGGGAGGCGACGTAAATCAACGCTCCCAATCCGGCTATCCCTTTTGCCACCCCTGCCATGTTGGAGCAGAGGGGCATCATTTCCACATAGAGATTCTTCAATATCTCATGCAGGTTACTGAAATCGGCGGCTAACAACAGCATGGCTTACCAATA
The DNA here is from genome assembly GCA_021203515.1 of Bacteroides sp. Taxonomy (GTDB): domain Bacteria; phylum Bacteroidota; class Bacteroidia; order Bacteroidales; family Bacteroidaceae; genus Bacteroides. The sequence continues at coordinate 14,153 of JAJQAY010000044.1, read as the reverse complement.
TCTGTCGTTAGTGTCCCCGTACAGAGCCAGCACCCGGTTGGTATCCCCCTTTTTCTTGGAGCGCAGGTAGCTCACCGCAATGTTCTTGTTGGTGTAGTAGCCCACCAAGTTCCGGTATCTCTTCACCGAGTTGTAGCACCTATCCACCACGTCCATGCGCTCCTTGTCACTGAGTGAAAGGGTGGTTATATTCACCACCCCCTTCATTTCCTGAAGCACGTCGTTACTCTCTTCCAGCAGTTTAGTGTACCCGAAAGCTATCGCTCTGAGTTCCTCCACCGTATAATTCTCGTCACGCATCATCTTCTGAAAACTCACGACGTAGATGTCGGAAATCTCACCAATCATCAGGATGGTTTTCTGTACCTTGCGTGCATCCTTAACCAGATTATTTACAGATTTTAAAGCGTCGTAGTATTTTTTACCCTGCTCATAAATTTTGACTGTTTCCTGAAAATTCTTTATCATGTTGGAAGCCGTCGAAGAGGTCTGTATAATCTGTTTGGTCGTGTTCACGATACCCTGCGCCAAATTGGTAGGGTCTGTCACCACCCATTGTGCGCTTGCCCTACCTGCAAGAAGCAGGCACAGGCTGAAAAGCATGATTATTTTCGTTCTCATTACATTACTTTATTAAATGGTTGTTATTATGGTCTTTCGCCTGCCCTCGTGTAATCACCGTTCGGTGAAAAGGTCAGCACGTCGGTTTCCTCGTTGTAGGCGATGTCAATCCGGTAGCCCGTATTGATGAAGAGATTTCCGTTTTCCTCCACAATCAGAAAGGTTTCCGGTTTCAGCTTGCGGCTGACATCCGACTTCTTGAAAACTGTTATCTTGTACTGTTCGCCTTCTTTGAACACCAGCACGTCAGGCTTTCTGCCCACGCTCACCCAATTACCGCACAGCTTGTCCAAATCCGTTTCTTTTGCTTCCCCGCAGGCGGTCAGCAACAGGGGAAGACAAGGCAAGGGCACAGCCCGCCAGCTCGATAAGCCGGCTTTTTGAAATACATGTCATGTCAATTGATTTTTTAGGTTTTACTTCGTTTATTGTCAGCAAGCTGTTTGATTGCCAATTCGATACTGCCCAGCTTGTCGGCAAGGGCGAGTACTTCCATTTTTTCGGTTTCTTCCGTCGTAAACGTCAGATATTCCTCCGCCGAAACTTCCGTCGCATAGACGGCGGACTGCGTTCCGCCCAATCCTATCCATACCTCCTTATAGAGCCTTGACGGATTGTTCGCCATGTTGATGGAGAGTATCTGCCCCGTTCCTTGTCCGTCAGCCCCAGCAAGTCCTGAATGGAGACGAACTTGTTCATATACTTGCGCTGGTCGAGCAGTATCTTACAATCTGAGTTGTTGATAACCGCCTCCTTCACGACGGGGGAGCTGATAATATCGTCCACTTCCTGTGTCACGACGATGGCTTCACCGAAGCATTTACGAACGGTTTTGTAGAGATATTTCAGATACTCGCCCATGCTTGCAGAAGAAAGAGCCCTCCAAGCCTCTTCCACGATAAGTTGTTTGCGGATGCCCTTTAACCGCCTCATTTTGTTGATGAAAGCCTCCATGATGATAATGGTGACAACCGGAAAAAGTTCGCGATTTTCTTTAATGGCATCAATCTCGAATACAATGAACCGCTTACTGAGCAGGTCGATATCCTTGTCTGAATTGAGCAGGAAGTCATACCGTCCGCCACTGTAATACTGCCGGAGGGTGGTCAGGAAATTGTCGATATTAAAATCATCCTTGCCAACCTTGATTGCCCGGCTTTCCAATTCACGACGGTAATCGTCCCGCATGAACTCATAGAACGTGTTGAAGTTGGGCGTGATGCTGCGGTCAGCCTTGATGCGGTCGATGTACGCCGTTACCGCACTTCCCAATTCGCCCGATTCCGTTTTGGTGATTTTGTCGTCTTCGCTTTTCCAGAGTGTCAGGAGCAGTGTCTTGATACTGTCCTTCTTCTCCACGTCATAGACGAAATCATCCGTATAGAACGGATTGAAGCTGATGAGCTTCTCTTCGGTGTACGTGAAATAGATCCCGTCATCCCCTTTGGTCTTCTTGTTTATCATCTCGCAAAGTCCCTGATAGGAGTTACCCGTATCCACCAGCACCACGTGCGTGCCCTGCTCGTAGTATTGGCGGACGAGGTGGTTCATGAAAAAGGATTTTCCCGAACCGCTCAGCCCAATACGAATTTGTTTCTGTTGGTGATAATACCCTTCTTCATCGGCAAGTCGGAAATATCCAGATGCAGCGGCTTTCCCGTCAGCCTGTCCACCATCTTGATACCGAAAGGCGACGGTGAGTTCCGGTAGTTCGTTTCTTCCGAGAAGAAACAGACCGCCTGCTCGATGAACGTGTAGAAACTCTCCTCTGCCGGAAAGTCGGCGGCATTGCCGGGAATGGCAGCCCAGAAAAGTGTCGGCGTATCGACGGTGTTGTGGCGTGGCTTGCACTCCATTTGCGCCAACTGGCTTCCTACCTCGTTCCTGATGCGTTTGAGTTCCTCCCTGTCGTCCGACCATGCCATCACGTTGCAATGGCAGCGTACCGAAGTCAGACCGAACGAGTGTGCCTCATTCAGGTACTCGTCGATCCACTCCTTGTTGATTTGATTGGAACGGCTGTACCTCGAAAGCGAGTGCATATTCTTCGCCATCTTCTCGAACTTCTGCAAATTGGCGGCACTGTCGTCAATGAACACATATTGGTTATAAATATGGTTGCACGGCAGTAGCAGCCCGATAGGAGCCGCAAAGGACAAGCGGCAATCGCTCCGGTCTGTCGATAACTTCTCGTACCGGCTGTCGGTAGCCACTTCCCCCGGCAGGTCTTCCACGTCCGAAAGGGTGTGCAGGCACAGGTGATTATCCCCGATTTTCATTTCGTCCGCTTTCAGGATGATGTCTTCCAGCGTGGTCGTGTCGGTCTGCGAGAGCGAAAAATACTTTTCGATGATACCCGCCTCGTTGTCCGTTCCGGTTATCTCCCCGTCGGTGAGCTGTTCCAAGCGGATAAATCCGCTTTCGTTCAAGATGCTGGCGAACTGCCCGACGGATTCCAGAAACTTCGATACCGCCTCCTTGTCCTTTATCTCCTTCGGAACGATAAAACCCCGGCAAAGCGTGCTGAAAGTGCTTTGGGTACGGCTCCGTTCTTTGGTCGTTTTCGTCAGGAACAGATAGCAATAATGGTTCAGGTACGGACGCTCGTTGAAATGACGCTCAAACGAGCGGCTCAGGAAACTCATGGCCTCCCTGTCCGTGTCCGGCTTGTAGGTTTCACGGATGAAGATGTCCTGCTTGTGGATGATGCAGTAGTCCGGCAGCACCTTCATCGCCTTTACCCATGTAGAATGTATCGCCTCGTATTCCGCCGATGTGACGGTGTAGAGTTCGGGCAGTTCCATCCGGAAGCCTACCGTGATGTCGGCGTCCTTGCTCACGATGCAGCCATGTTCTACCGAAAGCAAAGGAAACTTGCTCTCCAATGTGGTTGCTTTTAACGTATTTCTCATTTCTTCCTCCTTTTCTTGAATAGTTTGGGGATTTTACGGCGGTTGATGATGTATTTGGGATGGCTACTGCGGGCTTGGACTTTCATTAAGCCGTGTTCGCCGTACTTAGCGTTCAGGGCGAAGGTCTGCCACACCAGAACCGATGCGGCGACCAGCCCGAACCCGATACATACCCATTGGTTGATACCAACCAGATACATGATTATAAAGAGGATAAAGACGGCAAGCAGACCTCCTATAAATATAAATAGGTACTGCGCCTTTAACCCTTTGAACTCAACCGACTTTCCAATCCCCCTGTTGATTGGAAACTCTGACATATCCTTGATTATAAGAAGAATGAACGCAGGATAGTGGCGGCGACAATCAGGAAGATACACGCCCCGAACCATGAAGCGGCAGTTTTGGAGGTATCAGGATCGCCCGAAGAGAACTTGCCATACACCTTGACTCCGCCAATCAAGCCCACAACGGCTCCGATAGCATAAATCAGCTTTGTTGCCGGATCGAAGTACGAAGTCACCATGTTGGTTGCTTCTGTGATACCCGCCATGCCGTTACCTTGTGCCATTGCGGAGGATGCAGCCATCATAAGGGCTGCCGAGAAAAGAATCTGTTTCTTTGTCATAAATACTTTTTGATTGTGTCACAGGAGTTGGATAAGTTCCCGCGACGGTTAATACTGTTTTTTACTTGTGAATTTTAGTGGTAGCACTCCGCTTACCCGTACTCTTTCTATTTCATTGTCCGTTACTTTTTTTAATCGTTACACAAAATCCCGGATGTCGAACCCGCTGATGTCCGCAGGTGCTTCGGTTATATTTTGGGGATGGACTACATTCCCGACCGCCTTTCCCTCCCCAGAGATAGTCTTACCGGAAATTTCATCCATTAACCCCGTTATCTTTTTCGCCCGTTCAGGGTTACTTCCAATCATCTTGTTGAAAAGTTCGTTGCCTTCCATATCCGAAAATATCTGTCCGGCACGCCTGCGCTCTTCTGCTGTGGCTTTCGGGTTATCGGCGATGTTCACCGCTTCCCCTATTTCCTCGAAGCTGGCTCCGGTGGCTAACCTTTTGGCGGGTGTCCGTTCCCCTTCATCGCCGTCCGCATATCCTATGGGAATATCGCTCATGCGGATGTCGGAAAACGTTTCGTCCAGCTCATCATCGTGTATCCGTGCCGCAGGTTCTTCGTCCTTTCCGTCGGCAAATGTAACGGCAATATCCGTAACATCCTCACATTCAACCTCTGTGGCGGCTTGTGGCTCCGGGATGGTAGCTTGTGACACTTTCGGTTGTATTTTGAAGCGGCTCTTACCGACAATATCATCTACCATTTTCGGCGGCTTTATGGACGGTTTTTTTCTCTGCCGGAGCATCGTTTCTTTGCTGCCTTCCAAACAGGATATAATGTACCAGCCATGCGTTATAAAGCAGCAATAGGCATATCAAGATAGTTTCCATACTTAAAAAATTGAATCGTTACGTTCGTTGTACAATGCAGTTATATCGTCCTGAAAGGTAGCGAAGTGATGTGCCAGCACATTGTCTATATAGCTGAACAAAGACACTTCGTCCTTTGCGATAATCCTTACTATCCGTTGTATCCGCTCATGATAGACTTTGCGCACATAAACCGTTTTTCCGAAACGGGCTGATATTTCAGCTTCTTTGAGAAACAACTCCTGATAGTCCCCATCCTTCGCTTTCTGTTTCCGGCGGCGAGGTTCTTCAATAGGTTGTTTGGTCGGCATCGGAATTTCCTCCTCTTCCGGCTCTTCCTCTTCCCGTACCTCCGCCTGTTTTTCTACCGTTGGAGGTATGGGTTCATCCTGCCTGAAAGAGTTGATAATGAAATTCTCATCGATGGTGTCTATCTTTAACTTTTTCGCCATAGCCTACTTTTTTTTATGATGGTCAGTATCTCGTCCACAAGGGTATCCAGATTACTACCACGTACCAATATCTTGTCCGCAGGGAAAATAGTCGAGCGGAATACCTGCTTGCGGTCTGCCGCCGCTTCCTTACGGAATCGCTTGCTATCTGGCAGGAATGTTTTCATGACGGGAAGTGCCATTTCCGCGCACACCTTTTCATACATTCCATACAGTTCTGTCTTTTCTCGCCCGTCCACCATATTCCACAGCATATACAGCCCCTTGACATTCGTTTTGCCCGTGCTTATCATGTGTTCGTGAATGATGGAAGCAAAGCGGATAGAGCTTTCCATAACGACACGATCCGCAGCTATGGGGCAGAATATATAATCCATCGTGGCAATCGTATTAACGATGCTCGCATTGTTGATAGTTCCCGGCAGGTCAAAGAATATAAAATCCAGAGGCTGCCCCGACTCAACAAGTCTGGCGGCATTGTCGGGTGCGTCCTCCGGTCTGCTGCCTATTACGGGATAAGCCTTTTTTTTGCAGGCGTTTGAACTGCTCGTAAGCCATTGCCTTGTAATGGTCGTCGCTTGTCGCCGATGTCATGTCACGCTCCCGCATATCCTTGATGCTGTACTGTGGAAAATCACAATCCACTACTGCCACATTATATCCCTTGATATAATGAAGATAACTTGCGGTAAGTACCGTCAAAGTCGTTTTGCCCGCCCCACCTTTCTGCGTGGAAAAAGCTACATAAATAGGTTCGTTCATTCTTACATTGTTTTTAATAGTTATACATTTATTTATCTGTTCATACCTTCCGATATTCATTTTTCCAATAGTCTGTATATCGTACTATTTGTCCGGCTATCCGTTCCGACCTATCAACTGCCCAACATTGCGACATCTCAACGTTGGGTGGTAGCATGGTAGGTTGAAAACAACCGTCAGTTATCGAAATGGCGATTGAAATCACCGTTGCATAATCGGGATGTTTATCGCATTCGTCATTGGTGAATTTGTACTTTGGGAAGAACGTCCCGTTATCGGTTTGTTCCAATATTTATCCCGCCGTACAACCATTTCTCCGGCAAATAAACGACGAATATTCTTCACTTGTATCGTTTTGCAAAGGGGTGGCAGCTTGTGGCTCCCGTATGGAACCTTGTGGCACTTTCAGTATTGAAAATCAGGTGGATAAAGGCTGTACTTTTGCACCCAAGCGACAAGGCATACTGTTCGTGTCCGAATGGCAACCGTGATAGACTGACTGCAATCCGTCCCCAGACGGATTTTTCTATTCACAAGAATAGAGCAAGGTGTCTTTTGAGTAACTCAAAAGGCAGCGGGTAACCCGCTACACCTTGCCCTTGCAGGGAGCCGGGCTGTCCTCCGAAGTCGGACTGCCCCAAACTGCCGTAGGCATTGAAGAGTGGCTTTTGTCGTGATACCACTAAAATCCACGTTAGATGAAAGAAAAGACAAAGAGAACGGGACGCATCCCGAAGTTGAACCCCAAGACGCACTGCGTGATGGTGCGTTTTGATGACGAGGAACACGCCCGTTTCCTCACCATGTACGAGCAGTCGGGCGAGTACGCGAAAGCGGTATTTATCAAAGCCCGTGTGTTCGGGGGGGGAAAATTCAAGGTCATTAAAGTAGATAATTCCTTTCCCGAATACTACGCCAAACTCTCCGACCTGAACGCCCAATTCCGCAGGATCGGAGTGAATTACAACCAAGTTGTAAGGGAACTCAAGAGCCATTTTTCCGAGAAAAAAGCGATGGCATTGCTTTATAAATTGGAAGAAACCACCCGCCAGCTTGTAGCGGTGAGCCGTGAAATTATAGCATTGACACAGAAATTCGAGCATGAATGGTTGCGAACATCAATGTAGGAAACTCTCTGTACGGTGCGTTGGCATACAACGGGCAGAAGGTAAACGAGGGTGAAGGCAAGCTGCTCGCCTCCAACAAAATCCTTGATAATGGTACGGGAACGGTGGACATTGCCCGTGCCACAGCAGATTTTGAAAGGTATCTTCCTGCCCGTATGCGTACCGAGAAGCCTGTTATCCACATCTCACTGAACCCGCATCCGGAAGATAAGCTGACCGATACGGAGCTTACCGACATCGCACGGGAATACATGGAGAAAATCGGTTACGGCAATCAGCCATACATCGTGTTCAAGCACGAGGACATTGACCGCCACCACCTGCATATCGTTTCCATACGTGTGGGTGAGGACGGCAAGCGGCTCAACAACGACTACATCCATCGCCGGAGCAAACGGGCGACCAATGCGTTGGAAAAGAAGTACGGGCTGCACCCGTCCGGAAACAGCAGGCAGGGGTTGGAACAAGCCGCACTCCGCAAGGTGGACGCATCTGAGGAGAATGTGAAACGGCAGGTCGGTAACGTCCTGAAAGCCCTCTCGGATAACTACCGTTTCCAATCGCTCGGTGAATACCGTGCTTTGCTATCCCTCTACAATATCACCGTAGAGGAGGCACGGGGCGAGGTACACGGCAGGCAGTACAGGGGCTTTGTCTATTCGGCGACGGACGATGCGGGAACCAAGACCGGCAATCTGCTGAAAGCCTCCCATTTCGGGAAGCACGCCGGATACAAGACGTTCGACAAGTGGTGCGCCGCCTCCCGAACCGAAATAAAGGAAAAGGAGCTTGCCGGGCGAACAAAGGCGGTTATTCTCTACACGCTCCGGCAAGCCTCCGGCAGGGATGAACTTGTCGGGATGTTGAAGTCCAAAGGCATCGACACCGTACTGCGGGAAACCGATACTGGCAGGATTTACGGTGCGACCTTCATCGATCACAACACCGGTTGCGTGCTGAACGGCTCACGCATGGGCAAGGAACTTTCAGCGAATGCCTTGCAGGAGTGGGTGATTGCAGCAGGCAGCCAGATACCGGCGGGAATAGGCACTACCGTACCGCAACAGCATACCGGAGAACAAGAACCGTTCGTGCCGTTTACGAAGCAAGTCCATGAATCCGGTGAGGATTCGGTCACCGGAGGAATGTTCGACCTATCCATTGTATCCGGCGCAGATCCGGAGGAAGAAGCGTTCCGTCGGAAGATGCAGCGCAAGAAGAAAAAGAAGAAAGGAAGAGGTATTTAATTGTAGAACTTAAAAAGCAAAATCAGTATGTCACAACAAGAAGATGATTTGAGGGCATTGGCGAAAATCATGGATTTTTTGCGTGCCGTGAGTATATTATTTGTCGTAATCAATATCTATTGGTATTGTTACGAGGCAGTCCGGCTATGGGGGGTGAATATCGGCGTGGTCGATAGAATCCTGATGAACTTCCACCGCACGGCGGGGCTGTTCGGCTGTATCATCTACACCAAGCTGTTTGCCGTCCTGCTACTCGGACTTTCCTGTCTGGGCACGTCGGGCGTAAAGGAGGAAAAAATCACATGGACGAAAATTTGGACGTTCATAGGCGTGGGTTTCGTGTTTTTCTTTCTGAATTGGTGGATATTGTCGCTGACATTGGGCATAGAGGCTAATACCGCTATCTATATCTTCACAATGGCGGTCGGCTATATCTGCCTCCTGATGTCGGGGCTGTATATAAGTCGCCTGTTGAAGAATAACCTCATGGATGACGTGTTCAACACGGAAAACGAATCCTTCCAACAGGAAACGAGGCTCATTGAGAACGAGTATTCCGTGAATCTGCCGACACGCTTCTATTACAAAAAGAAATGGAACGATGGCTGGATTAACGTCGTGAATCCGTTCCGTGCCTCTATCGTACTCGGTACACCGGGTTCGGGAAAATCCTATGCAATAGTAAATTCATTCATCAAACAGCAGATAGAGAAAGGCTTCTCTCAATACGTGTATGATTTCAAGTTTCCCGACCTCTCGATGATTGCCTACAACCATCTGATTAACAATCAGGACGGTTACAAGGTAAAGCCGAAATTCTATGTCATCAACTTTGACGATCCCCGCCGCAGCCACCGTTGTAACCCCATTCACCCGGATTTCATGGAGGATATTACGGATGCTTACGAATCGGCGTACACCATTATGCTTAACCTCAATAAATCATTGGTGCAGAAGCAGGGTGATTTTTTGTGGAGTCACCGATTATCCTGTTCGCCGCCGTCATCTGGTACTTGCGAATTTATCAGGGTGGCAGATACTGCACGTTTCCCCATGCCATCGAACTATTGAACCGCCGGTATGAAGATATTTTCCCCATTCTGACCTCATACCCGGAACTCGAAAACTACCTTTCTCCCTTCATGGATGCGTGGCTCGGTGGAGCGGCTGAGCAGTTGCAGGGGCAGATTGCATCCGCCAAAATTCCGCTTTCGAGGATGATTTCACCGCAACTCTATTGGGTTATGTCGGATAGTGAGTTTACGTTGGACATCAACAATCCGCAGGAGCCGAAAACCCTCTGTGTGGGGGACAATCCCGACCGCCAGAATATCTACGGTGCGGCTTTGGGCTTGTACAACTCCCGTATCGTGAAGTTCATCAACAAGAAAGGGATGCTCAAGTCTTCCGTGATTATCGACGAGCTGCCCACCATCTATTTTAAGGGGCTGGACAACCTGATTGCGACGGCACGTTCCAACAAGGTAGCCGTTTGTCTGGGCTTTCAGGACTTCTCGCAATTGGTGCGCGACCATGGGGACAAGGAGGCGAAGGTCGTGATGAATACCGTAGGCAACATATTCAGCGGGCAGGTAGTGGGCGAAACTGCCAAGACGTTGAGTGAACGCTTTGGCAAGGTATTGCAGAAACGGCAGAGTATCACTATCAACCGCAATGACAAATCCACTTCCATCAATACGCAGATGGATTCCCTTATCCCGCCGAGCAAGATTTCAGGGCTTACGCAGGGTATGTTCGTCGGCTCCGTATCGGATAACTTCACCGAGCGCATCGAGCAGAAAATCTTCCATGCCGAGATTGTGGTGGATGCCGACAAGGTGAAGCGGGAGGAAGCCGCTTACAAGAAGATACCCGTCATTACCGACTTCACCGATGAAAACGGTAACGACCGGATGAAGAAGCAGATACAGGAGAATTACAACCGCATCAAAGCGGAGGTAAAGCAAATAGTGTCGGATGAATTGCAGCGCATAGCCGACGATCCGGAACTATCGCATCTGTTGCAGCAAAAAGGGTAATTCCATTCCCTATATATAACAATGTATAAAAACAACAACGGCAGTAACTTTTTGGGTTGCTGCCGTTATCTGTTATATAAGATTATATCCGAATGATTATTTTTTCTTGCTGTGCCGTCTGTAGCATTTATCTCCGGCGGCATTGAGTATGAAATTTTCCGCAATCTCCTGTTTGGCATTATTAAGCATGGGATTGATAATGGAGAACTTGCAAGTAATTTCCTTTGCCAGCACGGTTGTTTCCGCTACATTTTTATATGCGTCGGGCAATTCCACAGAGGTTTTCATAAGCGAATCCACAAGTACCTGATTCTTGTCTATCAATTTCTGATAGAACTCTTTCATCGAATTGAAACGCTCCTTTTCCATGCTTTGCTTGTTACGGGCGATACTTTCGTTGAGCGTGGCAAGGCGTTTAGACTTTTCAGCATCGAATTTTTCTGTGAGAATAGCAATGCTATCCTTGACCGTTATATCTGTCGGCTCGCCCATTTCAATCACTTTGAATTGCAAATCCGTCCAAGTACCTCTTTTATCTGTCTGCACAAAATCGGCAATCGCCTTTTCATAATTACTCTGTCCGGCACAGCCTGTCAGTAGCAACAGGACTGCCATGTTCTTTACTAAATTTCTTCTCATCTTATTTTTATTATTGTTCTCTACGTGCTTTTAGGTGTTGAATATAAATACCTTGCGTCGGTAAAAGTACACAAAAAGCAGCACTTATCGTAAACATTTCGCTGCGAAATCTTATTTCCGCTTCCGTTCTTTTTCATCGTCCTGCTCCATCCGTTTGTTCAGCCGTTCCCGCATCTTGTCTAAAAAGTACGTACGGCTGTCGTTCTTGCGTCGCTTCATGTCGGTGTAGGCGCTGTAACAATCCCGGATGCCAATGTTTAAAAGTATACCTATAAATGTGGCTAATTCATTTATAGGAGCTTCCCCGTTGTTTATAGAACCCATTTCATTCAGTCCATACACTATTTCCATCAAGTCAATGGCGCTGCCCGTCCATTTATATGTACCCTTTATTTCAACAATTCTGAGGGAACTCCTTCAACTACGTCTCGCAGGCAGTTACGCCTCACAGACAGGAAAGCGTACAGCATTTCCATTGCCATGATACGGGCAACAAGATGGTCGTATCCTGTGCTGAACTCCGTTTCATCGTCCAGATGGCACACGTCCACATCAATAGTGTTTTCGTGCCTGCCACGCAGAAAATAGTAGTTATCCATATAAGTAGCTCCGCTGCGGTAATATTGGAAAAATGCCACATGGCGGTCGAAGAACATCTTCTGTTCCTCTTGTTGCTTTTCGTAGTAGCCGTCCAGTTCCTCTTCGCCCAGTGGACGTTGGCTCTCAATACGCAGGATATGGTGGAAATAAAACAATGGAGCCACAACCCTCGGTTTGTACTGTTTGAAAAAGGCGATTTCTTCGCCATCATTCTCAAAAGGTTCGGATTGGATGAACTCTTTCATTTCGGTCAGCTTCTTTTTCAGAAAAACAAGTATTGCCTTACAATCCCGGATAATATGATTTCCGTTCAGGTCGATGGCAGCTATCCGGTTATCCGCCTCCCGTATCATTTCTTCACATTTTATCCGCATTAAACATTTTCTTTGATTTCGGGCGCAAAGTTACGAATATCAATGCGATAGACTATCATATAAAATTATCATATACTAACAGAAAATGACCACGGATGTTTTATTTCGTGGAAGTGTCGTTCTCTTTCCGCAAATTACCCGGCGTATCACCCAGATATTGTTTACAGAAGCTATTGAAATGTTGCGCGGAAGAAAAATTAAACTCGTCGATTATGTCCGAAAGAGGGATATACGACATTGACAATCGATATTTAATATGTTCCGCCCGCTTTTGAATAAGCCGCCGGTACACAGGTGTTGCGAATTCGTTTTTAAATATCCGGCGGAAGGTATGCACACCATAACCGCACAGTCTCGCCAATTCCTCCGTATTGCTGGCTTTACGGTAGTGTGTCATTACAAGATTTCGGAACGGCACTTGCTCATCGATCATAGGGTGAAAAAACGAGCGCAACTCTTCCGCACCATAATAGCGGGTGAATCCCCATATCAGTTCCTTGTGTTTCATATACCACAATTCGGAGTCATGCGTTTTATCCGTGATATAGGAAATAACCCCGTTCATAAAAATTCGTATGGATTCTGGGACAATCAGTTTACAGCAATAGATTTCGGATTGGATGTGCCGATGAGAATGAAGGTAGCTAAGAATACATTTTTCACTCCGACAGACCGTATTATTGAATTTATGTACTAAGATCGTAATATCACTCAAGGCTATGCCATTACATTCACTTTGGCGGGGAATAAACATAATTTCTCCCGCACAAAGTATTTCATTGTAGAAAAAGCTACTCAATATTCTAGCATGTCCACTTTGACAATAAATGAGATAATTGATGTTTGAATCGTCATTTTGAGCTGTAGTTCCTTGTACGAAAGTCTTCAGTTCAAAATGACAATCTGTAGGATTTTCATCACACAAATTATATTTCTGATTGCATTTCAAATTCATATTCAATATTCATATATGGATTTATTCATTGCCAACGTTTAATCCTCATTTATATAACATCATCGTGTTTCCGAGAAAAATGAGACTAACCGAAAAATTAAAAATTCGGTCAGTCTCTTGTCCATTTCTCAGCAGAGTAACATTCCTTTCCCAAATGAGCCATATATAGTTTTTCACTGCATAATTAGGGACTGTTTATATCACTTTACTGTACGCACATAAATATCTCGCATTTAGCTATTCAACCTTCTCTCCTTTAGTCATCATAATTACCTGCTTTGTTGGAATTATATCTTTATTCACACCAGATGAATCACGATCAGTTATAATATAACTATTTGATTTGCACTCTATTACTGTAGTTTCCAAATTCTTCGGTTCTGTATACATAGCAGATGCCGTAGAAACAATTACAGTACCACTTGTTTCATTCCTTTTTTCCCCTTTCATGACAGTCATCTTCAAATTCTCCGTTTCTACTTCTGTAATCGACATCGTAGGTTTCGTCAGTGATATGCCATCTGGTAAAGCAAAATTCATCGTAATTTTGTAATCCGTATCAAATTTCTGCCTCTCTTTTTCTGAAAGCTACAATACAGGCATCCTTTTTAGAGCCCCAAGTACTTCTTTATCTATATCGGGATGAAGTCCTTTCGTTATCCGGCCATTGGCTACCACACCTTTTGGGGTCACAGTAAAATCGATTATCACATCTCCTTGTATCTTTTCTTCGATCGCTGTTGAGGAATAGTTAATATTCTTCTTAAGAAAAGCAAACATAGCCTGCATACCGGTTGGAGAACCAAGATTACTACAAGATTGTGAATCGGAAGTTGCTTGAGAAATAATAACCATATCATCCTCCTTTCCTAAAGTTTTCAATACTCCAATCTCTTTTTTATTATCAGAGCTTTGTGCCTTGACAGATGTAGTAATTCCACAAATTAATGTAAGAGTTGAGAATAGTAATAATACTAACC
>JAJQAY010000089.1 GCA_021203515.1 Bacteroides sp. | reverse complement strand
ATACTAATCTTAAATATAGTAATGATGAAAAAGAAAGAAGCTATTAGCCTTTGTGCCTTACTATTTGTGGGTTCAATTTTCTGTAGTGTGAACTTTTCCATAGGAATGAAAAAGAAAGAGTTAAGTAATATCATACTGGCAAATATTGAGGTACTAGGCCAAAATGAATACGATTACCAAAATGGTTCTGCTCAAAAGATTACTAACACATACGACTCAGACCCCTCTTATACAATAAGTCCTAATGGGGAACAGATTATAGAAAATATAATTGTATGTACAGAAACAGATTGTTACGGCTCAGGTATAATAAAGTGTGAGTATGACATCAACATGGATCTTGCAACTAGGGTATTAAACTAACCATGAAGAATGCAATCAATACCCTCATGTTGACCAGTCTGTTAGCCCTTGGGGCAGGATGTACTACATCCCAGTATGGGAATGAGCCAACAATAACTTTACAAGTCAATGAGAAATCAATAGAGGATACTACATTCTTATATGCACCGCATACTATTTGTTTAGAAACCAATGATGAAGCATTAATTGCCCGGGTTAACAAAGTAATTGAGTGGAATCAAACATTATACATTCTTGATAAAAGAAGAAAACAAGTAGTCGTTTTTGATACAAATGGTAAACATAAGTACACACTTCGCCGAGTTGGAGGAGGTCAAGGGGAAATATGCTTCTATTATTGACGCATCCATTGATAAAAAGAAAAATGAGTTGGTACTGCTGACTGACCCATCGGCTCTGCTTCGATTTGATAGTCTGGGCAATTTCATCAATAGCCAAAAGTTACCTGCCTATTACAATTTCGTTATGGTTGACAACGATTATACATACCTAGAGAATGATACTTATGCCAATGATCACCCAACGGAATATTCAATAACAATTCTGCACGATGGCCATACAAGCGAAACATTGAAGCCGCTGAAAGAGTTGGCGCTATATTGTTTCATTGAAGGACATCAATTGAGCGACTCGTCCCCGTCATGTTTACAAGAAAGTTTGACCAGACAATTTATGAAATATCAGAAGAAGAGATTAATCCTTTTTATCATATCGATTTCTCAAAAGAGACATTTCCCGAAGATGCAAAGAATAAGGTATATGATTGCAAAGAACTTAATAACTATGCCATTAGAAACAAATTTGTTTATTTAATGACGGATGTCATAAATGCACAAAAGAACGTAGTGTTTAAAACAAATTTACCCGGTGGCATATATACATATTATCCAAAACAGACGGTACACTATCAAAATATAATGTCATAAACAACTCCAAATACAAATTTCCCTTACCCAAATATACACCCATAGCAGGAGAAGAGGAGGCTATCTGCTTTATTGTACCCGCTTCCTCCTTGATAAACTTAAGAACACTTTTGGGTAAAAATCCTAATGGAAAGCTATATCTTCAGAGCTCATAGAACTTCTTGACAATATAAATGAAGAGGCTAACCCTATCCTCTTTTACTATAAACTCAAGTAAAAGGCAAACGTTTTAAATAGTTATTCTTAAGGATAGTGCCGCTCTTCAGAACACAAATCCGAAGCCCGCATACCACCCTGCTTTCTTTGTCTGATTAGACCAATTCAACTCCACCTCCAGCGGCCCCAAGAAGCTATTGTACATATAACCGATGCCTGTTCCAACCAAGTCGGACGATTGCGAAGCATCGAAAATATGGTGCAGTTTGCCGGAATCCCGCCCATAATTACCCGTCAGCGTCACATACTGGTTCTTGGAAATGCGCTGACGTAGTTTCAGTCCGGCAACAACCAACGTGCCCGGTGCCATTTCCGCCCGATTGATGCCTGCAAAGGCAATCTGCTGCGGCATGTAGCGCCCTGCAATGCTACCGCCCACCATATTGGCAACGGCAAAAGCATAGTCGCTACCACCCAGCAAGGTGCGCCCGTCGAGGGACGGCAGGATAGTAAAGTTCCTGAAGGGAGTAAAGCATCCCTGCCAATGGGCGTCAAAGGCAGATATGGGATGCCCATCCCTGTATTGGAACAGGTCGTCAGTGTACAGATGGTAAGTCAGCGCCCACGACATACCCGCCGTAGGGACACTCCTGCCGTTCAGACTATTATATAAAAGTCCTGCATAATAGCTGAACAGCGATTCGTTCGGGAACAGCAAAGCATCTACCAGCTCCAGAGACAGCAAGTCGTGATAGCGATAATACTCAAAGTCAACGCCGGCACTGACCTGAATATTGTTCCAGTCCTTTGCCACCGCTGCCCGAATTAGTTGATGCGTAAACGTCAGGTCGAGTGTCCGTCTCCCTTCATTATTGATGTTAATATCCTGATAGTCGAACTGATAGGCAAGCCCGTCTGCCAACCCTTGTCCCATTGATAATTGTAGCCGAGTCTCGCCATTGTGCGCCTGCCCAGGCGTGCCGTAAGATTGACTTGAGAGTTCTTCTCCTTGCCGAAATAGAAATCCGCGTTTGCCAGTAAAGCCGCCAACTCCTCCGTGTCGAAACGGATGCCGACATTCAGTTTGTTTTCCCGCACGGCAGGGGCGGCAATCTGCGAGTCCACAGGGATAGCCTTACTTTCCGCCGCATCGGGTATGGGGAAGGGCCCCGGACGGCGGGGACGGTAATCGGGCGGGAGTCCCAACTCCTCTTTCAATGCCAGCAGCTTGTCCCAGTCCGCCATTGCCGCGCGTTCTCCCCTATCTATCAGTGTATCAATCGCCTCCTTGGTGAAACTCGCTGCAGAATAGCCGGAAACATCGACCTTGATATATACATTCGTCTTGCGCAGGTTCTCCTGATACTTCTTTTCTCCTTGCAGGTTGATTATCTGTCCGAAGATGTCCTTCACTGATTTCAGTTCGGAAGCATCTAGCAGGGGGCTTTGCACATCGACCCCGATGACGAGGTTGGCCCATCCCCAACGCCACGTCCACCGGATAGCTATTAACCATTCCACCGTCCACCAGCACCTTGCCATCCAGATAGACAGGTGCAAATACACCGGGTATCGACATGCTGGAACGCATAGCCGTTGCCAGAATTCCTTCATGGAACACCACCTCTGCGCCATTCACCAAATTCTCGGATACACAGGTAAAGTGAATGGACAGGCGGTTGAAGCTGACGGAGTCCTGATAACCGTCCGTCAGGACAGAGAACAGCCGCGCAAGGTTCTTCCCCTTTATAATCCCCGCGTCCAACACCTCGGCCGGTTTCAGGGTGAAAGGGATGGAAAGTACATAGCGCTCCGACCTCAGTCGGTCGTCCAGCAACATGTCTTTCGGATTGGGAGCATCGGACAGCAGGAACTTCCAGTTTTGCGCATTGACCATGCTGTCCAGTTGGTGAGGCGTATATCCTATGGCATACAGGGCGCCTACGAGAGCGCCCATGCTGGTTCCCACCACATAATCCACAGGAATTCCCGCTTCTTCTATCACCTTCAGAGCACCGATATGCGCCGTTCCCTTTGCACCTCCGCCACTCAGCACAACAGCTACCTTCGGACGGCTCTGCACCCCAAGCCACAAGGGGAAAAACAACATCCATACCAATAATCTATATTTCATTCTTCTCTGCATAAATCGACCTGACTCCGAAATATAGAAACAACGATGTTACGCGATGGTTCATCCGCCACCGAAACAGACCGGGATGCACCGGATACAAGAAAGGCACTTCTTCACAGAAGCGCCTCTCCACTATTAACAAAAAATCGATTATCCAACAGTTATATTATCACTTATCGTAGGGTATCATATCCGACAGAATACGTTCCTCGTACCAAAGGTCGTCTATTTCCCTCAGCACTTTATCCATTTCCGCACACAGTTCCTTCACTATTTCCGGGTTCTCCTCCAGCGAAAGATTATTCATCTGATAAGGGTCTTTCTCATCGTCAAACAAGAGGCTCTTCACCAACTGACGGTTCTTGCGGTCGATGTAAAGCGCCAATGTGTAATGAGCCGACTTGAAACCGCGTGATGAGGGGAAATAGGAACGGACTTTACCGTCCGCATCTTTCTCGCCATCCAGGTTCTGGATATAGAGCGCACCGGCAGGGCGCACAATATCTGCCTTTCCATCGAAGAAAAGCGGTGAATAGTTACGTCCCTGCACATCTGCCGGGATAGAACCGGACAAACCTGCCAAACCCAGAAACGTAGGCATAATATCCGGAGAAGACAGCATCAGGTCGTCTACACGCGGCTTTATCCTATCTGGGAAACGAACCATGAACGGTATGTTCATAGACTCGGAGTACGGAGAGTTCTTTGGGTCGTCCGTGCGCTGGCTGCACATCGTCTCTCCGTGGTCGGAGGCAAAGACTACAATCGTATTCTTATCCAGCCCAAGTTCTTTCAATGCATCGAGTATCTGTCCGAAAGCACGGTCTACACCAGTTACGGAAGCGAAATAGTAGCGGGCGCTTTCCGCCTTTTTCATCTTGGCGTCGGCATTGGGACGGACGAGCAGGCTATCCAGCGGCTGGTCTTTGTACAAGTCGAAGTCCTGCTCCATGCAGTCGTCCAGCGAGCGGTACGGGCTGTGCGGAGGGTTCATACCCACCATGATGAAGAACGGCTTCTTCGGGTCGCGCACGTTGCCTTCATTCTTCAGATAAGAAACAACCATGCCCGACTCGTGCAAAGGCGACCATTCGTGCGGGTCGTGGCGTTTGCCGTCCGTATCCCAGTAGTGCGGGTTCTTATGTTCGTCGAACGTGCCGTAAGAATACCAGTAATTAAATCCGCGACGGCGCTCCTTCGGTGTATAGGCATCCCATGCAGGAACGCGGTCTTCCACATATTGCCCGGGCGTTCCGGGTCGTTAGGAGTGGAGAAATCGGCATGCAGCTTACCGAAATAAGCGCAGTCATAACCGGCATCGCTGAATACATCGCCCACACAGTCCACATCTTCGCGCAAGGAACTGATAGGACGGTTTGAATTACAATTCAAAGGCACACCGCTCTTGTTAGGATACATCCCCGTGAGCAACGAACCACGATGAGGGCTGCTCAACGGACAGTTGCTCATGGCAGAAGTCAGCACCAAAGACTCCCTTGCAAAATCATTCAGGCTGGGAGTATGCACCGGGTCGTTCCGGAAGTTCACCTTCTCGCGGAAACCTTTCTGCTCCCAGAACTCCATAGCCTGGTTGCGGAACTGGTCCGGGAAAACATAAATCACATTAGGTTGTGCGGCTTGTTCTGCCTGCTGGGCTTTGCAGCCCTGCAAGGCAAACAGTCCCAAACCGCCTAGCAATATACTGAACTGGATTCTCATTTCTCCAAGTCTCTTTTACGCATTAAGCCTTCCAGGAAGTAATAATCGGCATAGCTCAAAGGCACGTCGATTTCCGCGCCATGAGGAATACTGCCTACGGAGTGCATCAGGATGAAGTTGCCGTTTGTACCTACCTCGGCACGATAAGCGGGAGAAGCCAGGCTTGTCATAATCCGGTCTGCCGTTTCTTTATAACCCTTGTTGGGGATATAAGTGCCAACTCGTAAAGAGCAGATGCGGTGCAAGCTGCCGATGAAGCATCGCGCGGTTCATTCGGAATGTTGGGAGCATCATAATCCCAGTAGGGAACCAAGTCTTCCGGAAGGTTCTTATTGTTGAAGATGAAGTTATAAATCTTTTCTGCTTGTTCCAGATACTTGGCATCGTGCGTATAGCGATAACACATCGTATAACCGTACAAAGCCCAAGCCTGTCCGCGAGCCCATGCAGACTCGTCGGCATATCCCTGTGCTGTCTGTTTGCCGCGAACCGCACCGGTTTCGGGGTCGTAATCTATCACGTGGTAGCAGCTGTTGTCGGCACGGAAATGGTTTGCCATCGTAGTATCGGCATGCTTCTTTGCTATATTATAGAAAGTAGAGCCACCCGAAAGCCGGGTAGCTTCGAACAGCAGTTCGAGGTTCATCATATTGTCGATGACAACCGGGCACTTCCAGCCACGTTTACCCAGCCAGCCTTTGTCCGCATCCCATGACTGGATGACACCGGTACCCGGGCGGAAACGGGTAGACAATGATTTTGCCGTCTGGATGATGACCGGCTTGTAGTTTTCCTTATGAGCAAAGCGATATCCGTTCAAGTAGCTGGAACCAATCATGAAACCTACGTCATGATGCCAGGTCAGATACTGCACAGAGTCCAATGCTTCGGTATATTTCTCTGCCAACGGCAACCATTTCTTGTCACCGGTCAGCTCATACGTGTACCAGATATTGCCGGGGAAGAAACCGGAACACCAGTCATCGATGGGTACGTAGCGGATGCTGCCGTCGTCATTGATAGTACGCGGATTAAGAATTTTGCCTGATTTCTCGATAATGTCCGTCTGGATAGTGTGCTGTGCCACCGCATTATCAATATTTTCCTGAATAAAGTTGCTTTCGGTTTTCTTTTGTCCTGCGCAACCTGCCAAAACAAGGAGGGAAATACCCAACGAAGTAAGAGCTGTTTTCATAATAAAGGATTTATTAATTAATGTTTTACGAATTTTCGTAGGCAAATGTAGGGCGGTTCGACGGAAATCACCCACCTAAATTATCCAATTAATAGCTAAAATTGTTACATTTGCGTCCAAAGAGAGTTGTTTTCAAACGATAACAGCCGAATTATTAACCACAAAATAGAGAATATGACCCCACAGGAGTTTTTTAAGAAAGACCATTTTGCCGGTAGAGTCGGCGTAGTGCTTTTGGAAGTAAAAGAAGGATATAGCAAGGCATCCCTTGCCATCACGGAAGAACATCTCAATGCCGGACATCGCACGCAGGGCGGAGCGCTTTTCACCCTTGCCGACCTTGCATTGGCGGCGGCAGCCAATTCGCACGGAACTTTGGCATTGTCGCTTTCTTCCAATATCACGTTCCTGCGCAGCAGCGGCCCGGGCGATACCTTATACGCCGAGGCCTGCGAACGCTATATCGGACGGACCACCGGATATTATCAGATTGACATCACCAACCAGAAGGGGGATTTGATTGCAACGTTCGAGTCCAGCGTATTCAGAAAAGGAGACACGTTACCATTTACATTGTAACAGTCTTTACTTGGATTTAGTTACAACGGAAGTCATCGGATAACGATTACCTTTCACGCTCTTAAAGAACGCTTTTGCCGAACCGAAATTCAGATACATATCCAGACGTATGGGAAGGTGATTTTTGTCATCGGAAACAAAGAAGGTGATGACCTCTTTTTCCTTCCCCTTCTTATATTCCACAAAGGAGAATACCAGACAGCGGTAAGTCGTGTCGTTATTGGCTTCCACATTCTGCTTGCCACGATAGATAAGGGTCTGCTCTTCCACCCTGCGTCCTGTCGCCATGGGGAAAAGTATCTTTTCACCTATTTTGTAATCATCCGCATTGTAGGAACGTGCCTGTGCCAGGATACTCAGCATGTCGAAGATGCAACGACTGTCGTTATACTCCATTTCTTGCGGTTCGCGGACGGGATTATGCCACGTGCGTTTCTGCTTTACATAAGACATGCCGTCCTGATATGAAAACCACGCCTCGTCTACCGTATAACGGTCGCCTTCGGCCGCTGCCTTACGGAAATAAAGCGGTTCGAGCCTGTCGCTCACATAGCAGGCGAGCGTATCACGCATTTTAAAAAAGAAATCGGTTTTCTTACTGCCCACGGAGAGCAGATTGAAACGGTAGGCAGGTTTGGAATGGTAGGTCGTGGCATTCGTTGTCAGACTTGCCAACCCCACTTTCTTCCAGATAAACTTCCAGTTGAAATATAAGTCGTATATGACATGTTCGCCGGACTGGAATGCTTCGTTCTGCGCTTCACACTGGGCCTGGGCGGGCATAATGCTGCCCATGCTTAAAATCCCTGCCAACAAGCAGATGGCAAACAGTCTCTTCTGCTTAATAACTACGTCCCCGGCCACTATTGCCGCTGCTGTTATTGTTGCGGCTATTCCGGTTATTCTTTTTCTTGTCTTCATCTGGTTTTTGTTTTTTTTAGTTCTTCCGGCTTTTGCTTATCCAACGGCTTTGCCGTCACATCCCAGTCTTGGATTAAATCAAAATTAGCCTTGAATTCCAATACCTGCGGATAATAATAAACCATTTCCGGCTGTCGTTTAGTTGCATAATCGCCTGTATCCCATATTCCATTCCCGTTTGTGTCGTTTATGAGCCGAGCTCCGTACTTGCCCGGGTTCAGATAATAGAAGTCTGCTTTCCCCTCTACCACAGGAACGGTTCTTACCACCTTATCCTGGGCATCCAGCAGTTCTACGAATGCCAGGGAGTCCGCCCCCGTGACATTGAAAAATATCTGTCCGTATTCTTCCGGCTTCTTCACCTTAAATTCCTTTTTCACCTTATCGGTAAACAAGCCATACAGGCCATGAAAAGCCATTGAATCTACTTCAAACTCATAGCTTTCTCCGAATTTCCAGTCCGCATACACATTATACCGTTTCAAATCCAGCGAGTCTTGTGCAAAGTCAAACGGCACATCTTCCCATAAGGAGTCTACCTTTTGTCGCATATGCAACGCTGTGTCATTTATACTGGCTATCGGTTCCGTAAAGGTTAATGTGATGTAGTCGTACACATCCATCGCAGAGGGTGCATACACATCCATCTGCAAGAAAGTAGTAGGTTCCGGTTCCTCTTCATCCTTCTTCTTTTTCTTCTTGTCCGCTTTTTCTTTTTCCTCCTTTTCCCTTTCTTTCAACTTCTTATAGCCGATTTTCGACACTAGCTTCAGTGTATCCGTACGGGGAACAAGTTGTTTCAGGGTATCCGTATATAGATAAGTCAGGTTCATCTTCAACGTATCCTGTTGATAGAGCAAAGAGTCCTTTATCCAATAATGAATGGTATCGTTCCGCCCCGTGGTCTGCTCGACGATAAAAGCATCCTGCTCATCAAAGTTCAGCCCCTTGAGCAAAGGCAGGCTGTCTGCAGGTGCCGTAAAGTAGAAAGAGAACTTCTGCGGTGTCAGGCGTTCGGTTTTCATAAGGCGTTGCGAAGAGGTTTTCTCCTTGAAGCTACGCAGCAACACGTCGTCCGGCAGAAAATAAGTGTATTTCCGCTCTACAATCGTATCCACAGTCAGGGAGTCTACCCAGGAGGTATCCTGCCGCACCCGTTCCTCCATCGAAGGAATGATGATAGAGTCGTTGAAAGCAATGGCTTCCGTAGGTTGCGAAAACATAAAGTTCTGGTCGGCATCCTGCAAAGCATAAATACGGTATTTCCCGGGAGCTACTCCACGAATGGAGAATTGTCCGCGGCTGTCGGTTCTTCCTACGCGGTCGAAAGGAAGTGTGGTGAAGGTCGTATCCGCCAGATTGGCGTGCAAACCCACCAGCATACCTTTCACCGGTTCCAGATTGGAAGCATCGAGCAAGGTTCCGGCAATAGCCATCGAGTCGAGCCGGTCGCCGGTAGAAAATGTGTACGTAAAACTCGACAACGCATTTCCCTCATTATTATCCTGGATGGCATCTCCAAAATCCACCGTATAAGTAGTATTTGCTTTCAGTGTATCTTGCAGGTTGATAATCACTCTCTTGCCACTCGCCTTTATCTCGGGCTGTTGCACCTGGGGAGGCGAGATAACCACCTTCTCATTGGCCTTCTCCAGCTTGATATACTCGTCAAATTCTATTGATATTCTTTTCTTATTGTTATGAAGTGCACCCGGCAATGGAGAACTTGTGACAAAACGGGGCGGCTCTTCGTCAATCGAACCACCCTCCAAGCGTCCTACACTGGCACAAGAATAGAGAACGGCCACAATTGCGGCAGCTCCCGTTAACCGACGGAAAAGCGGCTTCCTCCTATTATGTTGTTTATAATCTAACATGGTGCAAAAATAAAAGTTATCCGGTAATTAGCAGTATGCTTTACAGTATTTTAATCAAAAACCACCTTTTACCTATAACCATATATAAAACATAGTTAAAAACTAGGATATTAAGAACTTATATACATATAAAAGGATAATTTTGCGAGCGAAAACTAAAAGGAGTTTCTTAGTTTTCGCATACAAACCTTTTTCTACCACGATTTACACACATTCCTTCAGAGTAACTAGAATAAAATTATACAGAGAATAAAAAGAGTGTGAAGAGTAAATTAGCATTATTAGCATGTTGCCTTGCGCTGCTCAGCAGTTGTGGACAAGACAGCAAGAACACGGGCAAAGCTCCCGAATTTGCAGTGATTGCAGTAGAAACTACCACTGCTAACTTGACAAACAGCTATCCGGCTACTATTAAAGGTAAACAAGATGTAGAAATCCGTCCGATGGTAAGCGGTTTCATCACCAAGTTGCACGTAGACGAAGGTTCTGTAGTACGCAAGGGGCAAGTATTGTTCAGCATCGACCCCGTACAGTATCAGGCTGCCGTAAACTCCGCCAAAGCTGCCGTTGAAACAGCCAAGGCTGCCGTAAACACGCAGGAACTGACCGTAAACAACAAACGTACACTGAACCAGAAAAACATTATCAGCGACTTCGACTTGCAGATGGCCGAAAACCAGTTGGCGCAGACAAAAGCGCAACTGGCACAGGCAGAGGCACAACTGGTAAATGCCAAGAACAACCTGTCCTATACCAGCGTAACCAGTCCCAGCGACGGTGTCGTAGGTACTATCCCCTACCGTGTAGGTAGCTTGGTAAGTCCTTCTACGGCTACTCCGCTGACTACGGTTGCCGATATTTCCGAAATGTATGCTTGCTTCTCCATGACCGAAAGACAATTGTTGTCTCAGATCCGCGAAGGCGGCAGCATCAAAGAAATTTTGGAAAAGATGCCCGATGTACAACTGGAACTTATCGACGGCACAATGTATGCTGACAGCGGACGCGTAGAAACCATCAGCGGTGTGATAGACCAGACAACCGGTTCGGTGACGATGCGTGCTCTCTTTCCCAACAATCATAATGTGTTGCGTAGCGGAAGCACAGGTAAAGTAGTATTCCCCAACCCGATGGAGAATGTCATCATGATACCGCAGTCGGCCACTACAGAGGTACAGGACAAGAAGTTCGTATTCGTCCTGCAATCCGACAACACCCTGAAGAATACCGAAGTGAAAGTATTCAAACTGGATGACGGCAAATATTACTACGTGACAAGCGGTCTGAAAGCAGGCGACCAGATTGTAATCGAAGGTGTACAGAACCTGAAAGACGGACAAACCATCAGCCCCATCACTCCTGCCGAGAAAGAAGCGGAATATCAGAAAGCTTTGCAAGACCAGAAAGAAGGCAATATCCAAACTGCGTTTAATTAACGTTTAACGGTTTAGTGATTAGTGATGAGCAAGCCTGTGGGATGCTAATCACTAATCACTAAACCCTAATCACTAAATAACATGAAATTAGATAGATTTATTAACCGTCCGGTACTATCAACGGTAATCTCCATCCTGATAGTGATACTGGGTCTTATTGGTCTGGCAACGTTGCCTATCACCCAATATCCGGACATCGCACCTCCTACCGTTTCGGTACGTGCCACCTATACCGGTGCCAACGCCCAAACGGTATTGAACTCCGTCATCGCACCGCTGGAGGACCAGATCAACGGTGTGGAGAACATGATGTACATGACCTCCAACGCCACCAACAGTGGTTCCGGTGATATCTCCATTTACTTCAAGCAGGGCACCAACCCGGACATGGCAGCCGTCAACGTACAGAACCGCGTTTCCATGGCACAAGGTCTGCCGCCTGCCGAGGTAACCAAAGTCGGCGTAACGACACAGGAGAGACAGACCTCCATGTTGATGGCATTCTCCATCTACGATGAAACCGACCAATACAACATCGAGCTCCTTGAAAACTACGCCAACATCAACGTAATCCCCGAAGTAAAGCGTATCAACGGTGTGGGTGATGCCATGGTGCTCGGTACGGACTACTCCATGCGTATCTGGCTGAAGCCCGATATCATGGCGCAATACAAACTGATCCCTAACGATGTGGCGGCCGTATTGGCAGAACAGAACATCGAGGCCGCTCCGGGACAGTTCGGTGAACGCGGCAAGCAGTCATTCCAGTACACCATCCGTTACAAAGGACGTTTGCAGCAACCCCAGGAATTCGAGAACATCGTCATCAAGGCTTTGGAGAACGGCGAAGTGCTCCGCTTGAAGGACATTGCCGAAATCGAGTTAGGACGTCTGACTTACAGCTTCAACAATACCGTAAACGGTCATAAGGCAGTCAGTTGTATCGTATTCCAGATGGCCGGTACCAATGCAACACAAACCATCAGCGACATCGAAAGCTTGCTGAATGACTATTCTGAGAAGTTGCCTGCGGGCTTGCAGATAAACATCGCCCAAAGTGCCAATGACTTCCTCTTCGCCTCTATCCACGAGGTTGTGAAGACATTGATCGAGGCATTTATCCTGGTATTTATCGTGGTATATATCTTCTTGCAGGATATGCGCTCCACGTTAATTCCGGCCATCGCCATCCCGGTGGCCCTGATTGCCACATTCTTCGTGTTGAAACTGATTGGTTCCAGTATCAACTTGCTGACCCTCTCGGCGATGGTGCTTGCCATTGCGATAGTGGTCGACGATGCCATAGTCGTCGTCGAGGGCGTCCATGCCAAGCTGGACCAGGGGTATAAGTCTGCCCGTGCCGCTTCCATCGACGCCATGAGTGAATTGGGTGGCGCCATCGTTTCCATCACGCTGGTCATGATGTCCGTGTTTATCCCGGTGAGTTTCATGGGCGGTACGGCAGGTACGTTCTACCGCCAGTTTGGTCTGACGATGGCTATCGCTATCGGTTTCTCTGCTTTGAATGCATTGACGCTGAGTCCGGCATTGTGTGCCATCTTCCTGAAGCCTCACGAAGAACACAGCGAAAAGAAATCAACCTTCGTAAGCCGCTTCCACACGGCATTCAATACCACTTACGATAACCTGTTGCAGAAGTACAAGAAGCGTGTGCTCTTCTTCATCCAGAAGAAGTGGTTGTCTTTCGGACTGGTAGTAGGCTCTATCGTTCTGCTGATTTCTTCATGAAGATTACCCCGACGGGTATGGTGCCTAACGAAGATACGGGTACCATCATGAGTGTAGTAACCTTGCCTCCGGGCACATCACAAGAGCGCGCCCAGGAAGTGCTGCACCGTGTAGACAGCCTGGTGGCTGCCGAGCCTGCCGTAGCTTCGCGTACCGTCATCTCCGGCTATAGCTTCATCGGTGGTCAGGGACCTTCCTATGGTTCTATCATCATCAAGCTGAAGAACTGGGAAGAACGCTCCACGATGCAGAACTCCAACATTGTTTATATCACGCTCTTTATGCGTGCACAGAAGATTATCAAGGAAGCACAGGTACTGTTCTTCGCTCCGCCTATGATCCCGGGTTACTCCGCATCCAGCGACATCGAGCTGAACATGCAGGATAAGACCGGTGGTGACCTGAACCACTTCTTCGACGTAGTGAAAAACTATAGTGCCGCTTTGGAAGCACGCCCGGAAATCAACTCCGCCAAGACGACCTTCAATCCGAACTTCCCGCAATACATGCTGGACATCGACGCTGCTGCTTGTAAGAAGGCAGGCCTCAGCCCGAGCGACATCCTCAGCACCATGCAAGGATACTTCGGCGGTCTGTATGCTTCCAACTTCAACAGCTACGGTAAGATGTACCGCGTGATGATACAGGCCGAACCCGAGGCTACGAAGAACCTCGAATCACTGTCGAGCATCAAGGTGCGCAACGGTGACGAGATGGCCCCATCACCCAATTCGTCTCCATCAAGAAGGTGTACGGACCGGACATCATCAGCCGTTTCAATCTTTATACCTCTATGAAGGTGATGGTTGTCCCGCCAGCGGTTACACTTCCGGTCAGGCACTGGCTGCCATCTCCGAAGTTGCGAAAGAAAATCTGCCTGTCGGCTTTGCTTACGAGCTCGGTGGTATGGCGCGTGAAGAGTCCGAAACCAGTGGCAGCACTACCGGTCTGATTTTCGTGCTCTGCTTCGTCTTCGTTTACTTACTGCTGAGTGCACAGTACGAAAGCTACATACTGCCGCTTTCCGTATTGCTGTCCATTCCGTTCGGTCTGTTGGGTAGCTTCCTGTTTGTCAACGGTATGAGCGCCATCGGCAACATCTCCATCATGAAGATGATTATGGGCTCCATGTCCAACGACATCTACATGCAGATTGCATTAATCATGTTGATGGGTCTGTTGGCAAAGAACGCCATCCTGATTGTAGAGTTCGCCCTCGAACGCCGCAAGATGGGTGTGAGCATTACATGGGCAGCCGTACTGGGTGCCGCTGCCCGTTTGCGTCCTATCCTGATGACGTCTTTGGCCATGATTGTCGGTTTGATCCCGTTGATGCTTGCCACCGGTGCAGGAGCCAACGGTAACCGTACACTGGGTACCTCCGCCATCGGCGGTATGTTAATCGGTATGATATTGCAAATTTTCATTGTGCCCGCCCTGTTCGTAGCCTTCCAGTATCTGCAAGAGAAATTCAAGCCGATGGAATGGGAAGATGTGGATAACTCGGATGCAGAACCGGAAATTGAACAATATACTAAGTAGTGATTAACGATTAGCGTTTAGTGATTAGTGATTAGTTTATGACGGCTAATCACTAAACACTAAACACTAATCACTAAAATACGATTATTATGAAGAAGATTATAACTTTGATGTGTGCAACGGCTCTTTTGAGCAGTTGCCACATCTACAAATCATACGACAGACCCGATGACATCACGGCTGCCGGACTGTATCGCGACACCACTTCCGTCAACGATACACTTGCCGCCGACACTGCCAACTTCGGTAATCTGCCTTGGAAGGAAGTGTTCACCGACCCGCAGTCGCAGACACTTATCGAACAGGCGCTCGTCAACAATGCGGACCTGCGCAGCGCTGCCTTGACCGTGAAGCAGGCACAAGCCGCCCTTATGTCGGCACGCTTGGCTCATGCGCCTTCATTGACTCTTTCTCCGCAAGGAACAGTAAGCAGTTGGGATAAAGGAAAGGCTACACAGACCTATTCCCTGCCCGTGACGGCAAGCTGGCAAATCGACCTGTTCGGCCAATTGCTCAACCCGAAACGTAAGGCACAGGTTTCACTGAAACAGACGCAGTTCTACGAACAAGCCGTGCAGACACAGGTGATAGCCAACG
The DNA here is from genome assembly GCA_021203515.1 of Bacteroides sp. GTDB lineage: Bacteria > Bacteroidota > Bacteroidia > Bacteroidales > Bacteroidaceae > Bacteroides. Next base: position 18,564 of record JAJQAY010000089.1, on the reverse strand, counting down.
TAGCCAATATGTACTATACCTTATTAATGCTCGACCGCCAGTTGCAAATCAGCGAAGCCACCTGCGACATACTGAAGCGCAACCTCGAAACCGTGGAAGCCATGAAAGATGCCGCTATGGCAAACAGTGCCGCCGTAGAGCAAAGCCGCACGGCTTACGCTCAGGTAATGGCCTCGTTGCCCGATATACGCCAAAGCATCCGCGAGACAGAAAATGCCTTGTGCCTGATGCTGAACCAACCGGCACAGAACATTGCACGCGGTGTATTGGAAAACCAACAACTGCCTACCGAATTTTCCGCAGGCATCCCCTTGCAGTTATTGTCCAACCGTCCGGATGTGAAAGCAGCCGAGATGTCATTGGCAGTAAGCTATTACGACACCAACAGCGCACGTGCCGCTTTCTATCCGCAGATTACGTTAAGCGGGTCGGCAGGCTGGACTAACAGCGCAGGGTCGGCCATCGTCAATCCCAGCAAGTTGCTGGCTTCGGCAATCGGCTCGCTGACTCAACCGCTGTTCTACCGCGGCGCCAACATCGCCCGCCTGAAACAAGCTAAGGCGCAGGAAGAACAAGCCAAAATCCAGTTCCAGACCGCTCTGCTCAACGCAGGAAACGAGGTAAGCAATGCTTTGTATCAGTATCAGATGACTTCGGAGAAAGCCGTTTCGCGCGACATGCAGGTAAATTCTGCCCGCAAAGCTTCGGAAGATACAAAAGATTTGTTTAACTTAGGCACATCAACCTATCTGGAAGTCTTGTCCGCCGAGCAATCCTACCTCAGCGCCCAACTCTCAGAAGTATCCGACACCTTCGACCGCATGCAGGCTGTAATCAGCTTGTATCAGGCACTGGGAGGAGGAAGAGAAGAACATTAACCATTAATCATTAAAACTATGATTAGTCCATTAGCATCAGTAGATTCTACCGCAAAAATCGGTAAGAATGTAACCATTCAGCCTTTCGTTTACATCGAAAGCGATGTGGAAATCGGAGATGATTGTGTCATCATGTCGGGCGCAAAAATCCTCAAAGGTACTCGTATAGGAAAAGGAAACAAAGTGCATCACGGTGCTGTATTGGGCAGTGAGCCGCAAGATTTCCACTATATGGGTGAAGAAAGCGTACTGGTTATCGGCGACAACAACGACATCCGCGAGAACGTAGTTATCAGCCGCGCCACATACGCCGACGGATGCACCCGTATCGGTAATAATAACTACCTGATGGATGGCGTACACCTCTGCCACGACGTACAAATCGGCAATCATTGCGTGCTGGGCATCAAGACTGCCGTGGCCGGCGAATGCCAGATAGACGACTACACCATCCTGAGCAGCAACGTCATTCTGCACCAAGCCTCCCACATCGGAAGCTGGGTTCTCATTCAGGCAGGTTGCCGCATCTCGAAAGATGTGCCGCCCTACGTCATTATGAATGGCAATCCGGCGGTGTACCACGGCATCAATGCAGCGGTTCTTCAGCATAAGAATGAAGTGCCGGAGCGTGTTTTGCGCCACATTGTCAACGCATACCGCCTGGTCTACCAAGGCAACTTCAGCATACACGATGCTTTGCAGAAGATTGAAGACCAAGTGCCGATGAGTGATGAAATACATAATATCATCAACTTTATTAAAACATCCAAGGGAATTGTGAAATAACCACTACTGCCAATTCCTAATAAGAGTGGGGCTTCATCCTTTGCCGATGAAGCCCCACTTTTGTTATATTCCATAGGTGCTGCTCCTAATTTTATCGGATCAGCCGCAAAACCTGGTGGATGCTTTCTGTGAGTTGTGTAATACTAACTATTATTCATAACGGAACGGAAATGAAGTAAATGATAATTCAACGAGCGTGTCATAAATGAGAGTAACTCAACTCTCCTCCTCCCAGGAGGAGGGGGGTTAAGATAGTCCGCAAACTGACTCAAAACACAATTAATTCATAACCGTACGGGTATGAATAAAAGTTTCATTTTGACATTTTGCATTTCTACTTGCGTCAGAATGCGCTATTTGCGTCCGACTATCCTTGTAGGCGTAAAAACGCGAACGGATTTTTGTAATCGACAGACTGCCAGTAGAATACTGAAATATACCCGTTTCAAATGGAGTTTCAAAGCGCTCTGTGATACCTTTCGCCTCGTTCCCCGGTGGAGAAAATAAGGTTCCCCGGTGAGGAACGGAACGTTCCTCACCGGGGAAGTTAATAAACTACTAGTAGGAAGTTGACATACTACTACTGAGAAGTGAACATACTACTACCAGGGTATTAACTTTTTGCTACCCAATACTGCATAAACGTTGGATATTATGCAATATTCCGTTATATTCATTCTGTTTTTATACACGCAAATTCTATTTTACTACATTTACGGAAACGGCAATGTCAGCAGAAAAGTTTGTTTGCTTTCTTTCTGATACTGTTATCTGTCATTGTCGCTTACTAATGTTATTTAGAATTAGTCGTAAAACTTGGTGGGTGCCTTCTGTGGTGAAGACATTTGGCTCATAACACGTACGAATACAAATTAAATGCCAGTCAATAGCAGCTAAAATCCACCAGGTTTTGCAACTGATCCATTTTATCCTCATTGCTTGGAACGGTTCGTTCCCCACCGGGAAACAAATGGCTCTCTCGTTCCTGTAAAAAAAGGACTTAGTTCTTTGTAATTCCTGACTAATAGACTATCTTTGTACCAATAAGCCGAGGAGAAATACGGCGTATTGAGACAGTCTTTGACAGCGAGAAAACTAGCAATTTTATTTTAGTCAAAAAACACAATCTCAATAAATCTGTTTCATGCGAACGACATAGGGTCGGGCGTGTGAGTATGTTTATTGGTTGTGTGGGTATTGCTAGTACCTCTCGTTGGATAAATGTGAATTCTACGTCCGATCCTTCTTTTTTTCAAAAGGGGGTAAAGGCGATTTTACATACTTTAATTCAAGAGAAGAAATGAACGCCTTAGATTACAACATGCTGTCCGTCATCCGGACGATGAAGAAGCAAACGAACTCCCAAAAGCTGAAAGAACTCGGCACACCGGACAAATGGCGTAGCTATGCAGTGCTAGATAACTTTCTTTTGTTCATGTCCGCATTGCCCGACTCGGACAAACTCAAATGTGAACACGTAGTTTCATTAGATGATATTTTCAGCCTATCCTATTTAAACGGCTTTCTGGTTGTCGTGCACAAAGATTGCTATCTGTATATTCTCGACTTCAACTCTCATATGTTGTGGATATAGCAACCGAGCGACGAAGACACCTTGACGCAGGTATTCTTACGTATTCACTGTACATGGGAGAATAACCTTATAGTAAGACTATTCGATAAAATAAAGCATCTCTTCAAGTCATTTCGTGAACTGAATTTCAAATTTTTCGAAACAGACAAGAAGCAGGAAGGAATAGATACAGAGCAGGGAACAGGAACAAGCAGGGAACAATCAGCAAAAAGACAATAGATAAGGCTGCAAAATGATTTTGCAGCCTTATCTAATAAAATTAGTCTTCTTACTCAACATTCAGCATACCGAAGAACTCCGGGTAATGGAAGTTCGGAGTCGGCAGGCCGATGGGGTTCCATGAAAGGAAATGAGGGGTCTGCAACTTGTCGCCGCACTTGTAGAAGTTGGCGCGGATGCTCTTGCCATCCAAAGAGGTGATGTTGTGCAGGAAGAAAGCGGAATAAGGAATAACCAAAGCTACCTCCCAACTGCATTCGCCTACTCTCTCCGGGAAATCCTCCTTGCCGAGAGACGACCAACGTTGCACTTTATCAATCACTTCCTGCGGTGCGGGCTGGCGACCAGTGCGCTCTTTGCCGGCACCGATAAGCAACCGGCCTACACAGTTACACTCCATGTTGTAATATACTCCGTCTCCGGCGGGAACTGAAAAGAACTCCACGCAGGCATCTTCCCAAACCGGGCCGTTGTCCTTGCCGGCTACCGCACGCACGCTCGCCTCCTTCACCTTGTAGTGGAGCAGGATTGCGTCATCCGTATGGGCAATACGAAATTCAACATCGAGACAATAGGGAAAGTCCGCCCAATTCACCGTATTAATCGGTTGGAAAGCGACCTTTTCCTGGTCCAGAAGATCAGGTACCGAGTCTACCGGTATGGTTGCCATGCTCACTTTCTTTACATTCAGTTCTTTCATTGTTTTGTTTTGAGGGTTAATCGCGAATAAGGAAAGGCTGCAAAAGCCCATCGCAACTGCCATTATTGATGTTCTTAAATACATGAAGCGACGAATTTCTGCATTTCCGGAGTATGTTCTTCTACGCTCTGAAGCAGCTTGAACTGTGCTTTCGTGCGCACGAGGTTATGTTCCGGATATTGTATTTTATAATAAGTATCACCGTTGATGTAGTCGGCAAGGAAACGCACGCACTGCATGTAGGGGAACAGGGCAGCCGCATAAGGCAGGTTTTCAATCTCTATCGGCAGCAGGAAGGACTTGGCCGATTCCAGATAGCCTTTGGCAAATGCCTTGAATATCTCCATGTTGAAGTTCACATTGTCCAGGTTCTTGTCGTCTTCCAGTCCGGTATTGGCTCCTGAACGCAGGAAGTCGCCGAAATCGGAGAAGATGAAGCTGGGCATCACGGTGTCGAGGTCGATGACGCAAAGCACGTTGCCGTCCTCGTCGAACATCATGTTGTTGACTTTCGTGTCGCAATGGCAAACGTGTTTGGGAAGCTTGTCCTCGCGGTGCAAGCGTTCTGCCTTGCACATCTCTTCGGCACGGCTTTCAATCTCGTCCAGGAAGTATTGCACTTCTTTCACCCGTCCGGCAGCATCGCCGGCTACGGTATCGCGCAGTTGCTTCAAACGGAACTCCATATTGTGGAAATCGGGAATGGTCTCGCCCAGTTCATCGGGAATATCGGCAAGCATCGCCTGGAAATTACCGAATGCGCGGCCTGCATAGTAGGAATACTCCGGATTAACCGTTTCGTAGGTCTTTGCGTTGGGGATGAACACCATCACGCGCCAATAGTTCTCACCGTCGTGCCAGTAGGTTTTACCGTTGTCGGCAGTAAGGAAGTGGAGCACTTTGCGCTCGATGTCTTCTTCGCCTTGCTCTTCCAGTTTCTTACGGATATGAGCCGTCACAGCGCTTATATTGGCCTGCAACATCTCCACATTCTGGAAAATGGCGTGATTGATACGTTGCAATACGTAGTTGGGGGCACTTGCCTCAACCGTCGTCACTTTATACGTGTCGTTAATAAGTCCGGCGCCTAAGGGCTTGATTTCTTGAACAGTACCATTCAATTGAAAATGAGATACAATAGATAAAAGGTCTTTCATGATCACTAATAGATTAATTTATAGTACAAATATACATTCTTTGTCCCACATTTGCACAAATTATTCATATATTTGTGATTGAAACCTCAAAAAACAACCGAAAAGTGCAGAAATTTACTATCCGATTGTTCTTCATCCTTTTAACGAACATGATTGCTGTGGGTACACAGGGACAGAATATCATGTTCAACCACCTTACGACCGACGACGGGCTTTCCCAATTCTCCGTAAACAGCTTATATGTCGATGAAAACGGCCTTTTATGGATTGGCACGCGCGAGGGCCTGAACCGCTACAACGGCGAAGACATACAAACCTACAAGCTGAGAAAGAATGACCCCAACAGCCTTTTCTGCAATACGGTGCTACGCATCGTAGGAAACCATAACAGCAAAATCTATCTGCTCTGCACGGAAGGGGGTGGCAGAGTTCGACCTCGCCACGCAGAAGTTCACCACCCTGATACAGGGAAACATCAACAGCATATATTACAATAACGGCCTTTTCATCGGAAAAAAGAACGAAATCTACCGCTACAACGAAGAGACTAATAACTTCGACCTTTATTACCAACTGACGGAAGGAAACCTCGAAATCTTCTGTATGCACATCGACAAAGGCTATCTGTGGATGGGTACTACTACCAATGGGGTCTATCGCCTGGACCTTGCCGATAAACAATTGACACATCCCATCGAGAAAGGCAACATCACCAGCATCTACCAGGACAGTAAAGGAGAGTTATGGATTGGAAGCTGGGAGGAAGGCTTGTATCAGGTGAAGACGGACGGAGCGATTGAGAACTTCCGGTATGATGCCAAAAATCCGAACAGCCTCTCTTCCAACTTCGTAAGGGCGTGTTGCGAGGATAATCTGGGGAACCTCTGGATTGGCACTTTCAAAGGGCTGAACCGATATAACAGAAGCACGGGACTCTTCCAAAACCATACTGCCAACGACACACAGAGTGACGGGCTGACGCACTCTTCCATCTGGTGCATCGTGAAGGATAACCAGGGGACGCTGTGGCTGGGAACTTACTTCGGCGGCGTCAACTACTTCAATCCGGAATACGAGATTTATACCCGCTACGTAGGCTCATCTGTCGAGAAGAAGGGATTGAGCAATCCGGTCGTGGGGCGCACCATCGAAGACAAAGACGGCAACTTGTGGATAGGAACCGAGGGAGGCGGACTGAACTACTTTAACCGCCGCACGCGGGAGTTTAAATGGTATCGGCCGCAGGAGGAGCGCAACAGCATCTCGCACAATAATGTAAAGGCGCTTTATTACGATGCCGATAAAGAGATTATCTGGATAGGTACCCACCTGGGCGGACTGAACAGGCTGGATATACGCTCCGGGCGCTTCACCCACTATCGCATGGAGAAAGGAAATGCCGAGTCGCTTCCGTCCGATATTATCCGGGATATTGCTCCTTACCGCGACCGGTTGATTATAGCCACTCAAGACGGAGTTTGTCTCTTTAACCCTGCCGACGGGAAATGCCGACAGTTGTTCAAGGACAGCAAAGAGGGCAGAACCATCAAGATGGTGGTGGACGTGATGTTCGACGACAAAGGGAACTTGTGGATTGCCGCCACCGGAGAGGGTGTGTTCCGCTATCGCTTCGATACGAACGAATTGACGAACTACCGCCACGACCCTGCCAATCCGAACAGCCTCAGCAACAATAATGTGAACAACATTATGCAGGACAGCAAAGGCAACCTGTGGTTTGCCACTTCGGGCAGCGGGCTGGACTTGCACCGCCTTGCCGGCAATGACTTCGAGAGCTTCGACAAGGGGAAAAACGGGCTTGCCAGCGACTGCATCTACGAAACACAGGAGTCGCCCGTCAGCGGCAAACTGCTGCTCATCACCAACGAAGGTTTCTCCATCTTCGACTGCGAAACGAAGAGTTTCAAGAACTACAGCGCTGAAAACGGTTTCCCGCTGACTGCCGTCAACGAGAATGCGCTTTGCGTGACCCGCGACGGTGAAATATTCCTGGGCGGTGTGCGGGGCATGATTTCTTTCCATGAAATGGAACTGAACTATACTCCCAAACCTTATAAGATAATCCTTTCGCGGCTCATCGTCAACGGAAAAGAGACACAGGTGGGAGACGACAGCGGCATCTTGCAGCAGTCTTTGTACCACACCCAAGAGATAACGCTCAACGCCGACCAGAGCATGTTCGCCATAGAATTTGCCACCTCCAATTATATACCCGCCAATAAGGACGACATCCTCTACAAGCTGGAAGGTTTCTCCAACGAATGGACCAATACGCGCGGCTTGCACAACATTACTTATACGAACCTGAATGCGTGTACTTACAAACTCCTCATCAAGCCGAAGGATAAGGAGGAAAGTCTTTGTCCGCAGGTGTACCTGACCATTCATGTATTGCCGCCTTATTACAGGACGACGCTCGCTTACCTGATTTATCTGCTGATAACGGGAGCGCTGCCATGGTATCTGGTGAGTGCCTATAACTCGAAAATCCGGTTGCGCGAGTCTTTGAAGTACGAACAGAAGCACATTCAGGATGTGGAAGCACTGAACCAGTCGAAACTACGCTTCTTCACCAACATCTCGCACGAGTTCCGCACACCACTGATGCTGATTGTGGCACAAGTGGAGACATTGCTACAGTTGCAAAACTTCACTCCGGCCGTATATAAGAAGATACTGGGCATTTATAAGAACAGTATCCAGTTGCGCGAACTCATTACCGAACTGCTCGACTTCCGCAAACAGGAACAAGGGCACATGAAGATTAAAGTCAGTCCGCACAATATCGTGGACTTCTTATACGAAAACCACCTGCTCTTCCTCGAATATGCCAGCGCCAAGCAGATTAACTTCAAGTTCGAGAAGGAAACGGACGCCTTGGAGGTGTGGTATGACCAGAAACAGATGCAGAAGGTTATCAACAACTTGCTGTCCAATGCCATCAAGCATACGAAGGCGGAAGACACCATCACACTCAGCATACGGACGGAAGGCGACCATGCCGTTATCCGCGTAACGGATACGGGGCAAGGCATCAGTGCCCGGGAGATAGACAAGATATTCGACCGCTTCTACCAGATAGAGCCGGTGGACTCCGTAGATGCCGACAAGACCGGAACCGGCATCGGACTGGCATTGACGAAAGGTATCGTGGAACTGCATCACGGCACCATCCATGTGGAAAGCGAATTGAATAAAGGTACGAGCTTCATCGTCACCTTGCGTCTGGGGGGAAGCTGTATTTACGGAAGAGCAAATCAGCAAGAGTGCCGACTCCGTACAGCAGCAGATCGAAGTCCCGCAACCCGAAGCGGATGCATTGCTGAAAGCGGAGTTGGAAGAGAATGTACCCATCAAACGCGACCCGGATGCCAAAATGCTGATTGTGGAAGACAACGACTCCATCCGCGAAATGCTGGCGAATATCTTCAAGCCGTTCTATCAAGTGCTGACCGCCTCCGACGGAGAAGAGGGGCTGGAAATGGTGCGGAAGGAAATGCCAAATATTGTAGTGAGCGACGTCGTGATGCCGCGGATGTCCGGTACGGAACTGTGCAAGCAGATAAAGGCGGACTTCAACACTTGCCACATCCCGGTGGTGTTGCTGACGGCACGCACCGCTGTCGAACAGAATATCGAAGGGCTGCGCATCGGTGCGGACGATTATATCACCAAGCCGTTCAACATGAACCTACTGATTTCCCGTTGCAATAATCTGGTGAACTCCCGCATCCTGTTGCAGGAGAAGTTCAGCAAGCAACCGCAGGCTTTTGCGCAGATGCTTGCCACCAATCCCATCGACAAGGATATTCTGGACCGTGCCATCGCCATCATCGAAAAACATCTGGACGATACGGAGTTCAGCGCCAACACCTTTGCCCGCGAAATGGCTATGGCACGCACCAATTTGTTCACCAAGCTGAAAGCCATCACGGGACAAACGCCGAATGACTTTATCCTGACCATTCGCCTGAAGAAAGGTGCTTTGATGTTGCGCAATAATCCGGAACCGAACATCACCGAAATTTCGGACAAGATAGGGTTCAGTTCGTCGCGCTACTTCTCGAAGTGCTTCAAGGATGTTTACCACATCAGTCCCCTCGCCTGCCGCAAAGGGGAAAGCTCGGACAAGGAAGAGGAAGAAGAGGAACAGGCTTAAGCGGGATGTACGATTTCGGCTTTCCTGTGTACGCTGTTATACACCTTTTTTTCATAGAGGCGTTTTATCTTTGAACACATAATTCTAACTCAAAAATCTAAGAACGATGAAGCATTTATCGAACTTTCTACCGTTTCTTCCCGGCGCAGCGCTCCTGATGGGATGCGGAAGTCCATCGAAACAAGAGGCCAAAAACAGCCAACCGCAACGACCCAACGTAATTTACCTGATTGCCGACGACTTGGGCATCGGAAACCTCAGTTGCTACGGTGCTACCAAAGTAAGCACCCCGAACATCGACCGCCTTGCCGGACAGGGCATGCAGTTTACCAACGCTTATGCCACCTCTTCTACGAGCACCCCCTCCCGCTTCGGCCTATTGACGGGTATGTACCCTTGGCGGCAGGCTAACACAGGCATCGCTCCGGGCAACTCGGAGTTGATTATCGACACAGCCCGCGTCACGATGGCGGATATGTTTAAGTCGGAAGGTTACGCCACCGCTGCCGTCGGCAAATGGCATCTGGGCTTAGGGCCTAAAGGCGGGACGGACTTCAACCATGAAATCAGGCCCAACACACAGGACATCGGTTTCGATTATGAGTTCATCATCCCTGCTGCCGTAGACCGTGTGCCTTGCGTTTTCGTGGAGAATGCCCACGTCGTAGGACTGGACCCCAATGACCCGATTACCGTTGACTACCATCATAAAGTGGGCGACTGGCCTACGGGACTCGAAAACCCCGAGCTCGTGAAGCTGAAACCCAGCCAGGGCCATAACAATACGATAATCAACGGCATTCCCCGCATCGGCTGGATGACCGGTGGTAAATCGGCCCTTTGGGTGGACGAGGACATTGCCGATGTTATCACGGGCAAAGCGAAGAACTTCATCACTGCTCATAAAGACGAACCGTTCTTCCTATATATGGGTACGCAAGACGTACATGTTCCCCGTGCCCCCCACCCTCGTTTTGCAGGGAAAAGCGGCCTGGATACACGCGGCGACGTTATCCTGCAGCTGGACTGGACCGTCGGAGAAATCATGCACACCCTCGACAGCCTGAGCATTGCAGACAATACTATTTTCGTTTTCTGTAACGACAACGGCCCCGTGATAGACGACGGATACCAAGACCAGACCCGCGAATTGCTGAACGGGCATACGCCAATGAAGCATTATCGCGGTGGTAAATACAGTGCTTATGAAGCCGGAACACGTATTCCGTTCATCGTTCGCTGGCCGGACGGCATCAAGCCGGGCAAGCAACAGGCTCTCTTCTCCATGATTGATGTATATGCTTCTCTGGCAGCTTTGTTGAACTATCCCATCCCTGCCGGTGCCGCCCCGACAGCCGCGACCAGCTAAGCAACTTCCTCGGCACGGATACCGTCGGATGCGATTACGTTGTGCAGCAAAACCTGAACAATACGCTGTCCATCATTCAGGGAGAATGGAAATACATCGAGCCCAGTGAAAAGCCGGCCGTTGAGTTCTGGACGAAAATGGAATTGGGCAACGACCCGAAACCGCAATTATATAATGTTGCTACCGACCCTTCTGAAAAGAACAATGTGGCGGCGGCCCATCCCGATAAGGTAAAAGAGTTATCTGGTTTATTAGAAAATGTAAAAGCTTCGAAGAAGTAACAAGAGAATTAAATATACGGCAGTAAAACTGCAATAAATCAGTTACATAGCAATTAAGACGTCCGCTTATTGCTCACAAAGAATATACGAATTCGTATTATTTGTGAGCAATAAGCGGACGTTTTTGCTATATACATACAGTGTTTTTGCGGAGTGATTTAGTATTAGTTGGATTATTCCATCATAAAACAACCTTTTTTCACAACCAATTAAATTAATATTTATGAAACAAAAAGTAATTCTGATGTTACTGGCAATTCTCCTGAGCTGTACATTTAGCATACAGGCACAGACAGGAGGCCAAGTTACAGGTAAAGTTGTCGACGCTATGGGAGAAGTTCCCGGAGTTAGTGTCGTAGTAAAAGGAATCACTAACGGGATCACTACCGACCTGGAGGGCAAGTTTACACTACCCAACGTAAAACCGACCGATGTTCTTCAATTTTCTTTCATCGGATACAAAACACAAGAAATCAAGGTAGGTAATCAAAAGGTTTTCAACATCACGATGGCAGAAGATGCACAGACTCTCGATGAAGTAGTGGTAGTCGGTTACCAGGAAGTACGCAAGAAAGACTTGACCGGTTCCGTATCGAAAGTGAACATGGGTGATTTGCTGAAAACCCCGGTTTCTTCTTTCGACCAGACTCTGGGAGGACGTATTGCCGGTGTAAACGTAAGTTCCGGTGAAGGTACACCGGGTAGTACCATGAATATCGTAATTCGTGGTAACAACTCTCTGACACAAGATAACTCTCCGCTTTATATTATCGACGGTTTCCCGGTAGAAGATCCTGCCGTGGCAAGCCCCATCAATCCAAACGATATTGAATCCACCGATATCCTGAAAGACGCATCAGCCACCGCCATCTATGATGCCCGTGGCGCAAACGGTGTCATCATTATCACGACCAAACAAGGTAAAGTCGGCAAGCCGCAAATCAGCTACGACGGTAGCTTCGGTGTATCGACAGTAAGCAAGAAACTCGACATGATGGACGCCTATGACTTTGTGAAACTACAGAGCGAAATAGATCCGTCCAAAACTGCCGAGAACTATTTTAAACTCTACGACGGACACCAATGGACATTGGATGATTATCGCAACATCGCGCAGAACAACTATCAGGACGAAATCTTCCGTGCAGCATGGCAGCAAAACCACAATGTACGTTTGGCAGGTAGTTCGGAAGGTGTGCGTTACAATGCCTCCCTTTCTTACTTTGACCAAGATGGTATTCTGTTGGAATCAAACTATAAGCGTATGCAGGCACGTATGAATACGACAGTGAAACGCGGGAGACTGACTATGAACCTGAATACGAACTATGCCCGTTCCATCAAGACCGGTAGTTCTCCTTCCGAAAACTCATACTCCGGTATGAACAACCTTTTCTATAGCGTATGGGGGTTATCGTCCGGTCAACTTCCCCGACCGCTCATTGGACGACCTTCTCAACAACGTTATGGACGATGACCTGGATACCTCGAACGACTATCGTTTCAATCCTATCCTGGACTTGAAGAACGCCTATCGTAAATACTACACCAATAATCTGCAAATCAACGGATATGTGGAATATGAATTTATCAAGGGGCTGAAGTTGAAAGTATCCGGCGGTTACACATACGACAACCGTCAAAGCGACACGTTCAACGGTTCTAAGACACGTTACGGCGGTCCCACTTCAACAGATAAAGTGAATGCCGAAATCATGCGCCAGCAGCGCCTGACCTGGTTGAATGAAAACATTCTGACTTATCAGACCAATTTCAAGAACAAGCATTTCCTAAACACCATGTTGGGTATGACTCTGCAAAATTCAGACTATGAATACTATTCATTCCGCACCAAGCAAATCCCGAACGAATCATTGGAAATGGCAGGTATGAGCCAGGGAACATTCGACAGAAGCAGTTCTTTAAAATCATCTTGGGCAATGCTCTCTTATCTGACACGTGTCAACTATAACTACATGTCCAAATACTACGCTACTGCATCATTCCGCGCGGACGGTTCTTCCAAGTTCAGCAAAAAGAACCGTTACGGTTACTTCCCTTCCGGTTCGTTGGCATGGAGTTCTCAGAAGAAGAGTTCATGGAGAAGTACAAGAGCTGGTTCTCAAGCGGTAAGTTGCGTTTAAGCTGGGGTTTGACGGGTAACAACCGTATCGGTGAATATGACCGCTATGCATTGCTGGATATGCTAAAGGCACATGTGACGACCTCTACTATTCCTAATACGGTGTATCCGTTTGATAACAATACCGGCAATGTCGGTGTGGCTCCTATCTCATTGCCTAATGAAGACCTGAAATGGGAAACTACCGAGCAATGGAACTTAGGTCTTGACCTGGGCTTCTTCGACGAACGTATCGGCTTTACGGTCGACCTTTATCGCAAGACTACCCGCGACCTGTTGCTGGATGCCCAACTTCCCTACTCATCCGGTTACTCCAGTGCCATGAAGAATATCGGTAAAGTACGCAACGACGGTATCGAGTTGACACTGAACGCGGTCAATATCCAGAATAAGACTTTCAAGTGGAGCACCAACTTCAATATCTCTTTCAACAAAAACAAAGTTATGGAACTGGCCGAAAACCAGGTTCGCATCTTAAGTACTGCCAAATTTGACCAGAACTTCAATGGCCAGCCGAACTACATTGCCAAGATAGGTTATCCTATGGGTATGATTTACGGTTATGTATATGAAGGAACTTACAAGTATGAAGACTTCGACAAGTCGGGAAGTACTTACACACTGAAAGGAAATACTCCTCACTATACAAGCGAATCGAATACTCAACCGGGTATGCCCAAGTATGCCGACCTGAACGGTGACGGAGTTATCGATTCGAAAGACCGTACTATGATTGGCCGTGGTCTGCCTATCCATACCGGCGGTTTCACAAACAACTTCGAGTATAAGGGATTTGACTTGAGCGTCTTCTTCCAATGGTCCTATGGCAACGATATTCTGAATGCCAACCGTCTGTTCTTCAACGGTGGCTTCCAGAAGAAGAAAGACTTGAACCAATATGCCAGCTACGCCAATCGCTGGACGCCGGACAATCCGAACAGCGACATTCCGGCAGCCACCAACTCCAGCTCCAACCTCGTGATTTCCTCACGTGTGGTAGAAGACGGTTCATTCCTGCGCCTGAAGACGGTAACTCTGGGATATACCATCCCGAAGAACTTCCTGAACAAATATAAGATAGACAATGCACGTGTCTACCTGGCTGCTCAAAACTTGTGGACTCTTACCGGATACTCCGGTTACGACCCTGAGGTTTCTATTCGCGAGGGAGCCTTGACCCCAGGTCTCGACTTCTCTTCTTACCCGAGAGCATACTCTATCAGTTTCGGTATCAACTTAGGTTTCTAATCTCATAAAACACTGGATATATGAAAACTTTTAAAACAATAATATTATTCTTCTGTGTCGGGCTGACAGTGGCATCCTGCGATTTCCTGGATAAAGAGCCTACCAAGCTGACTTCCGAAGTTTACTTCAATAACGCATCAGAAGCCGCTTCGTTCCTGACTTCTGTATATGCGCCTCTGGCAGCACAAAGTTTCTACGGAAACGACTACATGAAACTGGTGGCCGGTGATGACTTGTCGCACTACGGTGGTGGTCGTAATCCCGATACCGCCGGTGCCATAGCTTGCAACAATGCCAACTCCAGTTCTCCTTATTTCAGTAACCTCTGGATAAATCTCTACTCAGGCATCGACCGTGCCAATACGTTTTTGGAGAATATCGACCAGACTCCTGAAATAAGCAATGACCTGCGCGAGCAATACAAATCGGAAGCCCGTTTCCTGCGCGCCTTCTATTACTTCACACTGGTGCAGGGTTGGGGAGACGTTCCGTTCAAGACAGCTTCCACCAATAGCGTAACGGGTCTGGACATTCCCCGCACAGACAAGCAGGTAATCTATGATTTCATCGTCAGAGAAATGGATGAATGTGCCGGTAATCTGAAGTCGGCAGCAGACCTGGGCTACAAGCCGGGACGTATTTCCAAATCGGCAGCATGGGGCATCCTTGCACGTGTATACTTGTTCAGAGCAGGCGAACACTTCCGCGACAAAACAGGAGGAGATGCCACTGCCATCAAGGACTACTTCCAGAAAGCCAGCACCTATGCTCAAAAGGTTATGACTCAGGGACACGACCTGACGGACAATTATTGGGACTTCTTCATCGACCTCTGCTCAGACCAATACAACACGACCGGAAAGAATGAAAGTATCTGGGAAATCGAGTTTGCCGGAACCTACACCGCAAAAGCAAGAACTGAAGGACGTATCGGAAATATCATCGACATTAAATGTCCGGACTTCTCCAACGACCAGTCATTAACCGGTAAAGAAGACCCGGGATTTGGTTACGCTTTCTATTGGTCTACTCCGAAACTATACGAGTTGTATATGGAGAACAAAGACATTGACCGTATGAACTGGAGTATTGCTCCGTTTACGTACATTGCTGCCGGAAAGACCGGAGTAACCGCACGCGAGTTTGAGATTGGCAAAATGGCTGAGGTGAAAATCAATACTGGGATAAGTCATACAGCTACGGCCCGGGTGATGCAGCTAAGAAAATAGGAGACTACGAAAAGACAAGTGCAGATTCTGAGAAGAACTATTCACGTGCTTGCGGCAAATACCGCAGAGAATATGAGTCTCAGGACAAGAAGAAGAATAAGAACTATACTTCCATCAACTTCCCCGCACTGCGTTACTCCGATGTACTGCTGATGATTGCCGAAGCTGAAAACGAAGCGAACAACGGTCCTACTCCGCTGGCTTACGAATGCATTCAGAAAGTACGTAGCCGCGCACACATCGACTCGCTGCCGGAAGGTCTCAATGTAGACCAGTTCCGTCAGGCTGTAAAAGACGAGCGTGCCATGGAGCTTTGTTTCGAATATACCCGCCGTTTCGACTTAATTCGCTGGGGAGAATATATAACCAGTATGAATGCGTTGGCTCCCCGTGCACAACTGGCAGAGAACTGGTCGGGAGGAGACAAGTACAGTGTTTACACTTTCTTCCAGATAACCGATGCATACAATTACTTCCCGATACCTAATAGTGAAATGGCCGTAAACAAGGCTATCACTAAGAACAATCCGGGTTGGTAAACCTATTTCTAAACTATTAAAACAAAAGATATGAAACTAAATAAATTATTAATAGCAGCCGGTATCGCAAGCCTCACATTGGCTTCTTGTGAGAACGAACTCACCAAAGATGCCAAGCTTAACATAAATGTTGCGACCAATGACGGCGTCAGCTTCGACGGCCAGACCATTACCGTAAAGAAAGGAACTCCTGTGGAGTTCCAGTTCAACGGTGACCCTGACTACATTACCTTCTTCAGCGGTGAAGCAGGAAAGAAGTATCAATACAGAGACCGGATTACAGTGGATGAAAGTGATATAGAAAGCTCCAAACTTATATTTGACCTGCAAGCTCAACACGGGAGTCTGGATGCAATCAACTTTCATCTGTATATTTCGGATGCCGACTTCCCCGGATTGTACAAAAACAAATTCGAGGAAGACTCTGTAATGGTGGAGACACCCGCCGGTTGGAAAGACCTCATCGAAGCAGACCAGCTTCCCAAGCCCACCTATACCAAGAGTTTTGAAATTGATATGAAGCCTTATCTGGGTAAAAGAGTAGTGATTGCTGCCTGCTATAAAGGAGTAGACAACACGCTGACACAGCCTAAAATCTATTTCCAGAAGATGCAGATTGTCAACAAGATGACTGACGGAACGGAAACAGCTCTAGGCGCAGGCTCCTTTGGATTAACGGCTTTGAACATGCTGTACAAGCATAATCTTAGCGACCAGAAGGCTCTGTCTACTACAGCCAAAGTTACGAACTTAGCTTATGGTACTACCAATGCTTCCGCCCCAATATCTCCGGAATTTGGAACTTAGTGGATATGAATAATTTCTGGATACATAGTACAGGTGCAAATGCGGCATTAAAATATAGCTGGTTGGTCTCCAATCTACTTGTTGTAAATGCTTGTACGCCCGATGCCGGAACCGGTCTGAAGGATATTACCGAGAACATCGACAACTATAGCTATACCTACGATGAACCCGGAACATATACCGCAACTTTCGTAGGCACCAACGGCAATTATAAGCAAGAGAAATCGGTGGTACATGAATACAAAATTGTAGTTACAGAGTAAACTTCTAACCTTGCTTTATTATTAATAATCAAATAGACCTTAATCAATTTGATATGTGTGGGGAGAGCGACCGTGAGGTTACTCTCCCTTTTTTTGTATCTTTGCCCCAACAAATAATAGCAACAAGATGAGTACAACACTCCCCATCCACTTCGCCCCGCTCCAAGGTTACACAGACGCAGCCTACCGCCGGGCACATGCCCGCATCTTCGGCGGTATAGAAACTTATTATTCCACGTTCGTACGGGTGGAGCACGGAGAAATCCGACGCAAGGATATGCGTGATATAAAGCCGGAAAATAATCAAGAACTGCACCTAATACCGCAACTGATAGTACCGAATGCGGATAAGGCGGAGCAGGTAATGAGCCTTTTCATCGAGAATGAGTATCGGGAGGTGGATATTAATCTGGGGTGTCCCTTTCCGATGTTGGCAAAGCGGCATAACGGGGCGGGGATGTTGCCCTATCCTAAGGAAGTGAAGGTATTGCTGAATGATGTGGTGAAGAAGTATCCTGATATGCAGTTTTCTGTCAAGTTGAGGCTGGGATGGGAACAGACAGAGGAATGCCTGGCGCTACTGCCGTTGCTGAATGAGTTGCCGTTGTCACACGTCATTCTTCATCCGCGACTGGGCAAGCAACAGTATAAAGGGGAAGTAGATTTGAAGGGATTTCAGGCCTTCTATGAGTGGTGCGAAAAACCCTTGTTCTATAACGGGGATTTGCACACGGTAGAAGATATACGGGATATTGCCGGGCAGTTTCCTAAATTGGCAGGTATCGTAATAGGACGCGGACTACTTGCCAATCCGGATTTAGCAGGGGAATATCAACGGGGAGAGGCACTTTCTTCCGATGAAATGATGGAAAAAGTAAAGCGACTGCATGCCGAAGTGTATCGCAGTTACGAAGAGCAGTTGCAAGGCGGAGATATACAACTGCTGACGAAGATGAAGAGCTTCTGGGAATATTTATTGCCCGAGGGAGACCGGAAGGCTAAGAAAGCTATTCATAAAGTAACCAAGCTGACGAATTATCAAGTAGCGGTGAGCAGTTTATTCGCTTCACGCTAATCTCACTTAATACACCCTTACTATCTCAATTCTCCTCCTCTTGGGAGGTTGCTCCCCCCCGATAACGGGGGAGCCGGAGGGGGTGAGTACCCGAAG
>JAJQAY010000038.1 GCA_021203515.1 Bacteroides sp. | reverse complement strand
ACTTTATATGAATCTGCAAATCTAAGGGAGCGTAGTCGAAGGATCTCTTCTCTTTATGCTGGCAGGGGAGCAGATTCTTCACTGCGTTCAGAATGACAAGCATATTTGTTTCATTTATACTTCATTTATTTGACGTTCGGAATGATTTCCGACAGAAACGTTCGTACTTCTTCGTGGGAGGCCGTTTCGTGCAGCACCATCATAATCGCGTCGTCTCCGGCGATGGTTCCCAGTACGGCAGGGCATTCGCGGTTGTCGATGTCGTACGCCATGCTGCTGGCATATCCCGGACGGGTGCGGATGACGGCGATGTTTTTCGAGAACCGGAGCGAAACAAATCCGCTGGTCATCAGCATTTCGCTTGCACTCTGCTCGTTGGAGCGTTTGTACATGATGTTGTTGGGAAGCACATATACATATTTCCCGTTCATATTGGCCGCTTTGGCAACTTTCAGTTGCTTCAAATCGCGTGACAAGGTGGCTTGCGTCAGTTCAAAGCCTTCTTTTCCCAGAGCCTGCAACAATTCTTCCTGCGAACTGATGTCTTTGCTTGAGATAATCATTTTGATGGCATCTAACCGATTGGCTTTTTTCTTCATGTTTCTGTATAATTATTCTTAGAACGGCGCAAAAGTAGGGATTATTTTGGAAAGAATATGCAGAAATGAGAGAATTTTTATTCTTTTTATACTATCCGATTGGAAAAATATCCTTTCGGTAATCTGCCATTATGCTATCGTTTGGCGGTTTCTGCTGACGCGCATCGAAGACAAATAATGCGAAAGAGAGTGCTCACTGCATAAAAAGACGGAAGAATATGCAGAAAAAGTGAATATATCAGATGTTTTTATGTATAATGATAACCTGAAAAGGGGATAATCGCGAAAGTAAGCGATCCGTTCCTCGGTGAGGAACGGATCGATCATCGTAGAGGAACGATTCGTTTCTCGGTGAGCAACGAAATTCTCTCGGCGGAAAGTGAAGATATAGTCGGAAAAATGACCGGATTTCACTTATTAGGATGCTTTTGTCGGTAGAAGTAATTCTGATAAGAGAGGATGGTATCTTCGTGAAATACGGTTTTATGTATAGCGAATACTGAAATTGCTATTCTTTTGTATCGCATTCTTTATCTTTTGTAATCTCTTTGATTTTCGGAAACGGCTTTTCCTTGCGTTTCTTTCTCTCCGGCTTGTCTCCGGCGGATACAGAGGAACAAGAACCGGCTTATTATACAATTTGTCAAACTGTACTTATAAACGACAAAAACAATAAGAGAACTGCCAAAAGGTTCAGAGGTTATTTGGAACAAACTCCCTATTTTTGCAACAACTAATAATGTTTATCTCTTAATTCTATCAAACTATCAAAGGCACATGAAAAAGCTAGTTGGATTTTTCTCCTTTCTTTTATTGTTGGCAGGTTCGCTTCAGGCGAAGGTGACGCTTCCTGCAATCTTTTCAGACAACATGGTTTTGCAACAGAACGCACTAGTCAATGTGTGGGGAAAAGCAGCGCCCGGCGAGAGGGTCGCTGTGAAACCGTCGTGGGCGGACAAGGCAGTGACAACCAAGGCTGCGGCCAACGGCAAGTGGGCGGTGAAACTGAAAACACCCGCAGCGCTGAAAGAAGGTCAGTCCGTCACGGTGAACGGTGAGAATACGATTATTATTAATAATGTACTGATAGGCGAAGTCTGGCTTTGCACCGGACAATCCAATATGGAATATCCCGTTTTCCGACATCCGGACAAGAAGTGGATGACGGGTATGATTACGGAAGCCGAAGAAATGAAAGATGCGGATTATCCCGAGCTCCGCCTGTTCCGCGTGGAGCACCAACTCGCCCACGACGGAGAGATGAATGACTGCAAGGGGCAATGGCTGGTGTGCAACCCGAAGAACTTATATGACTTCTCGGCAGTGGGCTTTGTCTTCGGGCGCAGGTTGCACAAGGAACTGGGTGTGCCGGTCGGCATGATACAGTCCACATGGGGCGGCACACATGCCGAGTCGTGGACGAAGATGGAGGTAATGAAGAACAATCCGCTTTATGCCGATGTGCTGGAAGATTTCGCGATGAAGAATGTGAAGCAGAAAAAGAACTATTGCAAGGTGCCCTCTACGCTGTGGAACGGTATGATATGCCCGATTGTGGGTTATACGGTCAAGGGAAATATCTGGTATCAGGGAGAGTCGAACGCTATCCGGTATGAAAAGTATCAGCAGGTGTTCACCAATATGATTAATAGCTGGCGCAAGGAGTGGAAACAGTCCGATATGCCTTTCTACTTTATGCAGATTGCCCCGCACAAAGGACAGCCTGCCGGTATCCGCGAAGCACAACTGAAGACTTGGCAGAGCGGGCTGAAAAATGTAGGTATGGCAGTGATTACGGATGCCGCCGATTCTACGGATATTCATCCGCGCAACAAGCGCGTTGCCGGCGAACGTCTGGCTTTGTGGGCGCTTGCCAAGCAATACGGTAAGGAGGTGGTTTATTCCGGCCCGCTTTTCAAAGCAATGAAAGTGGAGGGTGATAAAGCTATCCTGAGCTTTGAATATGCCGAAGACGGGTTGATGACGCCGGAAGGTGCTCCGGTCAAAGGATTTCTGGTGGCGGGTGCCGACCGTCGTTTCTATCCGGCTACGGCTGTGATAAAGGGCAGTTTACTGGAAGTATCTGCTCCGCAGGTGAAGGAACCGGTTGCCGTGCGCTACGGATTTTGTAATTTCTTCTGGGTAAATCTTTATAATAAGGCAGGACTTCCTGCTGTTCCTTTCCGTAGCGATGCGTGGGAGGAGGGGTCGTATGCCCGTTGGTTTGCCGACTCGGAGATGATGCGTTTTCCGCAGGCCTATCAGTTGGACCACGGCAAGCGTCTGTTCTTCGGCTATGCGCAAGGCGTGGGATGCTGTGCTATGTTGCAGATGTGGAAGGCTACGGGCGAACGCCGCTATTACGACTATGTGAAGCAGTGGGCGGACTCGTTGATTAATGAAAAAGGGGAAATACATCTGTACGATATGGCAAGCTATAATCTGGACTTCATAAATTCAGAAAAGGTTTTGTTCGACCTCTATCGCGAGACGGGTGAGGAGCGCTACAAGATGGCGATGGATGTACTTATCCGCCAGTTGAAGAACCAGCCCCGCACGCTGGAAGGCGGTTTCTGGCATAAGTTGATTTATCAGCATCAGATGTGGCTGGACGGTTTGTATATGGCTTCTCCGTTCATGGCGCAATATGGTGCGGAGTTCGATAAGCCGGAGTGGATTGATGAGGCGGTGAAGCAGTTCAGGCTGTGCCATAAACATACGTATGACGCCAAGACAGGGCTGTATCATCATGCCTGGGACGAAAGCAAGAGCCAGCGTTGGGCCGACCCGGAGACGGGACATTCGCCTAATTTCTGGGGACGCAGCATCGGTTGGTGGTTTATGGCGATGGTGGATGCGTTGGATTTCATTCCGGAGGGACATCCGGGACGTGCTGATTTGATTGGGTACATTCAGGGACTGGCGGAAACATTGCCGAAGTATCAGGATAGAAACGGTTTGTGGTATCAGGTGATTGACAAGCCGAAGCGTAAGGGTAATTTCCCGGAAGCGTCTGTGGCGTCGCAATGTATGTATGCGTATGCCAAGGCGGTGAACAAAGGATATATCGACCAGAAATATCGTGCCGTTGCGGAGAAGGCGCTGAAAGGCTTGAAGGATAAGCTGTTGGTTGAAAAGCAGGACGGCACGCTGACGCTGACCCGTTGCTGCCAGGTAGGCGGCTTGGGCGGACATCCGTACCGGGATGGTAGTTTTGAGTGTTATATAGGTGAAAAGATACGGGATAATGATGCGAAGGCGACAGGGCCGTTCATAATGGGGTGTTTGGAATTAGAAAAATGATAATTTATCCTACAGATATGCGGACTACACGGACTAAGCAGACGAACACGGACAATAATTTAAATACGTATTTATCAGTACTCTCTAAAAGAAAAGTCTGTGTTTATCCGCTTAGTCCGTGTAGTCCGCGTATCCATATAAATTCTTATTTATAGAACTATACGATGAAGAAAGTATTAAGTCTTATTTTGGTATTCTTTGCTGCTGCCTCCTTATCGGCACAAACCGTTGCCTGGCCGGAAGTAAAGACCGAGGTAAAGCCTGCTGCCCGTTGGTGGTGGATGGGAAGTGCGGTGGATAAGGAAAACTTGTCCCGTAATCTCGAAGCGTATGCAGCGGCGGGTATGGGGACAATGGAAATCACTCCCATTTATGGCGTGCAAGGGAATGATGCGAATGAAATTCCGTTCCTTTCCCCCTGGTGGATGCAGATGCTGCAATATACGGAGGATGAGGCTTCGCGGCTCGGTATGCAGATAGATATGAATACCGGTACGGGCTGGCCTTTCGGTGGCCCTAAGGTAGGCATAGAAGATGCGGCGTGTAAGCTGTTTGTTACGGAATATCGGTTGAAAGGGGGAGAAAACCTGCCTGGGAAGATAGAGGTTGGAGATGTCAAACAGCAGCCTTATGCCAAGTTGGAGAGACTGATGGCCTTCTCCGATGCCGGAAAATGCCTGGACCTAACTGCCAAGGTGAAAGACGGGATGCTCGGCTGGAAGGCTCCGAAAGGAGACTGGAGCCTGATAGCCGCTTTCTGCGGAAAGACCTTGCAGAAGGTGAAACGGGCTGCTCCCGGTGGCGAGGGGTATGTGATGAACCACTTTTCCGCGCGGGCGGTGAAGACCTATCTCGGACGGTTTGAACGTGCTTTCGCCGAAAAACTCTCTGGGGATGCTTCCGGTGTCTCTACCGCTTATCCCCATAACTTCTTTAATGATTTCTACGAAGTCTACGGTGCGGACTGGACGGAAGGACTTTTTGATGAGTTCTCCCGCCGCCGTGGTTATAAGCTGGAAGAACATCTGCCGGAATTTCTTGCCGGTGGCGAACGGACGGAGGCCGCGCGCCGTATCGTTTCCGACTATCGCGAAACGCTCGGCGAACTGCTGCAAGAAAACTTCACCCGCCAATGGACGGATTGGGCGCATCTTCATGGCTCCAAAACCCGAAATCAGGCTCACGGCTCTCCGGGAAACCTGATAGACCTCTACGCTACGGTGGATATTCCGGAATGCGAGGGCTTCGGTCTGTCTGATTTCGGTATTCGCGGATTGAGAAAAGACTCCCTGACGCGTCCCAACGACTCCGACCTCTCCATGCTGAAATATGCCTCTTCGGCAGCCCATATAGTCGGGAAACCCTATACCTCTTCGGAGACCTTCACCTGGCTGACGGAGCATTTCCGCACTTCCTTGTCACAGTGCAAGCCGGATATAGACCTGATGTTTGTCTCCGGTGTCAACCATACGTATTTTCACGGCACGACGTACTCGCCTGCCGAGGCTGCCTGGCCGGGGTGGAAATTTTATGCTACGGTGGATATGAGTCCGACAAACAGCATATGGCGCGATGCACCGGCATTTTTCCAATATATCGCCCGTTGCCAAAGCTTCCTGCAAATGGGGCAGCCGGATAATGACTTTCTGGTTTATCTGCCGGTCTACGACTTGTGGCGGGAACAGAACGGGCGGTTGCTGATGTTCGACATACATAAGATGGCACAGCGTGCACCCCGTTTCATCGAGGCGGTGCATCGCATTAATGATGCCGGCTATGATATGGACTATATTTCCGACAACTTTATCCGCACGGCTACTTGTCGCGACGGCCGGATTGTGACTTCCGGGGGAACGGCTTACCGGGCGCTAGTCATTCCCGGTGCGCGCCTGATGCCGACAGATGTATTGAATAAACTGCTGGACTTGGCGCAAGCGGGAGCTACCATCGTTTTCCTCGACCAATATCCGGAGGATGTGCCGGGCTTTGCCGATATAGAGAAGCGGCGGGGTGCGTTCCGCGAGACTTTGGCGGCCATCAAGAAGTTGGGAGAGGACTCCGGCGCTGACCGAAACGTGCTTTTCGGCACGGACTATGCGCGGACGCTGGCGCAGACGGCTGCTGTGCCGGAGGCGATGAAGACGGATTTGGGATTGAGTTGCATCCGGCGGGCGAATGCGGACGGTTATCATTATTTTATCTCCGCATTGACCGGGAAGGATACGGAGGCATGGGTACCTATGGCGGTATCGGCTCGTTCGGCTATGCTTTACAATCCGATGGACGGCAGTTCGGGCAAGGCTCGTCTGCGCTGCAAGGATGGGAAGACGGAAGTATTCTTGCAGCTGGCATCCGGTGCGTCCGTCATCCTGAAAACCTTTACGGATGCGGATGTGCAGGTGGAGGACTGGAACTATCTGAAACCGTCGGGAGACACGATTGCTCTTTCCGGAACGTGGGACTTCCGTTTTGTACAGAGCACTCCGGAGGTGAGTGGTGTGCCGGGCGCTGTTTCTCTAGGCTCCTGGACGGATTTATCTTTCGAGGAGGCGCAAACCACGATGGGAACCGCCTGCTACTCCATTACTTTCAATATTGATAATCCGGCTTCGGCTGCCGACTGGATGCTTTCCCTGGGGGATGTCCGTGAGAGCGCCCGTGTCCGTATCAACGGGCAGGAGGTGGCTACGCTCTGGGCTGTTCCGTATCGTTGCACGATTGGGCGCTATCTGCGTTCGGGTAAGAACATGTTGGAGGTGGAAGTGACCAACCTCCCTGCCAACCGCATTGCGGATATGGATCGCAGAGGAGTGAAGTGGCGTATATTTAAGGATATTAATATGGCGGCACTCGGCTATAAGAAGGGTACGTATGCCGATTGGCAGCCCGTACCCAGTGGATTGCTGGGGCCGGTGCTCGTTGTGCCGATGCAAACAATAATAACTAATAGATAAACTATCATGAAAAAACACTTTTACACATGGGCGATGCTTTGCTGTGCAGTCTGCACGCTGTATGCCCAAGACCCGCGCGAGCGCCATTACTTTTACGAAATACTTGACCCGAAGCATGAGCCGAAACCGCTGGTTGAAGGCTTTGCACAAGAACGGGTCGTGGAGAACCTGAACCGTTGGCTGGCCGTTGCTCCTGCACGAGACGGTAAATCGGTCTATCTCAGTTGGCGCCTGCTGGCGTCGGATGCCCCGGCTACGGCTTTTCATGTGTACCGCGAGGCGGACGACAAGGTGCGACGCCTCACCCGGAGTGCGATTTCGCAGACGTGCGATTTTGTAGATATCACCCCTTGCGAGCGTGCATCCTATTGGGTGGAAGCCGTAGTGAAAGGACAGAAACCGACAGCTTCGGATAAAAAGGAAGCGGTGCTTGCCAATCTGAAACCTTATACTTCCATCCGCCTGAAGGACAATGCCAAGGCCGGAAAGATAGCCCTTGCCGACTTGAACGGTGACGGCACTTACGATTATATCATCCGTACCCCCGAAACGAATGTAGACCCGGGTATGCCGGGTGACACTACCGGGAAGACTTATAAAATATCCGCCTATCTGAGTGACGGCACCTACTTGTGGACCTATAACATGGGGCCGGGCATCGAACCGGGCATCTGGTATTCTCCGTTCATTGTCTACGATTTTAACGGAGACGGCAAGGCGGAGGTGGCGATAAAGACTGCCGGCGACGACTATGTGAAGAATGAAAAAGGACGTGTGTGCGGGGGCAGTGAGTACCTCTCCGTGCTCGACGGCCTGACCGGAAAAGAAATGGACCGCGTAGACTGACCCGAACGCAACGACCGCTACGGAAACCTGATACGCCAGAACCGCAACCAGATGGGAGTGGCTTATCTGGATGGGAAGACGCCGTTCATACTGGCTGCACGCGGCACCTACAAACTGATGGTAGTGGATGTCTGGATGTCGAAAGACGGAAAGCTGCAACGCGCCTGGCGATGGGACGGTGACGAAGAGAATCCGATTGTCCGCAGCATGGGTGCACACAGCATGGTCACTGCGGATGTGGATGGCGACGGACGGGATGAAATCTTGCTGGGCTCGTGTATGCTGGATGATAACGGTACGCTGCTGTGGTCATCCGGACTGGGGCATAGCGACAAGGCCTATCTCTGCAAACTGCGTCCCGACACGGAAGGAATGCAGGTGTTCATGGTGAGCGAGCCCAAGAAGGAAGACGGGCGCGGTGTTTCGGTGGTAGATGCTGCTACGGGAAAACTGATTTGGGCATCGGGCAGACTACTTATCACGTGGGCGACGGCATGGTGGCGGACTTTGACCCTACCCATCCCGGCTTGGAATGCTTTGCCAGCGAAGACCGCAAGGGAGGCAGCACCGATAAGTATCTGCTGACTGCCGACGGAAAGAAACTGAACGTGACCAATGAAGAAGTGCCCGGTTGCCGCAACTGGATTTGGTGGGATGCCGACCTGCTGCGCGAGACTTTCAAAGGGGATGATAACCGTTGGGGTGCAAGCTCCTCTTCCGGCGGACGCAAGCAGAGCATCTGGAAGTGAAAGGGTGAAGTGCTGACCGAAGGTATCGAAGGGGATATTCTGATGATGGCGGATATGGAAGGCGACTGGCGGGAGGAACTGATTACCGCCCTGCCCGGCGAGTTGCGCATCTACCGCACCAATATTCCTGCCCGTGACCGTCGCGTCACGCTGATGCAGGATGCATTGTATCGCAGCTATGTGGCGCATCGCAGCATGGGGTATCCGCAAGCACCGGTACCATCTTATTATTTGGGAGAGACAGAGAAATGATAATGTATCTTTCACCACAGATTACACAGATTAACACAGATTATTTTTATTAAAACACAGATTAACGCAGATTTTCGCAAAGGAACTCTATCATATAAATAATCTGCGTGAATTTGCGTTAATCTGCGTTTCTTTAATTTTTTCTCTTAAATCTGTGTTAATCTGTGTAATCTGTGGTGAACTAAACGATAAATCAACTGAAGAATGACGAAACAATTGTATCTGATTGCAGCCATTTGTGTGTGGGCACTTAGCGCCTGCCAACCTCAACGGACAACGTATAAGTACGAAGAACTGTACCGCAACCTGCCTTTCGACATGCCGCGGGTAGAAGCTCCGCAGTTTCCGGACCGCACCGCGAACCTGAAAGACTTCGGTGTCGTAGGGAATGGCGAAGAACTTTGTACCGAAGCTTTTGACAAAGCTATTGACTTCCTTGCTGAAGAGGGCGGCGGTCATTTGATAGTGCCTGCCGGTGTCTGGTTTACCGGGCCTATTGTATTGAAGAGTAATATAGACCTGCATTGGAGAAGGGTTCCATTATCCTTTTCTCTCCCGATGTAGACCTCTATCCGCTGGTAGAGACGGTGTTCAAGGGATTGGATACCCGCCGTTGCCAGTCGCCTATCTCCGGACGTAATCCGGAGAATGTAGTCATTACCGGTGAGGGAGCCATCGACGGAAACGGTCACTACTGGCGCCCACTGAAGCGCGAGAAGGTGACGGAAAGCGTGTGGCGGGAGGCGACTGCCCGCGGTGGTGTCTATAAGCGCCCTACCTATTGGTTTCCCTATCCCGAAACGCTGAAGGGGGGGGATACTATTAGTAATATGAATGTGCCTCAGACACTACAAACGGAAGAAGAGTGGCACAGTGTTCGCCATTTCCTCCGCCCGGTGATGGTGAGCCTGATAGCGTGCAAGAACGTCTGGTTGCAGTGAGTTATCTTTCAGAATTCTCCGGCGTGGAACCTACATCCGCTGATGTGCGAGAATGTGCTGATTGAGGAAGTGCAGGTGCGCAATCCGAGCTATGCGCAGAATGGCGACGGGTTTGACCTGGAGTCTTGCAAGAATGCCCTGATTGTAAACTCCACTTTCGATGTGGGCGATGACGGTATCTGCCTGAAGAGTGGTAAGGATGAAAATGGTCGCCGCCGGGCGCGCGTTTGCGAGAATGTGGTGGTGGATGGCTGTACGGTGTTCAAGGGACATGGCGGCTTTGTGGTGGGCAGTGAAATGAGTGGCGGCGTGCGCAATGTATCCGTCAGCAACTGTCAGTTCCTGGGCACGGATGTAGGTTTGCGTTTCAAGAGCAAGCGCGGCCGTGGCGGGGTGGTTGAAAACATATGGGTTACCAACGTCTCGATGATGGACATTCCTACCGAGCCGATTACTTTCAATCTCTACTATGGCGGGAAGTCTGCCGTGGAAGTGCTGGAAAGCGGAGAGACCGTCCCGGCAAAGGTGGAGCCGCTGCCGGTGGACGAAACGACTCCTTGTTTCCGTAATATCCACGTGAAGAACCTGGTTTGTGCCGGTGCCCGCCGCGCCTTGTTCTTCAATGGTATTCCCGAGATGCCTATCGACGGCATTGTGCTGGAAGACATCGACATCACCTCCCGGCTGGGAGCTGAATTCATCTACAGCAAGAATATCAGTATGAAGAATGTGAATATCCGCAATACGGAGGGCGAGAAGGTGACGACCCGCTTCTGTGAGGGAGTGGAATAAAAGATAAGAGGGTGATTAGTGAAGGGGATTGTCAAATCCGACACCCTTTCCGTCAAAACATGTACAGAAGGTAGGGGAGCAATCCCCTACTTTTGTATTGTCAAATAGCGACTAAAACTAATTACCGTGAAACAATGCTTTTTGCGGTCGACCTGGGGGCTACCAGCGGCCATACCATCTTGGGGTATTTTTCTCCCATCGGGTTGGAGATGAAGGAGGTGAACCGCTTTCCCAACCACCTGATTGAAGCCGGAGGACATTTCTACTGGGATATTTACGAACTTTACCGTCATATCATTAAAGGGCTGAAACTCGCAGCCCGGAAAGAGGATGTCGAGATTACTTCTATCGGCATCGACACCTGGGGCGTGGATTTCGTCTGCATAGGCCGGGACGGCGCTTTCCTCCGCCAGCCTTATGCCTATCGTGACCCTCACACGACGGGGGCTCCCGATGCTTTCTTCACGCGCGTCCCGCGCAGCCATGTCTATGGATGGACGGGTATCCAGGCGATGAACTTCAACTCCTTGTTTCAACTCGATACATTGAGGCGCAACCATGACAGTGCGCTGGCCGCGGCCGATAAGATACTCTTCATGCCCGATGCGCTGAGCTATATGCTGACCGGCGAGATGGTGACGGAATACACCATTGCCAGTACGGCGCAACTGGTAAATGCCAATACCCGCAAGCTGGAGGATGCTCTGCTGAACGAGCTCGGGTTGGCGCAGGCGCACTTCGGGCGGTTTGTTTATCCGGGCGACCGGGTGGGGGTGCTGACCGAAGAAGTGCAGCGCATGACCGGCCTCGGGGCTGTCCCCGTGATTGCCGTAGCCGGGCACGATACCGCCTCGGCCGTGGCTTCGGTGCCTGCCATGAACCGGAACTTTGCTTACCTGAGCAGCGGGACGTGGTCATTGATGGGGATAGAGACCGATGCACCCGTCATTAATGCAGAGACGGAAGACCTGAACTTCACCAACGAGGGCGGAGTGGAAGGTACTATCCGCCTGCTGAAAAATATCTGCGGTATGTGGCTGCTGGAGCGTTGCCGTGCCGAGTGTGGGGAGACTTCCTATCCGGAACTGATAGCCGAGGCAAGTGCTTGCGAGTCGTTCCGCAGTCTGATTAATCCGGACGATGCTTTGTTTGCTAATCCGGCCGACATGGAGCAGGCTATCCGGACGTATTGCTCCGACCGTCGGCAACCGATACCGCAGACGCGGGGACAGATGGTGCGTTGCATCTTTGAGAGTCTTGCCTTGCGCTATAGGCAGGTGTTGGACAATCTGCGCAGCCTTTCGCCACGCCCGATAGAGGCATTGCACGTCATTGGTGGCGGAAGCCGCAACGACCTGCTGAACCAGTGGACGGCCAATGCTGTGGGTGTTCCCGTCGTTGCCGGCCCTTCGGAGGCTACGGCCATCGGCAATATCATGATGCAGGCGCTGGCAGCCGGGGCGGCCCGGGACATTACTTCTATGCGCCAACTCATCAACCGTTCCATCCCGCTACGGATTTTCCATCCGCAGGACACGGAGGTATGGGATGCTGCTTACCTGCATTTCAGACAACTGACGAAGGAGTGAATAATAATCCGGAGAGTGCTTTGTTTATATTAATATTAGATAACGTGAGTTCGATATAACTATACTATCTCCATTCTCCTCCTCCTGGGAGGAGGAGTACCCGAAGGGGGAGGTGGTAGGTAAACAAGTACCTATGAAAGAATGATTTGTTTTATGTATTCACCTACCACCCCACCCTTCGGGCACCCCTCCTCCCGGGAGGAGGGGAATGAGTTACTCCTATTCTCAACTTGATGACTTATAACTAATAACTTCATAACTCATAACTTATAACTCATAACTTAATAATTCACTATCATGAAAGAAGAGCTAACCACAAAAGCCTACGGGCTAGCCAAAGAGCGTTATGCTGCTATTGGCATTGATGTGGAAAAGGCAATGGACGCCTTGCAGCAGATTTCCCTCTCCCTGCATTGCTGGCAGGCCGACGATGTAGCCGGATTTGAGTCACAAGGTTCGCTGACGGGCGGCATTCAGGCTACGGGTAATTATCCGGGCAAGGCATGCACGATGGAAGAACTGCGGCAGGACATCCTGAAGGCGGCTTCTTATATCCCCGGTACGCACTGCCTGAACCTGCACGAAATCTATGGAGACTTCGGCGGCAAGTTCGTAGACCGCGACCAGGTGGAGCCTGCGCATTTTGAAAGCTGGATGCAGTGGGCGGCAGAGAATAATATGAAGCTGGACTTCAACTCTACTTCCTTCTCTCACCCCAAGAGTGGTAACCTTACGTTGGCCAATCCGGACAAGGGCATCCGCGAATTCTGGGTGGAGCATACCATCCGCTGTCGTGCCATTGCCGAGGAAATGGGTAAGCGTCAGGGCGACCCTTGCATCATGAACCTGTGGGTGCACGACGGTAGCAAGGACATCACCGTGAACCGCATGAAGTATCGCGAACTCTTGGAAGACTCCATCGACCGCATCTTTGCAATAGATTATAAGAATATGAAGGACTGCGTAGAGTCCAAAGTCTTCGGCATCGGTCTGGAAAGCTATACGGTAGGGTCGAACGACTTCTACATCGGCTACGGTGTAAGCCGCCAGAAGATTGTGACGCTGGATACGGGACACTTCCATCCCACGGAAAGCGTGGCTGACAAACTCTCTTCTCTTCTCCTTTTCATTCCTGAAATCATGCTGCATGTCAGCCGTCCGGTGCGCTGGGACTCAGACCACGTGACGATTATGAACGACGATACGCTGGACCTCTGCAAGGAGATTGTTCGTTGCAATGCGTTGAGCCGCGTGCATATCAGACTGGATTATTTCGATGCCAGCATCAACCGTATCGGTGCTTATGTCATCGGTAGCCGCGCCACACAGAAGTGTGTGCTTCAGGCTTTGCTCGAACCGCTGGATACGCTGCGCCAATATGAGGCGAACGACCGTGGCTTCGAACGTCTGGCTCTGCTCGAAGAGGCGAAATCACTGCCGTGGAATGCCGTTTGGGATATGTTCTGCCTGAAGAACGGAGTGCCGGTGGGCGAAGAGTACGTCAGGGAGATAGAAAAATATGAGTCGGAGGTTACCTCTAAACGATAAAAAGGCAGTACATTTGCAGGCGAAAGGAGAGGGGCGAAAGTGACGCACTGATGTCATCGATAGTAACATACTGATGTTACACGTTGTTCCGCCCGTATGCAGCACGTTGCTCCGCCCGTATGTTACAAGGTGTAACGCCTGTATGTTACTGAGCCTCTCTTTAGTGCTGTGTAACCGCTTCATTATTAATCTATTGCAATCAAGCATAAATGTAACGAATTATGAATACACTATTCGGATTACTCATCATCGCACTGGGAAGCTTCGGTCAGAGCAGCTCATACGTGCCAATAAAAAAATTGACGGTTGGTCGTGGGAAAGCTTCTGGCTTGTGCAGGGCATCTTTGCCTGGCTCATCTTCCCGCTGCTAGGCGCACTGCTTGCCATTCCTACGGGCAGCAGCCTGATGGAACTTTGGGGAGCAGGTGGCGCATGGCCCGCCATGCTCTACGGTGTTCTTTGGGGCGTGGGCGGACTGACCTTCGGACTAAGTATGCGCTATCTCGGTGTAGCCATTGGCAAAGTATCGCACTGGGGCACGTGTGCCGGTTTCGGAACCTTGTTTCCCGCCCTCTTTGCCGGAAAAGACTTGCTGCATGGCGACGGATTGATGTTGCTGATAGGTGTTTGCATCACTTTGGCGGGCATTGCCATCATCGGTTATGCCGGAAGTCTGCGCTCCCGGAATATGAGCGAAGAAGAGAAGAAGGCGGCAGTGAAGGACTTTGCATTGACAAGGGGATTGCTGGTTGCATTGCTGGCCGGTATGATGAGTGTCTGCTTCGCTCTGGGTCTGGATGCGGGTGTACCGATTAAGGAAGCGGCACTGGCCGGCGGGGTTGCTCCGTTGTATGCCGGGCTTCCCGTTATATTCCTGGTGACGCTGGGAGGCTTCTGCACCAATGCCGTCTATTGCATTCAGCAGAACGTGAAGAACAAGACCGGACGGGAATATCTGACGGTGAAAGGCAGTGTGCTCGTCAATAATCTTTTGTTCTGTGCGCTGGCCGGTGTGCTGTGGTACTCACAATTCTTCGGCCTCGAAATGGGGAAGAGCTTCCTGACGGATAGCCCCGTGCTACTTGCTTTCTCCTGGAGCATTCTGATGTCGCTGAATGTGACGTTCAGCAATGTTTGGGGCATTCTGCTAAAGGAGTGGAAAGGCTGCGGAGGGCGTACAATCGGTGTACTTTTATTAGGATTGGCTGTCCTTATAGCTTCTATTATCGTAGTGGCCATGGCACAGAGTTAGGTAATAATTTAGACTATCTGTCATCTTTAAATATGTATTAATCATTTTCTAAGTATATGAAATCAATTCTTGAAAATCGCCCCGCCCTTGCCGCCGAAGTCAACAAAGTAGCGGAAGTGGCCGGATACCTTTGGCGAAAAGGATGGGCGGAGCGTAACGGTGGAAACATCACAATGAACATCACGGAGTATATCGATGATGAAATCAAGGCCATGCCCGCCATCAGCGAAGTAAAACCGATTGGCGCCACCTTGCCGCATCTGAAAGGGTGCTACTTTTATTGCAAAGGCACCAACAAACGGATGTGCGACCTTGCCCGCCGGCCGATGGAGAACGGCTCGGTCATCCGTATCCTGGACGACTGTGCCAGCTATGTCATTATAGCCGACCAGCCCGTACAGCCCACCTCTGAACTGCCTTCACACCTCAGCGTGCACAATCATCTCATCGAGAAAGGTTCTCCCTATAAGGCCTCCGTGCATACGCATCCCATCGAGTTGGTTGCCATGACCCACTGCCGGAAGTTTCTGGAAAAGGACGTCGCCACCAATCTGCTTTGGAGCATGATACCCGAAACCAAGGCCTTCTGTCCGCGTGGCTTGGGTATCATTCCCTATAAACTCCCCAGCTCTGTGGAACTGGCGGAAGCTACCATCCGCGAACTAGATGATTATGACGTAGTGATGTGGGAGAAGCATGGTGTCTTTGCCGTAGACGTAGATGTGATGGCCGCCTTCGACCAGGTGGATGTTCTCAACAAATCCGCCCTCATCTACATCGCCGCCAAGAACATGGGCTTCGAGCCCGATGGCATGAGCCAGTTGCAGATGCAGGAGATGACCGTAGCAT
This sequence comes from Bacteroides sp., assembly GCA_021203515.1. GTDB lineage: Bacteria > Bacteroidota > Bacteroidia > Bacteroidales > Bacteroidaceae > Bacteroides. The sequence continues at coordinate 18,578 of JAJQAY010000038.1, read as the reverse complement.
TCAATTTCCCCAAATAAAAGAAATAGAAGACCATGAAAAGAACGATTTTTACTTGTGCGCTGTTATTGGCGACTGTCTTTGTCTTTTCGCAAGTAGAGGTGAAAGATGCCGCCCAGGCAAAACTTTCTGCCTCCGAGTTGACAGTGAAAATAGCCGACCGCATCCTCGCCAGCACCACCTATGAGTTCAGGAACACCAAGACCGGCGAAACTTATACCTCCGTCAAGAACCTGCCTCTCGATATGAATGTCCGGGTGGCCTGCAAATATAACAATTGGCACTACACCAACGGAGTGACTCACATCGCTTTGATGGAACTTGCCAATAAGACCGGCCTCCGGAAGTACGACGATTATGTCCTTCGCAACATGAACTTCGTCTTCAATGAGGGCAATCTGGACTTCTTTAGGAAGCAATATGACAAGGCAATGAAAGACGAAGGCTGGTATGGCGTTCGCAAACTGAGCTGGCATATGATTTTCCGTGGCAAGCGTCTGGATGATAACGGCCCGATGGGTGCCAGCCTGATAGACTTGCAGATGAAGCATCCCGACAAATCCTTCCTGAAATACATCAACGAGACTGCCGAACATCTGAACCATGGCGAACCTCGCCTGGCGGACGGTACTATCGCCCGCATCTGGCCGCATGTCAACACCATTTGGGCGGATGATGCTTTTATGGCCATCTCTTTCCTGGCGCGTATGGGCAAGATGACCGGTGACATGAAGTACATCGACGATGCCGCCAATCAGGTACTCAAGTACCATGAATATCTTTGGTGTCCCGAGAAGCAGATTTTCTATCACTACTATCACACGGACAATCAGGAGCATGGAGTGGCTCATTGGAGCCGTGCCAACGGTTGGGTGTTTATGGCTACCGCCGACTTGCTGGAGGTGATGCCCGAAAATCATCCTTTGCGTGCCCGTGTATTGGAGTGCTTCAAGCGCCAGTGCAGCGGAGTGGCCCGCTATCAAGGCAAGAACGGTCTGTGGCGTCAGCTTCTCGACAAGGAAGACTCTTATGAGGAAATCACCGGTACGGCTATGTTCGTTTTCGGTATGGCGCGCGGTGTGAAGCACGGATGGTTGCATCCCGATTTCATCTACGCGACAGAGCAGGGCTTGAAGGGGATGATGACTAAGATGTCTGACAAGGGAGACGTTACCGCCATTTGTGTAGGTATGGGCATCATGCCGTCTCCGGCTTACTATTATAATCGCCCCACCCAGGAGAATGACCCGATGGGTGAAGATCCGGTGCTACGTGCATTGATTGAAATGATGGATGCACCGAAGTACACGGAAATCAAGGCGGAACAACAGTACGATAAGATCGTTGTGAAGAAATAGCTATCCTTTTTTAGTAAGTAATATTAATCCCGGCTATTGTGAATGCAAATTCCTCTAGTCGGGATTTTTTATTAAATCTTTTGTTGTCAGTTCTTATTTCATAAATAATTGCTATTTTTGTCCCAAACGTATTATGAAGGGCGCGGTTATGACTAAGAATTACAATGATTTAGGAGTAGAATTCAAATACCTTATCGTAAATGATATGGACCAGAAGTATGGCTTATGGGTGAATACCGTGGGTTTTCAGTCTATTCAACCGGACTCTCCTTATCCTTTGAAGGATCATCCTTCCGGCTACTTCTTTAATGCGCAGAAGTGGCATGTCTTGCGCGAATATCAATTGGTTTATATAACGAAAGGCCGCGGGCTGTTCTCTTCGGAGACCGCTCCGGAAAAGCAGGTTTGCAAAGGATGCTTGATGGTTCTCTTCCCCGGGCGGTGGCATACGTATCATCCTTATCGGCAGACGGGATGGAATGAATATTATATCGGTTTTGAAGGGCCGGTCATTGATGACTTGGTGAAAGGTGATTTCCTTTCAAAGGAGAACCAGGTGCTTGAGGCGGGACTGAATGAAGAGCTCGTTTCCCTCTTCTCGCGGGCGCTGGAGATTGCCGAGGCTGATAAAATATCATCCCAACAGTATCTGGCGGGGATTGTGTTGCACATGGTGGGGATGATACTGTCCATTTCCAAGAATAAGATATTCGAGATAGGGGATGTGGATCGGAAGATTGAACAGGCCAAGATTATCATGAACGAAAACGTATTTAAGGACATAGACCCGGAAGAACTGGCGATGAAGCTCAACATCAGTTATTCCTGGTTCCGTAAAGTATTCAAGGATTATACCGGATATGCTCCTGCAAAGTATTTCCAGGAGTTGAAATTGCGTAAAGCCAAGCAATTACTAGTGGGCACCTCCCAGTCGGTCAAGGAATCTCCTTCATGCTCGATTACAAATCCACTGAGCATTTCTTCTCCTTATTTAAAAAGCGTACCGGTTTCACTCCACTGGAATACCGTTCTTTCGGACGAGAAACCAATACCGATGAAGAAGAACTCGATTAGTCTCAAAACGGGCAGTTGAAAATCAAAATGATTAGTAACTGCCTATTTTTCTGATAGTTTACTATTCAAAATGCTTCTCTATTCTTAAGTAAAATCAAAAAAAAGAAAGTGTTTCGGTCAAAAGTCGCACATTGCTGAACGATAATGTTGCCTACTTTTTGTCTGCGTAAGTTCTGTGTTCGGTAACGGATGTGTCTTTGTTAAACTTGAATTTATAAATTAACCAAATATAATTAATAATTCTATGAGAATCCTACACAAAGTTCTTTGCTTGTTAATACTTCTGTTAATGAGCTGTCCTCTAAGCATTCTTGCTCAGAATAAGGCGATTACCGGTACGGTCCGCGATGCGGTTGACGTGGTAATCGGTGCTTCTGTAACAGTGAAAGGTGACAAAACTATCGGTACTATTACCGATATGGATGGTAACTTTAAGCTGTCTGTTCCTGCTTCTGCCAAGGAGCTGGTCATTTCATTTATCGGTTATGAAGACCAGACAGTGACGATTGGCAGCAAAACTCACTTTGATATAACATTGAGAGAATCTTCCGTGATGTTGGAAGAGATTGTAGCTATCGGTTACGCAAAGGTTAAGCGCAAGGATTTGACGGGTGCAACTTCATCTGTTTCAAGTAGTGAACTTGCAGCAGTTTCGGCTATGACTGCTGCGCAGGCTCTGCAAGGAAAAGCTGCCGGTGTCAATATTGTAACGAAGAGTGGCGCTCCGGGAGCTAGTGCGAATATTACCGTGCGCGGTGGTACGTCAATTACACAGAGTACCGAACCTCTTTATATTGTTGATGGTTTTGAAATGAGTGATGCCCTCAGTAATATTGATGTAAATGATATTGAGAGTATTGACATTTTGAAGGATGCATCTTCCACTGCTATCTATGGTGCACGTGGTTCTAATGGTATCGTTTTAATTACGACTAAATCGGGTAAGAAAGGCAAAACGCAAGTAAACTATAATACCTATTTTTCCTTTGATGTGTTATCTAAGAAGCTCGATATGATGTCTAATGCAGAAGATTTTGTTAGGTATCAGTATGAGATGGCTGTATTGCAAGGCGGTGCTACAAACTTTAGTACAGTTTTTGATAATGTGGCGTCTGATGCTTCCGATTTCTATACTAATGCTTATTCTCGTATTGCTAATCGTTATGCTGGTGCACAAACGCTTGATTGGCAAGATGAAGTATTCGGAGGCTCGGCCTTGACCCAAAATCACAATGTTAATGTTTCTACCGGAACAGATAAAACACAGGTGATATTGAGCTATAATTATAGCGGACAAGATGGATTGCTGGCGAATCATGGCGTGAATAAGAGTTCTTTCCGTGCTAAAATTAATTCGGAACTTTGGAAAGGCATTCGTGTCGATGTTAATATAATGTTCTCCTGTAATAAAACAAAGGGTGGCGGAGCGTACTTAGGCATGAAGAGCGTACTTTTGCAACCGATTGTTGGTGGTACGAAATATACTCTAGACGAACTGCTGAATACACAAACTTATCCGGATTTGTCTGCTTTGGATACAAGTTATGATACAGCCAATCCGCTTATACAGAATCAGGCTTCTACCTCAGAGAAACGTTCCCGTATATATACAGTGAATGCGGGAGTTGAATTTGATCTTCTGAAAAGTTTAACATGGCGTACTGCCGGTAGTTATACTTGGACTAACAGCAAGAGTAAATCGTTTGCTGATGAAAATTCTACTTCATATATAATGGATGCTGCTAATACAGGCATCAATGGTAGTATAGATAATGCAGAATCATTCAAATGGCAAATCACTAATACACTGAACTATAACCAGACGTTTGCACAGAAGCATAAGCTGAATGCTCTGTTGGGCCATGAGGTTACTTATTCCGAATCGGAAAGCAATAAAATGTCTTTGGTTAAGTTCCCTTTCCCCAATTTCGGTCTGGATAATATTTCTCAAGCTACGCTGAAAGATAAATCAGTCGGGCACTCACACAACGGTATTGTTTCTGCTTTTGCTCGCTTGAACTATACATTCGATGAACGTTATCTGTTGACAGCAACGGTTCGTGGTGATGGTTCTTCTAAATTTGCTAAAGGTAATAAGTGGGGTATTTTCCCTTCTGTTTCCGGAGCATGGCGTATCTCAGAAGAAAAGTTCTGGCAGGAAAGTAATATTTCCAATACAGTCAATAATTTGAAATTGCGTGTAGGTTATGGTACGACTGGTAACTGTAATATCAGTGACTATATGTACACTACTTCCTTTAAGCAGACAGATTATCCTTTGAATAATACGGAAGGTAATCTTGCTTATGTCTTGGATGAAACATTGGGTAACAGGGAATTGAAATGGGAAACAATGCACTCTACTAATATCGGTCTGGATATTTCTTTGTTCAACAACCGTTTGAATGTTACTGCAGAATGGTATAACAATCAGGTAAATGATTTGCTGCTAAAATGTGTCATTCCATCTACAAGTGGTTATAAAAGTCAATTTCAAAACGTAGGTAAGACTCGTAATCGTGGTTGGGAATTCTCTCTTAATACTGTAAACGTACAAACTAAGAATTTCCGTTGGACAAGTGATTTGAATCTGGCATTCAACAAATCTAAGGTCGTTTCTTTGGAAGATGGCCTTGAATCGAAGACATTCTCTGTTGGTAGTAACCGTTCCGGTCAGGTGAATTATTATGCAGTTGTAGGTCAAGCCTTGGGTGATATGTATGGTTACATTTATGATGGCTTGTATACAACGGACGATTTTACTCAAAATGCTGATGGTACATTGACTTTGAAAGAAGGAGTGGTGAAGCCCAATAGCGGAATACCGCAGCCAGGTGATATCAAGTTTGCTGCCGACAATGAAGATGGTACGCAGTTTACTCAGTAAAAAGTGAAGATTGGTAATGGTGCTCCCGATTGCATTGGTGGTTTCAGCAATACTTTTGCTTATAAGGGTTTTGATTTGAGCGTATTTATGAAATTCTCTATTGGTAATGACGTTTATAATGCTACTAAGCACAGTATGAGTCCATATGCTGCATTCCAGAATGTGCCGACTGAATTTGGCGATAACTATTATCGTTTGATAGACCCGAGTACAGGTCAGAAGGCTACTTCTTTGGATCGCATTAGCGAACTGAACCCCAATGAAGGCTTACGCACTTGGAGTTTGAGTAAAACGAATTTCAGCTATATCACTTATCCTTCTTCTTACTATGTAGAGGATGGCTCTTATTTACGCATTGCGCAAGTGACCTTGGGATATACTCTGCCCAAAGCATGGTTGCAGAAGTTCTGGATATCTAATGCACGCCTTTATTTTACGGCTAATAATCTGGCCACTATTACCGGATACTCCGGTTATGATCCTGAAGTGTCTTCGGGTAATGATCAGGTTGTTTGTACGCCAGGATATGATAGTTCTACTTATCCGCGTTCCAGAAGCTATGTAGCAGGTTTTAACTTAACATTCTAAACTTTACTGTTATGAAACAAATATTCAATATAAAGAAACAAATTATATTATTGTCAGTCCTGATGATTTCTTTGGGGATGACATCTTGCTCAGACTGGCTTGAGATGCCTTCTTATACTTCGGCAGATACAGAAACTGTATTTGAGAGTGAGGCAACAGCTGATGCATATGTACAAGGTTGCTATCGTGGTGTAATTCCGACAGACATGACTTATCAATTGGCTGAAGGCGAGACTGTCAGTCACCAAAGTGAGGACGGAACAACCAATAACTCAAAGTACAATCTTGCCAATTGGTTTTATGGTTCGAATTCTCCGGACTGGACAACTACTACACTTTTCAATGAAGAGTATGGTGCGATAGAGTCTGCCAATATCGGTATTAAGCGTCTAAGAGAAATGCCTGAAACTACAAAGCGTAACTCTATGTTGGGTGAGGTGTTGGGACTTCGTGCCTTTGCATATCTTAATCTGATTAGCATTTATGGGGATATTCCGGCTATGTGGCAACCTTTGGAAGATCTGGACCCGAATGATGAAAATACGTTCTATCCCAAGCGTGTATCCCGTGATATTATCTATGACCAGATTGTGGCTGATTTGCAGGAAGCCGTTGGTTGTCTGCCTTGGTTTAGTGAGAGTGGCTATGCTACGACAGAACGGTTGACTAAACAAGGAGCTTTGGCATTGTTGGCTCGTGTGGCTCTTTACGCAGGTGGCTATTCTTTGCGTTGGAACCTCGAAACGAACGACCCGTCTACTTTGAAGGTAGCCCGGCGCAGTGATGAGGCCCGGGTACGCGAACTCTACCAGATTGCAAGCGATGCGTGTAAAGAGATTATAAGCCATGGTGAAAATTCACTTGTACAAGAAAAGAGTGACATGAGTGGTTTTCAGTATATGTGGTATAACTTCTGTCAGCGTAATTTTGCTGCCATTAATAATGAAATGATATTCAGTCTGGCTCAGTATGATTCTACTACCAACTCAAAATGGGGCGTATATGCTCATCCGGGTACTCGTGGTGGTTTGTTCGGATCACGTAAAGCTATGATTTCCATTTTGCCTACATATTATCTGTCTTTCAAGCCGGGCGATACTCGTCGGGATGTGACTTGTACTTCGTATAGCATTTATTTCTTGGAAAAAGGTAGTGCTGATGATACTTGGGTAGATGTAGGTACTACATATTCTTGTATTATGTCCGGCAAATTCCGTATATCATGGTGTGTGGCTCCGGCTCCTGATGCAACAAAACGTAATTTAAATATTCCTATAATCAGTTATCCTGATGTATTATTGATGTATGCTGAAGCGCAGAATTATTTGAATGGAGGGCCTACCAGTGATACAATTAATGCATTAAAGCAGATCCGTGAACGTGCCGGCGTTGGCTCACTGGCGATACCTTCTACTAAAGAAGAATTTGACGATGCTTTGGCTCAAGAACGTAAATGGGAATTGGGCGGTCAGCTGTTCCTGCGTACTGATTTAATTCGTATGGGACGCATTTCTAAAGAGATTAGAGCTACACAACAAGCAATGAAAGACTTGTCTGATCGTAAAGGTGAATATGCCAATGTTCCTATTTACCGTTTGTATAAGTTGCATGAAGACGCTCAAGAGTATGGTGATAAGTTTTTAGCCCTTGATTATATTGAACTGACGGACGAACAAGAAATTGCCATTGCTATAAATGTACCGGATAACAAGGGACAATATGCTGAATATCAAGCGCAATTGGCAGATATTGTTCGTGCACATGGAATAGCTGTTAAGGAGGGAGATAAACGGTATCCTTGCAATATGTTCCAAGCCTATACCAGTTCATTTAACGGAAAGGCTCGTAAAGCCGCAGGTTTCGGAGCAGGCTTCAATGCATTGCAGATAGGTAAAATACTTTATCAAAATCCGACTGGCTCTTTTGAAAATAAGGGGGTATATCCTGATTGGATTGCAGCTTCTGACGGAAGTGATGGTATTTATTATGGATATAAAGAGAATTTCTCAGAGTTGCTACCGTTGGCAGATAAATCAAGTGGACATCCGTTGGTGGATAATCCTAATCTGACTCAGTTGCCGGGATATAAATAAATATTTGGCGATAAAAGGAGAAACAATTAAGTTAGAGGAACTTGTACGTGTAAGTTGGGCTATCGGAGCAAAGCTTCCGGATTGATTCCTCTAACTTTTTTTACCCCTTTCTCGGCTTAGGATAGGTGATCCTTCTTTATTGAAAGGGAAAATGGTATTCTCTGAATAAGTATAAAAACAACAAATCAAACACTTATAAATAGGATAAACATATATTTACTAGACTATGAAATACTTAACGAAAACATCTATACTGACAGGTATCTTATTGGCATGTATGGCATGTACAGATAATCTTGTTACCGAAAAAATTTACGCCAAAGGTGATGCAGGGCCTTTCCCCGATTATGGCGAGGTAGTGGCTTTTCCCGGAGCTGAAGGTTTTGGACGCTATGCCACGGGAGGCCGTGGTGGAGAAATATATCATGTGACTAATCTGAATGACAATGGCGAGGGTTCTCTTCGTGATGCTGTGAGCAAACCGAACCGCATAGTTGTGTTTGATGTAGCAGGTATCATTAATTTGGAAAGTGTGTTAGTATTTTCTTCCAACCTGACTGTTGCCGGACAGACAGCTCCAGGTGACGGTGTGGTGTTGTATGGTGACCGTGTATCATTTTCGGGTGCCAAGAATGTGATTTGCCGTTATCTTCGTGTTCGCATGGGACGGCAGGGACCCGACGGAAAAGATGCGGCAGGAATAGCTTCCGGCAGCAATATGATATTTGATCATCTGTCGGTGACATGGGGGTGTGATGAAAATTTCTCCATCAATGGTAACGATGCTTTTGACATTACGATACAGAATTCCATCATCGGGCAGGGATTACAAAATCATTCTTGTGGAGGACTGATGCAGACTACTCTCCAGAATGGCATTACTCTGTTCCGCAATCTTTATATAGACAACAAAACCCGTAACCCGAAAGTAAAAGGCTTGAACCAGTTTGTGAACAATGTGGTGTATAACTGGGGAAATGGTGCCGCTTATAACATGAGTGGTGACTCCGAAGGAGAATCGCTGACTGATATTGAAGACAATTACTTTATCGTAGGACTGGTTAATAACTGGCAGGAAGTGAGGCTGGAAGATGAAAGCATCATTCTGGAGAATTCTGTACAGCAGCCTACCAAACCCTTTATTGGTGCAAACAAGTTATTCAGTACCTATTGCAAGCATAATTACTATGATTTTGACAAGAATGGTACGCTCAACGGTGCAGAAATAACTGAAGCTAATTGGGAAGAACATACTTCGGGTATTCCTACTTTTTAGGTGTGCGCCCTGATATTTTCCTGCAAATAGTGCAGCAAACGGATGCGGCAGCAGCCTATCAGTGGATTGTTAAGAACGTAGGGGCAAGCCTTCCGGCACGCGATGAAGTGGATGCTTATTTGATAGACGAACTTACATCGTTGGGTGGTAAGGGCACAATCATTTTCGATCAGCGTGAGACGGAGCAGTTTCCGTTGGGAGGCCCGGGAAATATCAAAACCGGTGAAAGGCAACCCGATACGGATAACGATGGAATGCCCGACTGGTTTGAAGAGAAATATGGATTGGACAAGAACGATCCTAATGATGCTTCGCTGATAGCCGGAAACGGATATACGAATATTGAAAACTACTTGTTCACAATAGATGAACAACTTGACAAGTAAAACTTATGACCATGAAGATATCATCAATTAAATATATGCTGTTGGCAATCGTAGCCGTAGTGGCCGGTTGCACGGATGAGAAGGTAGAACAGATCATTGTGCAGCAACCAAATTCATTTCGTCTGGCCGTAGATGGCGATGACGCTTTTACATTGGATGTTCCCGCAGGAGGGAAGATAGGCATCAACGGCAGTGAGATCCCGGTCTTAGCCAATGGACTGGTGAGCCTTTATGAAGTGCCTGCCGTGGAATATTATTCAATCTATTATTCGAGTAGTCTGCAACTGCAAGATGGGAAAATAGAGTTCGAAATGCCGCAGGAACAAGTCTGCGAGGGTGGTCGTGTAGATGCATCTTCTTGTCCTTATTTCGCGCTGACCGACAATGAAAATCTGGACGGTGTGAAATTGAAAGCTGCATTGGGTGCGTTGAAACTTACTGTACCAGCAAATGCGGACTTCGGTTCGGTATCGTCAGTCACACTAGAGTCAGAAACGGATAAGCTAGCTGGAGTGTTACAAATCGATTTGCCAAGCGGTGAAGTCAGCGTAAAGGAAAATGCTTCGCAAATGGTAAAATTGAAGGGCGCTATTGATATTACGGAAAATAGGGATGTGCTTGTTGCTCTGCCTGCACAGACATTTACGGGCCGGCTCAATGTGACGCTTATCACGGCAAAGGGGCGAGGAACATGCAGCGTTGACCTAACCGGTAAAAGTATAGAGCAAGGAAACCCGCTTGCTGTTACTCTTGATAATATAGACTGGAAGATGGAGACACATTATTACGGCACTGCCAACTCTATTATTGTAGCTCCGGGAACTACGTCTGTGACAGTGGATTGTGCTCCTTATTCTACCACTAGCTTGCGATATGCATACGAGAATTTGCCTGGCGACGAAAGCTTGTTGGCGCGTTCAGCCAAACTACTGTGGAATGATGTTTCCTCCTCTTATGTATCGGGTGTACAGTTGAGCACCGATCACAAGTCTTTTACAGTAACTCTTGGCGGAGAACAGGGCAATGCAGTGATTGCTATCTACGACAAAGAAGATCCGATGGCAGAAGATGCCAATATTTTATGGTCGTTCCACATTTGGGTGACGGATGTCAACGAGCAGGCATTGGGTACTAATTGGGTGGGTAATAGCTATATGGTACTTGACCGTAACCTTGGTGCCGTATCCGCTACTCCGGGTGACTGGCGTAGTATCGGTATGCTTTATCAATGGGGACGCAAAGACCCGTTTGTGAGTGGTAACGCCGTTGCATCTAATACGCAGGCAACGATGTATAGTGAGTCCGGTGTTGTCAAGATGCAGATTGCGTCTGGAGGTGAAAAGGAAGGAACAGTTGCATGGGCAACTGCTCATCCGGATACGTATATCAAGTATTCGCGTTCGAAGAGCAACAATCAGACACAACCTTTCTATTGGTCGTACGACTGGCTATACTATGGTAACGATGCGCTGTGGGGAAACCCCGAAGGGTATGATTATCCGGCTGCATCGACTCTTTCCAAATCGGTTTACGATCCTTGCCCCGAAGGGTATATGGTGGCCCCATTTGATGTCTGGCGTAATGCGAATGCTTCTTCTTCGGATATTGAAGGAAGTGTATTCAGTACTTCTCCTGATGGTTGGGACGCAACTCTCAAAGGTTTTTCCGCTACATGGAACGGTAAAGCGTTGTGGTATCCTGTCGGTGGACTGCTTAATCGCAAAAATGGTAATCTCCAGGAGGTAGACAAGACTGGATATTATTGGAGTAGCACTCCCATGTCGGCTAATTCTGCCAATACCGGATATATGATTGTAAACTCCGGCATTACTCTCAATAAAGGAAACAGTCGCGGAAATGCTTATACAGTACGTTGCGTGAAGATGCAATGAACGGTTGATTTTGAATTTATCAATTAATTAATTATATTAATAATTCTATGAGAACTCTACACAAAACCCTTTGCTTGTTAATGCTTCTGTTAATGAGCTGTCCTCTAAGCATTCTTGCTCAGAATAAGGCGATTACCGGTACGGTCCGCGATGCGGTTGACGTGGTAATCGGTGCTTCTGTAACAGTGAAAGGTGACAAAACTATCGGTACTATTACCGATATGGATGGTAACTTTAAGCTGTCTGTTCCTGCTTCTGCCAAGGAGCTGGTCATTTCATTTATCGGTTATGAAGACCAGACAGTGACGATTGGCAGCAAAACTCACTTTGATATAACATTGAGAGAATCTTCCGTGATGCTGGAAGAAGTAGTAGCTATCGGTTACGCAAAAGTTAAGCGTAAAGAACTGACCGGCTCTTCCGTGTCGGTGGGTAGCAAAGAACTGGCTATGGCGCCGGTGACGACTGCCGCACAAGCATTGGCGGGTAAGGCTGCCGGTGTGAACATTGTTCAGCAGAGTGGTGCTCCGGGTGCGGATGTCAATATCACGGTGCGTGGTGGTACGTCTATCACTCAGGGAACGGAACCTCTTTATATCGTAGACGGTTTCCAGATGGAGAACGGACTTCAGAACGTGGATATTAATGATATTGAGACTATCGACGTAATGAAGGATGCTTCGGCTACGACTATCTACGGTGCGCGTGGTTCTAACGGTGTAATCCTGATTACAACCAAGTCCGGTAAGGCCGGAAAGACGGAAGTGTCTTATAATGGTTTTGTCAGCTTCGACCGCTTGGGCAAGAAACTGGATTTGCTGGGTGTGGAAGACTATGTGAAGTATCAGTATGAGTTCCAGTCTCTGCGTGGCAATGAAGACAATTTCGCCAGTATCTTCGGCGGTGACATTAACTCCGGTGATTTCTATACGGGTGCTTACGGCCGTATTTCCAACGACTACGCCAATCGTGCCGGCATTGACTGGCAGGATGAAGTATTCGGTAACACGGGTATTACGCAGAACCATAACCTGAACGTCAGTGGCGGTAGCGAGAAAACCAGATATATGTTGAGCTACAACTATACGGGTGAAGACGGTATCATGGAAAGCATGGTTATCAAAAGAACAGCATTCGTGCCAAGATTAATCATGAGCTGTGGAAAGGTGTCCGCTTCGACTTCTCTACCAACCTGCAGATGACGAAAGTTGAAGGTGGTGGTTCATTGGGAGGTGCTCTGAAACAAACTATTCTCCAACCGTTGACCGGTGGTGTTCGTTGGACCAATGAACAATTGCTGGGTTCGGACTTGGCCGACCTCTTCTCTGAAATGTACGGAGGCGACAACTACGATGCCAACAACCTTATTATTAATAACCAATCCGTCACAAACGAGAAGTACACCCGCATGGCTACTGTCAATGCCGGTTTGGAAATCGACATTATTAAAGATTTGACTTTCCGCACTTCCGGTAGTTACATGTGGCAACAAGTTCGTCAGGACTATTGGGATAATGGTAACACCAAGAGTGCTGCGACCAACCAGAGCTCTTATGGTTATGGCTACCGCAACAACAGCGAGAAATTCTCCTGGCAGGTCACCAATACGTTGAACTACGGTTTCAAGATTGCCGATGCGCATAACTTCAATGTGCTGGTAGGTCAGGAACATGGTATCAGGAGTCAATGAAACTGGATAACGAGTATCGTAAGTTCTCTGATGGTAACTTTGGATTGAACGATGTCAGCATGGGTACACCTACCACCTGGAAATCGTCTAAAGACAGAGTAGGGCTCGTGTCACTCTTCGGACGTCTGACTTATAACTTCAAGGAACGCTATTTGTTTACCGGTACGTTGCGTGGTGACGGTTCTTCCAAGTTTGCCCGTGGCAAGCAGTGGGGATGCTTCCCTTCAGCTTCTGCTGCATGGAGAATTTCTGAAGAAGCCTTCATGAAGGAACAGGATCTCTTCCAGAACTTGAAGTTGCGTATCGGTTACGGTACTTCCGGTAACAACAATATCGATAGCAATATGTATGCTACGGACTACGGTTCAGGGCACTATGGTTATAACGGTACTGACTTCATTACGCTGGTTCCGGGGTCTACGCTGGGCAATAAGAACCTGAAATGGGAGAAAACGACTACCACCAACGTCGGTCTGGACATCTCGGTATTGAATAGCCGTATCAACCTGGGAGTTGACTGGTATAATAACGAGTCGTCCAATCTGTTGATTAAGAACCAAATTCCTACATCGACCGGATACTCTACCCAGTTCCAGAACATCGGTTCTATCCGCAACCGTGGTGTGGAAATCGTATTGAACTCTACGAACATCCGTACAAAGGACTTCACTTGGTCGATGGACTTCAACATCGCCTTCAACCGTTCAAAAGTATTGGATATTTATGGCGACAGCGAGACAAACAACTTTATCCAGGATTATGAGTCGCGCATGGGCTTCAAGATAGAAAAGGGAAAGCCGCTGGGACAATTCTACGGACTTATCTATGACGGTATCTATACAACGGATGACTTTACTCAGAAGGCTGACGGTACCTATGCTCTGAAAGACGGTATCGCCTCTCTGAAAGGTGCCAACCGTGTCAATGTGAAACCCGGTGATGCCAAATATAAACCGGTAGCCGGTGAAGTCGATGCCGATGGTAATCCGGTATGGAGTCCCAATGATTACACCGTGATTGGTCATGCAGCTCCGAAGTTTACCGGAGGATGGAACAATACCTTTACTTATAAGGGCTTTGACCTGACTATCTTCATGAACTTCGTGGTAGGTAACGATGTGTTCAACATGAGTACGCAGCGTTTCATCGGCCCGTATCTGGCCAACCAGAATACCATTTCGAAGATGAAGGATCGCTTTACGTTGATTGACCCGCAGACCGGTAAGGAAAGTAAAGACCTGGCTCGTCTGGCAGAGTTGAACCCCACCAATACAGCAAGACTGCTATGTGGAATATCTCCGGTAACAACAAGACAGCTATCAGCGACCACAGTAGTTATTACCTGGAAGACGGTTCATACCTTCGTCTGAGCACCATAACTTTGGGTTATACCTTGCCTAAGCAGTTGGTACAACGTGCCAAGATAAGCAATGCACGTGTATATTGCACGTTGAATAACATTCACACGTTTACCGACTATTCCGATTACGACCCTAAAGTATCTGCTTCAAGCAGCGCGTTGACTCCGGGTATCGACAATTCTTCCTATCCCCGTTCCAAGAGTTGGGTAGTAGGTGTAAACTTAACATTTTAAATAGACAATACACATGAAAAAGATAATCAATATTTTGGGAATATCAGCCATGCTGCTGGCTTTCACCTCTTGTGAAGACTGGCTGGGCATGTCTTCCGAATCAAAAGCTGATAGTTCTACCATTTTCGAAACAGTGGGTAGAGCAGAAATGACAGTGATGGGAACATATTCTTCATTGCACACACAGGAATTGGGGTACCAGTTGCTGATGGGTACGGACGAATGCAGTGCTACAGAAAGTAACTCCAAGTATAACGTGGCCAACTATGATTATACCTCTACTTCCGGTATGCTGAACGGTACATATACTTCGATGTATAAAGCTATTGAATATGCCAACGTATGTATCAAGAACCTGCCGGGCATGAGCGTAAGCGAAAGCGAGCAGAAGAAAGTGGATGCTTTGCTGGGCGAGTCTTTGGCTATCCGTGCGTTTGCCTATTGGATATTGTTCGTTTCTATGGCGATGTTCCTTTTACCGAACTGCCCACAAGCGATTTGACGACATTCTCTTCTTCACGCGTCAGCCGCGATACGATTTACGATCATTGCATTGCTGACTTACAGCGTGCGGTGAAACTGCTTCCTTGGAAAAGCGAAGGCATGGTTGCCACTCCCGAACGTTTCACCAAGAATGCAGCTTATGGCATCTTGGCCCGTGTTGCCCTTTATGCTGCCGGCTATTCATTGCGTTGGGATTTGAGCAAGGTTCCTTATGATGCAAGTACCGTGAAGATTGCGCAGCGCAGTGATGCAAGCCGCATCAGAGAACTCTATCAGATTGCGGCAGATGCTTGTAAGGCTGTTATCGATAAAGGTGAAAACGTTCTGCTGGCTGATTACGACCAGGTTTTCCGTAACCTGGGTAACCAACAATATAATAACGAAACAATGCTTGAATATGGTTGGTATAGCACCAACGGGCCTGACGTCCGTACCGGTTACACGAACACTATTCCT
Source organism: Bacteroides sp. (assembly GCA_021203515.1). GTDB lineage: Bacteria > Bacteroidota > Bacteroidia > Bacteroidales > Bacteroidaceae > Bacteroides. The sequence goes on along the minus strand of JAJQAY010000038.1, from coordinate 2,783 downwards.
ACTAGCGGCACGAGTGATGTGCTTGGCAAAGGCGGTAGCCAGATGATTACCATGCCCACTTTCTATTTTGAATTTGAGAAAGACGACCAACGCCGTGATGTTTCGGTTTGTAACTATGGTCTTGCCTTGAGTAAGAGCAAAGATGCTTACCAGATGAATACTTTTATCGGTATGGGTGTGGGCAAGTACCGCATCAACTGGAAAAAAGTGAGAGGTGCTTCCGACAGCAAGCGCGATTACAACTGGCCACTGCTGCGCTATTCCGATGTGCTGCTGATGTATGCCGAGGCTTTGAACGAACTGAACAACGGGCCTACTACGGAAGCGGAAAAGGCGGTAGAGAAAGTTCGCCTGCGTGCATTCCGCAACGATGCTTCCAAGATTGGAACTATTCCTTCTACTTATGAAGCATTCAAAGATTATATCATTGAAGAGCGTAAACTGGAATTGTCTAACGAAGGACTCCGCAAGAGTGACCTCGCACGTTGGGGCATATTGGTGGATTACCTGACTACTGAAAAGGAGAAGCTCGTTCAGTTGGCTAAACATGAAGGCAAATATGCGGATGCAGAGTTGTATCGTGCTTATAAGCTTACGGTAACTCCTACGCTGAACGACCCGACGATTGCCTTGGATTATATTCCGATGACCGAAGCGGAGGTGTCTGCCATCCTTTCGGAAGAAGACTTGAAGGCATTGCACATTTTGAACCAGAGTTCCAAAGGTGCTGTAGACGTAGTTTTCTATGAAGACAAGCAGGGTAATGTATCTTTCACAGAAAAGCCGGAGACTACTCCGGTGAAGTACACTATCCTGAATATGTTTAGTGTTCGTTCCATCAAGCAGAAAGGTAACTTGTGTGTGGAAGATGTGGACGGTGTTTCTTCCAATAATCCCTGGATTACCGGCAATACCGGTGTATTCTATGGCTTGAAGAAGAACATGGTGGAAATCCTGCCGTTCAACACTACCAGCATTATCGACGTAAATCCGGGTCTTGCAGGCCAGCAGCATCCTTGTTATTAATATATGATTTAGTTTTAGGTTAGCGAAAGATGAAAGGGCGGCTGCTGATGAAAGGTAGCCGCCCTTTTGTTTAGTTGGAAAGTGAAGGTTAGATAAACGAATAAATACTTATGATTATGAAAAACATTCTTCTTGCCGCATGCTTGCTTCTGGCGGCTACTTACCTGCAAGCACAACAAATCGCCTTTCCCGGTACTGAGGGATATGGCAAGTACACAACCGGTGGATGCGGCAGACGAGTCCTGACCGTCACCAACCTGAACGATAGCGGTGAAGGCAGCTTCCGCGAAGCTGTGGAGCAGAAAGGCCCCCGCATCGTAGTCTTTGCCGTGGACGGGACTATAGAACTGAAATCTCCGCTTCGCATCATCAATGACAGCATCACCATTGCCGGGCAGTCGGCTCCGGGCGACGGCATTTGCCTGAAAGACTATCCGCTGATAGTGGACGGGAGCAATGTCATCGTCCGTTACTTGCGCGTTCGCGTAGGCGACCGCCATCGCCTGGACAGCGACGGACTGGGCGGTGGGCGCTACGGACAGAAGAATGTTATTCTCGACCATCTCTCGGTGAGTTGGAGTATCGGCGAATGCCTCTCCATCTATAAGACGGAGAACCTGACCGTGCAGTGGTGTCTGGTGGCCCATAGCCTGAATACTTCCGTGCATACCAAAGGTAGCCACGGCTTCGGGGCATCTGGGGCGGATATAAAGCAACGTTCCACCACAATCTGTTGGCAAACCATGCCAGCCGTAATCCCCGCTTCTCGTCGGTGGACGGTACGAAATGGGTGGACTACCGCAACAATGTGGTGTACAACTGGGGCTTCAAGACGGCTTATGGCGGCGGACATCATGGCGAGATAAACATGGTGAACAGCTATTATAAGCCGGGCCCTGCGTCCGAACATCACCGTCTGCTCGATGTGGCGGAAGACGGTACGGGGCACTACTACGTGGCAGGCAATGTGATGGAAGGGGATGAGGCGGTGACGCGTGATAACCGGGGTGCTGTGAGAGATTGTGCCGGGAAGCGTTACATTGTCGGAAGCAAGAGTGCCGGACGGGACTCGGGTATTTCTCCCGAAGCCATCCCTACACCGGGTGAAGAGTGCGCCTCCTGCTTGGTAGATATACCGTTCCCCTATGAGCCGATTGAGGAGGATACGCCTGCTGTTACTTATCAGCGCGTGCTTAAAGGCGTGGGATGCAGTTTCTCCTGGGATGCTTACGACCGGGAGGTGCTGCGCCAGGTGAAGAAGGGAACAGGTACTTACGGAAAGAATGGAATTATCAATTCGCAGGAGGATGTAGGCGGATGGCCTGCCCTGAAATCGGGTAAGGCGCCCCTGGACAGTGATGGTGACGGAATGCCGGATGCATGGGAACGTCGTCACGGGCTAAATCCGCAGGATGCCTCGGATGCGAGTGCCTATACATTGGACAAGGGATATACGAATGTAGAGGTCTATCTGAATAGCTTAGTGAAATAAATGGGAAGTTAGCGAAGCTTCGCTTCGCTAAGTGATTAGTAATTAGTGATTTGTTTGTGACCACGCTGCGCTATCTACCAAGTAGGAGTAACTTCATCCCCCTCCTCCTTGGAGGAGGGGTGCCCAAAGGGCGGGGTGGTAGAGAGCACTAAGCATAGCAATCATTCTCTCAGAGGAAATTATTATCCCTACCACCTTCCCCCCCCGTTGGGGTAGGGACTGTCTAACAAGTTTAGTCAGTCCTTTTTTGCAGGCAAAAAGAAGA
>JAJQAY010000049.1 GCA_021203515.1 Bacteroides sp. | reverse complement strand
AGACAAATATTGTCTTTACGGTACACACAAGATTAAAACAGACAATTCCGAATATTTTTATGGGGAAAGGAAAGATAAATTCCTATTTATAGTTCAATCACCAACGACTCCCTCGATTCCATCTTCAGTTCCTCACCGAAAGCAATGGTTCTTCCGCTCAGGACATCTTTTCCTTGTTTGCTCTCTTTCAGTATTTCCTTATAGAACTTTAAGGGGACGGTAGTTTCTGCATCCGTTCCGTTCAGCATAACAAATATTGTTTTACCCTCGTACTGGCGGGCGTAAGCATATACCCCGTTTTGTACCATAAACTGAACCATGCTGCCTTTGGCAATGACATCGTTTCCTTTGCGCCAGTTCAGTAAGGTCTTATAGAAGTTATAGCATTCATTTTGCAGTTTGCTGCGGCCTGCTGCGGTAAGAGCATTCTCTTTATCGCCTGCCCATCCACCGGGGAAATCTTTGCGGACATAACCGTCGCTCTTGCTCTTTACTCCATTCATCATGACCTCCGTGCCGTAGTAGAGTTGCGGAATACGACGGGTAGTCAGCAGCAGGGTAGAGGCTTGCTTCAGCATCGGCAAGTTGGTGCTTTCGCCCAGGAAACGGTCTGTATCGTGATTTTCGAGGAAAGCCAGAACAGAAGCCGGGTTGGGATAGAGAAAGTCGTATGCAAAGTTATTATAGATACGATCCAATCCTTTAAACCATGTTTCGGTTTGCTCGGTCTTCGCCATATTGATTTTGTCGAAGAAGCTGAAATCCATCACAGTCTTCAGGTTACTGTTCTTCGGGGCAGAAAGTTTGGAGTCCTTCTGCCACCATGCCGTGTAGGCGGGTTCGGTTACCCAGGTTTCTCCTACGGTGTTGTAGTTGGGATACTCTTCATTCAGTTCCTTCATCCAGTTGCTCATAGCGTCGTAGTCGGCATAAGGATAGGTATCCATGCGGATGCCGTCGATGCTTGCGTATTCAATCCACCAGAAACTGTTTTGCACCAAATAACGATAGACATGCGGGTTCTTCTGGTTGAGGTCGGGCATGGCGGTTACGAACCAACCGTCGTTCATCTGGTCGAAATCATATTTTGAAGCATACGGGTCTATGTGTGGAGTCAGCTTGAAGGAGGTCTGCACGAAGTTCTTTTCGTGGTCGGGGTTGTTGAACCAGTCTTTGCTCGGCATATCTTTTATCCATACGTGTTCTACGCCGCAATGGTTGAAAATCATATCCATTACAATCTTGATGCCGCGTGCATGAGACTTCTCAATGAGCCGCTTATACTCCTCGTTCGTGCCGAAGCGCGGGTCTACTTTATAATAATCGGTGGTGGCGTAGCCGTGATAAGAACCGCCGGTCATATTGTTTTCCAGAACAGGCGTGAACCAGAGAGCAGTGATGCCGAGGTCTGAGAAATAGTCCAGATGCTGTTCGATGCCGGCAAGGTCACCGCCATGACGGGCATTAGGGTCGTTACGATCTACTTTGTATTCCGCCATACCGGAAATTTGGTCGCTGTCGGGGTTACCGTTGGCAAAACGGTCCGGCATCAACAGATAGAGTGCGTCCGATGCGTCGAAACCTTTATGCTCGCAACCCTTCTTGGCACGGGCTTTCAGTTCATATTCCTTGACGAGCTTTTTCTTCCCTTGTGTGAAGGTGAGCGTCATGTTGCCGGGCTTTACGTCTTTGTCCAGTTTCAGATAGACCAACAGGTAATTGTTGCTTTCCAATTTGACGGTACTACTCAGCGAAACGCCCGGATAGTTGACGGATACCGATGCGTCACCGATGCCTTCACCGTAGACCATTAGTTGTAGCTCGGGGTTCTGCATTCCGGCATACCAGAACGGAGGGTCGATTTTGTTTACATTCATGGCTGCATACGTGCTAAGAGAAAGTAGGAGAGTTCCTAAAAAGAAGAATACTTTTTTCATGATATTAGCTTTTCGTTAATTTACAGTGCTAATTTAAAACAAATAGCGGAGAAAGTTGGTCTTTCTCCGCTGACTATGCTTTATTATATTATGCAAACGTTTTCACTAACTCCTTATTTTACCGGAGCAACGCTGGTTGTATCTACTTTTCCTTTGAAGAAATCTTCCTTCTTCCGCCGTTCACGGATGTCTGTCAGTCACTTTTCGGCAGCATTATACCGGTTGTTTTCTCCAATAATGGGCATTCCGTCGCTATCCACCTCTTGTACTGCCCCCTTACCGCTCTTCGGTCGGGTTTTCAGATAAGCTTCCAGGTATTGTTCGGCTTTGGGAACATTTCTCAGTTGGTAATAATAGACGAAAGCGATATCGTATAGCAGCCTATGGTTATTCCGGTCATATTTATTGTATTGTTCCAGGAGAGTATTTATCTGTTCTTGGAATTGAAGCGCCATTTTGTAGCAGTCTGCAAGTCCCACGTAGAGGCGTGCCATGACGCTGTCGCCGGGCATGGCAATGTTTACGGCTGTTTTCAGATATGCCACTCCTTCATCTTTCCACGATGTTTTAGTGCAGGCACGGCCCAGATAATAGAGTACGTTGATGTTGCTGCCGTCTTCTTTGAGTGCCCGCTCCAGCAAGTCGTGTGCTGCGTAGAAGTCTTCGACGGCGTAGTAGCTGATGCCGGCATAAAAGCAGGTTTGGAAGGTGCTGTCCTTCTCTTGCAGCAGTTGTTCGTATCTTTCTATCGCCTTCGGATAGTCCTTGTTCAGGCAATAAGCCTGTGCATTGATGCGGTTGACAAAGATGTTGGTAGAGTCTATGGCGCGGTATTCTTCCGTCAGCTCTATCGTATCTTCAAGCTGACGGCCGGCAACGTATATGTTTCCCAGTTTGGCAACCGACAGATAGTCTTCGGGATACCTTCTCCGTATGTCCAGATAAGCGTCTACTACACGCGCAATTTCAGTATTGTCGTAGACGTGGCTCATACTCTCTGCCCTCAGATGCAGTACATAAGCCGAGCTGTCTCTCTCTGCCAGCAGGTTGCTTTCTTCCAGAGACTCTCTATATCTCTTCATGTTCATCAGTAAGCTGATATATTGCAGGTGTACATATTTGTTGTCCGGATTTAGTTTTAATGCACTTTGATAATAGTCCAGCGCCTCTCTGTATTTTGCCAGAGATTTGCAGCACTCGGCGGCTTCAATATAGGCACGGGGATTCAGTGAATCTTGCGCTACGATTTCCCGGAATACCGATAAAGCCTTGTCATTGTTGCCTAAACCTCTTAATGCTTTCCCCTTTTGATAGAGCAGGGGAACGGTCGGCGTTTCCTGATCGATCAGGGACAGGGCTGTTTCGTAATCGTAGTTGGCCATTGTTTCCTGAATGGGGTTGGCATTCTGTGCCGCCAGAAAGCAGCAACAAATGCTGAGACAAAAGGAGATAAAGAGTTTTCTCATTTTATTGGACTTTAGTTTGTAATGAAACTGCGTATAATCTATTTTTCTTCTTCCAGTTCACCTTTGAAGAATTTCTCTTGCTTTTCTTGCTTCAATATACTTTTGAGCCAATAGTCGGCCGCTTCATATTTCTTGGTGAGGTTGTCCATGGGGCGTCTTCCTCATAGGTTTCCGGCTCTTCCAGGGATGTCTTGGATATTTTCTCTTGCTTATTTTCTTTGCTCTCCTTCGGACGGGTCTTCAAGAATTGCGCAAGTAGCTGTTTGGCTTTCGGAATATTGTTCAGTCGGTAATAATAGACGTAGGCAGCATTGTACAGCAGTATATGATGGTCGGGAGCATACCGTTCATACTGTTCCATGAGGGCAGTGGCTTGGTCTTTATACCTCTTGTCGGCCTTGTAGCATTCCACCATTCCGTTATATAGCCGGGAGATGACGCTGTCCTGTGGGATGGCGGCCTCAAGGACCATTTCCAGATGTTCCACTCCCTCCTTTGTCCGGCCCACCCGGGCACAAGACCGCCCCATGTAGTAGTGTGCATTGATGTCCGAACCGTTATCCTGAAGTGCTTTCTCAAATAGGGGGATGGCACGCTTGATGTCTTTAGTGGCATAGTAACTGATGCTGGCATAAAGACAGGTATAGAAAGTGCTGTCTCCATTCTGTAGCAACGTTTCGTATCGCTCAATGGCTGTGGGGTATATTTTTCCCAGACAGTATGCCTGTGCATTCACGCGGTTGATGATAATATTAGTGGTGTCTCTGGAGCGATATTGTTCCGTAAAAAGAATAGCGCCCTGATATTCTGCCAGATTGATGAGAGTATTTCCGAGCCTGGCTGCCGACACATAATCATCGGGTAACTTCTTCTGTATGAGCTGATAGGCTTCTATTGCATACATTGCTCCGAGTACCGGCCCTAAAATGCGCTCGGTACATTCTGCCCTCAGGTTCAGGGCTTGTGCCGAACTGTCTTTCTCGGCTAGTAATGCGCTCTCCTTCAATCCTTCCCGATAGTTCTTGTTGCTCATCAGCAGGCAGATATATTGGAGGTGAACGTATTTGTTGTCCGGATTGAGTACGAGGGCTTTCTTATAATAGTTCAATGCCGGTTGGTATTGGGCCTGCAATTTGCTGCATTCGGCCATTTCTATGTAGGCGCTCGGGTTCAGTGAGTCCTGAGCGACAATCTCTTGAAAGACGTTGAGCGCTTCTTTACTATACCCCAATCCTTTCAAAGCCTTGCCTTTCTGATAGAGTAGGGGGATGGTCGGCGTTTCCTGCTCGATAAGTGACAGAGCTGTTTCGTAATCATAATTAGCCATTGCCTCTTGGATGGGATTGGCATTCTGTGCCGGCAGGAGTGAGCAACCTGCGCAAAGACATAAAAATGCAAACAGTTTCTTCATATTCGGGAGATTTAGAAGGTTCTTAAGCTGGGTGCAAGTTACTAAAAAGAATTACTCTACGAAATTATCGTAGAAAGTTTTATATAGATTAACACAAAAAGAAAGGGACTGTCTAACAAGTTTAGTCAGTCCTTTTTTGCAGGCAAAAAGAAGGCT
>JAJQAY010000100.1 GCA_021203515.1 Bacteroides sp. | reverse complement strand
CTTAATTCCCCTCCTCTTGGGAGGAGGGGTGCCCAACGGGCGGGGGTGGTAGGTTAATAGATAAATGAATATTTCTTTTAAAGGTATTTTTCTTTCCTACCACCTCCACCTTCGGGTACTTCTCCTCCCAAGAGGAGGAGAATTGAGATAGTTTGCAAAGTAATTCCTATAATTTTCTGTGGACAAATAACTAATAAATTATGAGATACGACCTAAAGAAGCAGTTGCGCAGTTTTGTTTATGCCGGGAAAGGCATTGCGGCTTGCGTGGGAAAAGAACAGAACCTCAGTTTCCACTTGATAGCAACGGTGCTGGTAGTGACGGCCGGGATTATATTCGGAATTACGCGGACGGAATGGCTTGTCATCATTCTTTGCATCGGCATGGTGATTGCTGCCGAACTGTTCAATAGCGCCATTGAAAGGCTGGTCGACTTAGCATCTCTCGAACGGCGCCCCCTGGCCGGACAGGTAAAAGACATTGCCGCCGGAGCAGTGCTGGTATGCGCTGCTGCGGCGGCAATTATAGGATTGATTATCTTTATTCCTTACTTAATTGAGTTATGAGTTATAAGTTATGAGTTATTTGCTGATGTTTTCCTTTCAGCAACGCAGCGTTATTACAAACAAATAACTCATCACTTATAACTCATAACTCATCTCACCCGCTTCTTCTTATAATAATGATAGGCCAGCAGTATAAAACAGAATAAAGCAAGAAGGGCGGCTACGGAAGCTGCATGATATAGCAACACCCTATCCATCAGCTTGCAAGAGACGGCAAGCCCTATTAGGATTCCAACCTCCATAGACAAGTGACAAGTCGTATTGGCCGTTCCGCGCTGGCAATGCTGCGGCAACTTGATGAATATCTTTGTAAACGGAATTGCCAGTACCGTTAAAACCACCAAGGCAGCAAGTGCCATATAGTCTCCCACAAACAGCAACGGCAACAATACGCCCGGCACAAAAGCAATCAGCAGCATATTGAGCGACGGCAACCATGCACGCAGCAGTAGAAAGCGGTCTATATTACACCACGACAAGCCGATAGGTGCCCGAAAAGCGACATATACTCTTGAAGCAAAAAAAAACATACTGAACACTCCGGCCGCCACAGACAGGTAAACCACCATGCGGAAACCGTAGAGCTGATAGAATACGATGCCCAGTCCGGCACCTATCAGCATACCCAACCGCGATGCCAATGCATATACCAAGTTTCCCGCACTGCGCCGGGCGGAAGTAGTGATGTCGATGGCTACCGTGATGCCCGCCGTTGCCGCCAAGCCGAAGCAAGCTCCCTGCACAAAGGCAAGCAGCAAGAGGTGTGCATAGCTATCTACAAAGGTATAGCCCAGCATAGCCGCCAGCATAACGAAAACGGAGTACAGAAGCACGCGCTTCCGCTTGTATTCATCGACCAAGTGGGCATGGAACGGACCGACTACGAGCAGCGCCAACGCAAACACCAAGAACATGTCGCCCGTATGCGAGACGGAAATACCCAATTGCTGCACCATAACGAAAGGAAGCAATGGGAAAAGCATATAGACGGATGCAAACAGCAACAGGTTTGCCGCGCACATCCGCCAGAAGTTCAGTGTCATAAGTCCGCTAGTACTGTTCTTTCTCATTCGGGAAGTCTAAGTTCTTCACATCGGAGATATAATGGCTGATGGCATCGGTCATTGTCGTATGAAGGTCGGCATACCGACGCAGGAAACGGGGACGGAAACCGTTGTTCATACCCAACATATCCTGAATGACCAGCACTTGGCCGTCTACGCCACCACCTGCACCGATACCAATGATAGGAATGGTGAGTTCGCTTGCCACACGTTCGGCAAGTGCAGCGGGTATCTTCTCCAATACGATGGCAAAGCATCCGGCTTCTTCGAGCAGACGGGCATCGCGCACCAGCTTCTCGGCTTCGGCGTCATCTTTGGCGCGCACCGTATATGTTCCGTATTTGTTGATGGATTGCGGCATCAGTCCGAGGTGTCCCATAATAGGAATACCAGCGCTGAGGATGCGCTTCACCGTGCCGATAATCTCTTCTCCTCCTTCCAGCTTCAAGGCATCGGCATGACTCTCTTTCATGATGCGGATGGCAGAAGCCAGACCTTCCAACTCATTTCCCTGATAGGAACCGAAGGGCATATCTACCACTACCATAGCACGCTTCACACCGCGTACAACGGACTTGGCATGATAAATCATCTGGTCGAGCGTCATAGGCAGCGTAGTTACATTACCCGCCATTACATTGGAGGCAGAGTCTCCTACAAGGATTACGTCCATACCGGCACCGTCTACAATCTGTGCCATAGTATAGTCGTAAGCAGTCAACATTGAAATCTTTTCGCCTCTTTGCTTCATTTCAACAAGGCGGTGCGTAGTCACTTTACGAGTGTCATCCGAAATATATCCAGCCATTTTATTTATGATTTAGTTGTTGTTACTGTTTTCACCACAGATTAACACAGATTTAAGAGAAAAATAAAAGAAACGCAGATTAACGCAAATTCACGCAGATTATTTATATACTAGAGTTTTCTTTGCGAAAATCTGCGTTAATCTGCGTTTTCATAAGAATAATCTGTTCCTCAATCTGTGGTAATCCGTGTAATCTCTGGTAAAACCGCCGCAAAGGTAGTGCTTTTTCCCATTACTTGTTCACTTCAAGCATTTTATCGTAAGTGAAGCCGGAGAAATCGTCTAATATACAATGACATAGCGGCGCTATATCTTCGTGCGAATTGGTGGTGGCGAGGCCGATAACGGTAGCTCCGGATGCCATTCCCGCCTTCAGCCCGTTGAAAGAGTCTTCGAAAACGTAAGAAGTGTCGGGTGTAGTGCCGAAAACTTCCATGCCGAGCAGGAAGCAGTCGGGAGCAGGCTTGGAGCGGGTGAACATTTCTGCCGTGAGAATGCGGTCGAACATGGTTTTAATCTCCAGATGGGCACGATAGACGGCGCTCATCTTCTGCTCGTTGGAGCTGGTGACTACTGCCATGCGGACATTGTGACGGCGCAGGTCGGCAATGAAATCGAGTACACCGGGGATGCAGTCGAAGGTCATTTCCTGTTCGAAGCGGTCGAGGGCGGCGGTTATCTCCTGTTGCTCTTTCGTCATTCCGGGGAAGAAGGTGTCGTAGATATACACGAGTGCCTGACCTTTTACACAGGTTTCCAGGTCTTCCATACCCAAGTAATCCACTCCTACTTTGTGCCAGAAAACGGAATATTGCGTTTCCGTATCCACAACCACTCCGTCAAAATCGAAAAGAACAGCGATAGTTTTGTTGTATCCATAATTATAGTTTTTTTTTGACTGCATTGATAATTCTTTTTCACTGCTGTGAAAAAAGTTTTTCACCGCAGTGAAAATTATTTTCCTCCTTTAATATAATATTCTGGCACAAAGGTCTGAACAATCATCGAACTGAGCAAATAATTCCTATCTTTGCAACTGCTTAATTGACATACATCAAATGAACAATCCGCATCTATTAGGAACAGAAAGTATAGGCAAACTGCTGTTGCAGTATTCCATTCCCGCCATTATCGGCATGACCATTACTTCGTTATACAATATCATCGACAGTATTTTTATCGGTCATGGCGTAGGCGCTATGGGTATTGCAGGCCTTGCCATTACCTTTCCGTTGATGAACCTGGTTGTAGCTTTCTGTACGTTGGTATCGGCGGGAGGCTCTACGATTTCATCCATACGGTTGGGACAGAAAGATTTGGATGGAGCGACGGAAGTACTGGGCACCACCCTGATGCTTTGTCTGGTTAATTCCTTCGTATTCGGTCTTGTCTCATTATATTTCTGGATGACATTCTGCTCTTCTTCGGTGTCAGCAAAACCACCCTACCCTATGCACGCGACTTTATGCAGGTGATACTGCTGGGCACTCCCGTCACCTATACCATGATAGGGCTGAACAACGTGATGCGTGCCACCGGCTATCCCAAGAAAGCCATGCTCACGTCGATGGTGACAGTGGTGTGCAACGTCATTCTGGCACCTATCTTCATCTTCCACTTCGGTTGGGGCATTCGGGGTGCGGCAACGGCAACGGTGATTTCACAGTTCATCGGTATGGTGTGGGTAGTGAGCCACTTCTTGCAGAAGACGAGCATCGTGCGGCTGCAACCGGGCTTCTGGAAGATAAAGAAACGCATCGTCGGCAGTATCTTCTCCATAGGCATGTCTCCGTTCCTGATGAACGTGACGGCTTGCGCCATCGTTATTATCGTGAACAACAGCCTGCAACGCTATGGTGGCGACATGGCTGTCGGTGCATATGGCATTACGAACCGCTTGCTGGTGCTTTATGTGATGATTGTTATAGGGCTGACGATGGGAATGCAACCCATTGTAGGGTACAACTTCGGTGCACAGAAGCACGACCGGGTGAAGGCGACATTGCGCCTGAGCATTATTGCAGGAGTATGCATCACCAGCACGGGATTTATCATCTGCGAACTGTTTCCACATGCCGTATCGGCTATCTTCACGAGCGATGCGCAACTCATTGATATGGCAGCGCGCGGAGTGCGCATTACTATAGCCGTATTCCCGCTGGTAGGTGCGCAAATCGTAATCAGCAACTTCTTTCAATGCATCGGAAAGGCAAAAATCAGCATATTCCTGTCTCTGACTCGGCAACTGATATATCTGTTGCCGGGACTGCTCATCTTCCCGCATTACCTGGGATTGGACGGCATCTGGACTTGTATGCCGGTATCGGATTTCTTTACATTCATTACGGCAGTCGTTGCCTTGTGGATATACGTAAAGAAGTTGAAGAGACTGTCGTCTCATACTATAGATTAACGTAACATCCTGTCATTCTGAACGTAGTGAAGAATCTACTCCCCTTTATGCAAAGAGAGGAGATTCTTCACTACGTTCCCTTAGATTTGCAGATTCATATAAAGTACGGTTGAAATGCTTATTTTTGTTGT
>JAJQAY010000150.1 GCA_021203515.1 Bacteroides sp. | reverse complement strand
AGAATGCTCCTTGCTATGTGAATGGCGTGTCGGAGAGATTATTTAACCAAGGTTTATGCATTCCTGCCGGTCCTTGGGTGACGGATGAAGATGTAGCTTATATTGTAGAGCAGATAAAAAAATGCTTGTGATACTTCTTTTATGAAGAAGTATTTCTGTTTGCATTTGCAGTAAGATTAGCAGACATTTCTATATTCGCCTGGATTACTTGTTTTTAAGTAATTCCGGTTTTTTGTAATATGACGATGCTATTTCATTGGAAATTGAAAGAGGGTATCCTTTCTTAATCTTTAAATAAATTCGTTTAGCGATAAATCGTTTTTGTTATTTTCTTATTAGATAATTCCCTGCCAACCAAAAAATCTTATTAACTTTGCGGGTCACTTTTGAAAACAACAAAAAAATAATGATATGAATATCTCTTATAATTGGTTGAAAGAGTATGTCGATTTCGATTTGACACCGGATGAAGTCGCCGCTGCCTTGACTTCCATTGGATTGGAAACGGGAAGTGTAGAAGAGGTGCAAACCATTAAAGGTGGACTGGAAGGGCTGGTCATCGGCGAAGTGCTGACATGCGAAGCTCACCCGAATTCAGACCACATGCACATCACAACCGTGAACTTGGGACAAGGAGAACCAGTACAGATTGTATGCGGTGCACCGAACGTGGCTGCCGGACAGAAAGTTGTAGTAGCCACACTGGGGGCAAAACTCTATGATGGCGATGAATGCTTTACAATTAAGAAATCAAAACTTCGTGGCGTAGAATCCAACGGCATGATTTGTACCGAAGATGAAATAGGTATCGGTACCAACCACGCTGGTATCATCGTATTGCCGGAAACTGCCGTGCCGGGTACACTTGCCAAAGATTATTATAACATTAAGAGCGACTACGTATTGGAAGTGGATATTACTCCGAACCGTGCCGATGCTTGCTCACATTATGGTGTAGCTCGTGACTTGTACGCTTATCTGGTACAGAACGGCAAAGCCACTTCATTGAAGAAACCGTCAGTAGATACTTTTGCTGTAGAGAACCATGATTTGGACATCAAGGTCACAGTAGAGAACAGTGAGGCTTGTCCCCGATATGCCGGTGTGACGGTGAAAGGGATGACGGTGAAGGAAAGCCCGGAGTGGTTGCAGAACAAACTTCGTATCATTGGTTTGCGTCCTATTAATAATGTAGTCGATATAACGAATTATATCGTTCACGCATTTGGTCAGCCGCTTCACTGCTTTGATGCTGATAAGATTAAAGGCGGCGAGGTAATTGTGAAGACAATGCCTGAAGGCACTCCGTTTGTCACATTGGATGGTGTGGAGCGTAAGTTGAGCGAACGCGACCTGATGATTTGTAATAAGGAAGAGGCGATGTGTATTGCCGGAGTATTCGGTGGACTGGATTCTGGTTCTACGGAAACTACCAAAGATGTATTCCTTGAAAGCGCTTATTTCCATCCGACATGGATGCGTAAGACAGCCCGTCGTCATGGTTTGAATACAGATGCTTCTTTTCGCTTTGAAAGAGGTATCGATCCTAACGCAACTCTTTATTGTCTGAAACTGGCCGCTTTGATGGTGAAAGAGCTTGCAGGAGGTACAATTTCTTCTGAAATAAAGGATGTATGTGCTACTCCTATCAAAGATTTCAGGGTGGAGGTTCCTTATGAAAAAGTAAACTCACTGATTGGTAAAGTAATTCCGGCAGAAACAATCAAGAGTATCGTGGCAAGTCTGGAAATGAAGATTGTCAACGAGACTGCCGAAGGTTTGACGCTGGATGTTCCGCCTTATCGTGTGGATGTGCAACGCGATTGTGATGTGATAGAAGATATTCTTCGTATCTACGGATATAATAATGTAGAAATTCCGCATACTTTGAAGTCCAGCCTGACGACAAAAGGGGAATGTGATAAATCCAATAAATTGCAGAACCTAGTTGCCGAACAATTGGTAGGTTGCGGTTTTAATGAAATTCTGAATAACTCATTGACGCGCGCTGCATACTATGACGGTATGGAAACATATCCTTCGAAGAACCTCGTGATGTTGATGAACCCGTTGAGTGCAGACCTAAACGCTATGCGCCAGACATTGCTCTTTGGCGGATTGGAAAGCATTTCTCATAATGCTAATCGTAAGAATGCCGACTTGAAGTTCTTCGAGTTCGGTAACTGCTATTACTTCCACGAAGAAAAGAAAAATCCGGAAAAGGCACTTGCTGCTTATGCGGAAGATTATCACCTCGGTTTATGGGTAACCGGTAAGAAGATTTCCAATTCTTGGGCGCATCCGGATGAAGAAAGTTCCGTATATGAATTGAAAGCGTATGTTGAGAATATCTTCACTCGTTTGGGATTGCATATACACGACTTGGTAATCGGTAACCTGACGGACGATATTTATGCGGCTGCTTTGTCTGTACAGACAAGAGGAGGTAAACGTTTGGCTACATTCGGTGTCGTAACCAGAAAACTTCTGAAAGCATTTGATATTGATAATGAAGTATATTATGCCGACCTGAACTGGAAAGAACTGATGAAGGCCATCAAGAGCGTGAAGGTTAGCTATACGGAAATCTCCAAGTTCCCGGCAGTAAGGCGCGATTTGGCTCTGCTGATTGACAAGACAGTTCAGTTTGCGGAAATCGAGAAGATTGCCTACGAGACAGAGAAGAAGTTGCTGAAAGAAGTTGCTCTCTTCGATGTTTACGAAGGAAAGAATTTGGAAGCTGGGAAGAAATCGTACGCTGTAAGCTTTTTATTGCAGGACGAAACTCAGACTTTGAACGACAAGATGATTGATAAGATCATGTCGAAACTGGTGAAGAACCTGGAAGATAAACTAGGCGCAAAGCTTCGCTAATTAATAATTAAAGAATTAATAGTTAAACATTAAATATTACTCCAATGGGAAGAGCATTTGAATATAGAAAAGCTGCCAAATTGAAAAGATGGGGTCATATGGCAAAGACCTTTACAAGACTAGGTAAACAAATTGCTATTGCGGTGAAGGCCGGTGGCCCTGAACCCGAGAACAACCCGACCTTGCGTTCCGTTATCGCAACTTGTAAGCGCGAGAACATGTCGAAGGACAACATTGATCGTGCCATCAAGAATGCAATGGGTAAAGACCAGAGCGACTACAAGGGTATGACTTACGAAGGATACGGCCCTCACGGTGTAGCTGTGTTTGTTGATACTTTGACTGATAATACCACCCGTACGGTAGCCGATGTGCGTTCGGTATTCAACAAGTTCGGTGGTAACTTGGGAACAATGGGCTCTTTGGCATTCTTGTTCGACCATAAGTGCGTGTTTACTTTCAAGAAGAAAGACGGCATGGACATGGAAGAACTTATCCTCGACTTGATAGACTATGACGTAGATGAAGATTGCGAAGAGGATGAAGAAGAAGGCACAATCACTATCTACGGCGATCCGAAGAGCTATGCTGCTATCCAGAAACATCTGGAAGAGTGTGGTTTTGAAGATGTGGGTGGTGAGTTTACTTACATTCCGAATGACCTGAAAGATGTAACTCCCGAACAACGCGAGACAATCGATAAAATGGTGGAACGTCTGGAAGAGTTTGATGATGTACAGACCGTTTATACTAACATGAAGCCGGAGGGTAGTGAAGAATAATGATTTATACTTACAAGACTGAAGGTACGTGCAGTACTCATATCGAGCTTGAGGTAGAGGAAGGAATTATTAAGAACATCGCGTTTTGGGGCGGTTGTAATGGTAACTTGCAAGCTGTTTCCCGTTTGGTTGCCGGAATGCCGGTAGAGACGGTACTTACCCGTTTAGAGGGTATCCGGTGTGGGAGACGTTCGACCTCCTGTGCTGACCAACTTTGTAAAGCATTGCACGAAATGGGATACTAAGTTTATTTAGACCTGATTATATAGAAAAAGCCGTATGACATGCATCATACGGCTTTTTTTTTGAACTTAATTGGTGCTGTTTTGTTATTATTTGAGTATTTTTACGCTCTTAAATAAACGAACACAATGAAGAATATTCTTAAAGACTTGAAGCGGAAAGACCATAAGCGTTATTTGGGTGGTCTGGACGTTTTTAGATATATTGGTCCGGGATTGCTGGTGACGGTAGGTTTTATTGACCCGGGAAACTGGGCCTCTAATTTTGCTGCAGGTTCCGAATTTGGTTATTCATTGCTATGGGTGGTAACTCTTTCCACTATTATGCTGATTGTATTGCAGCATAATGTGGCGCACTTGGGCATCGTAACCGGACTCTGCTTGTCGGAAGCCGCCACACAGTACACTCCCAAATGGGTATCCCGCCCGATACTGGGCACAGCGGTGTTGGCTTCTATTTCCACTTCTCTGGCGGAAATATTGGGTGGAGCCATTGCACTGCAAATGCTATTCGATATCCCGATTATATGGGGCTCGATACTGACCACGGCCTTTGTCGGCGTGATGCTATTCACCAATTCCTATAAAAAGATAGAGCGCTCCATTATTGCATTCGTTTCGGTTATCGGACTTTCCTTTATCTACGAGCTTTTCCTTGTCAAGATTGACTGGCCGATGGCAGCGCAAGGGTGGGTGACACCTTCATTTCCAGAAGGTAGTATGCTGATTATTATGAGCGTGTTTGGTGCGGTGGTGATGCCGCACAATCTGTTCCTGCATTCGGAGGTGATACAGAGCCACGAGTATAACAAAAAAGACGATGCATCCATTCGCAAAGTGCTGAAGTATGAATTGTTTGATACGTTGTTTTCCATGATTGTAGGGTGGCCATTAATAGTGCGATGATACTGCTGGCCGCTGCAACCTTCTTTAAAGGAGGCATACAAGTGGAGGAGTTGCAACAAGCCAAATCGCTCCTGGAACCTCTATTGGGAAACAGCGCCGCTATAGTCTTTGCACTTGCTTTGCTGATGGCAGGTATATCTTCTACTATTACCAGCGGTATGGCGGCAGGCTCCATCTTTGCCGGCATATTCGGTGAAGCCTATCATATCAAGGACAGCCATTCGCAAGTGGGCGTAGTGCTTTCATTGGGCATTGCCTTGCTACTGATATTCTTTATCGGTGACCCGTTCAAAGGGCTGATTATTTCTCAAATGATATTGAGTATTCAGTTGCCTTTTACAGCCTTTCTGCAAGTTGGATTGACTTCCTCCCGTAAAGTAATGGGGCAGTATGTAAACAGTAAATGGAGTACTTTCGTGCTTTATGCCATTGCCACAATTGTAACAGTTTTGAATATTATGCTATTAATATCCAGTTTCTCATGAAACAAACCAAATTAAACGAACGGTTCATACAAATAGAACCGTTGACATGTGACAAAAACACGCATAAATTTACCGATTTGCCAATCAGGTATTCTTTTGCAGAGACAATGTTTGGGGAGATGTTGATTGGTTCGACATCCCAGGGAGTATACTATCTGGCATTTGTAACCGAAGGGCGTCAAGCCGTTCTTGATGAAATGACAGAGAACTTTCCGGGTGCTTCTTTTGAAGAAGGTACGGATGAAACTCAACAAAAGGCATTGGCGGCATTGTCTATGGATAAGGAAAATATAGAAATAGCACCTCTGCACTTGAAGGGAAGTAATTTTCAATTAAGCGTATGGAAAGAGCTGCTGAAAATACCTTTGGGAGAAACCACTACTTATGCTAAGATTGCCGCTGCCTTGCAAAATCCCAAAGCGTGTCGTGCGGTCGGTTCGGCTATCGGTGATAATCCGGTTTCGGTATTGATACCTTGCCATCGGGTAGTGCGGACAGACGGTGCATTAGGCGGTTATCACTGGGGATTGGAGCGCAAAACACTACTGCTGGAATGGGAAAAACAGCATACTAAATAATAACTAATTTAAAACAAGATTGCATATGAAGATTATCACATATAACGTGAATGGCCTGCGGGCTGCCGTGACAAAAGGATTTCCGGAATGGCTGGCAGAGGAGCAACCCGACGTGTTGTGCCTGCAGGAAACCAAACTCCAGCCGGAACAGTATCCGGCTGAAGCCCTAGATGCATTGGGATATAAACACTATCTTTATTCCGCCCAAAAGAAAGGATATAGCGGAGTTGCCATTTCGACCAAGCGCGAGCCCGACCATGTGGAATATGGAATGGGTGTCGAAGAATATGACAACGAAGGACGCTTCCTCCGTGCCGATTACGGAGACTTGTCCATAGTAAGCGTCTATCATCCTTCAGGCACTAGCGGTGACGAACGCCAAGCCTTTAAGATGATATGGTTGGAGAAGTTTCAGCAGTACGTCATGGAGTTGCAGCGTACCCGTCCCAAATTAATTCTTTGCGGAGACTACAATATATGCCACGAAGCGATAGACATTCACGACCCTATCCGCAATGCCAAAAACAGTGGTTTCCTGCCGGAAGAACGGGAATGGATGACACGTTTCCTCGATGCCGGATTTATAGATACATTCCGCCTGCTGCATCCCGACAAGCAAGAATATACCTGGTGGAGTTACCGCTTCAATGCCCGTGCAAATAACAATGGATGGCGAATTGACTATTGCATGGTGAGCGAGCCGGTGCGTCCGTTGCTGAAAGACACCCGCATCCTGAGTGACGCCGTTCATTCAGATCATTACCCGATGATATTGGAAATCACAGATTAAGATAACAAAATGAAAGATAGAGTAGAGAAAGCCGTCGAGCTTTTTAAGAGTGGTTATAACTGTTCGCAGTCAGTAGTTGCCGCTTTTGCCGATATGTACGGATTTACGGAAGAACAAGCCCTGCGCATGTCAGCTTCCTTTGGCGGAGGCATCGGCCGTATGCGCCAGACATGTGGGGCTGCCTGCGGCATGTTTTTGTTGGCCGGACTGGAGACGGGAGCCGTCGATGCCAAAGACCGTGAAGGAAAGGCTGCCAACTATGCATTGGTGCAAGAGTTGGCGGCAGAATTTAAGAAACGCAACGGTTCGCTGATTTGTGCGGAACTGTTAGGATTGCAGAAACCGGAGGGCTCGTCTGTTCCCGAAGCCCGGACAGAGCAGTACTACACCAAGCGCCCTTGTGTAAAAATGGTGGAAGCTGCTGCTACAATATGGGCAGAGTATCTGGAGAAGCAACAAAAATAAGCTATTTTTAGCTGTTTTTCTGACATAATAATGAAAAAAAAACGAAGATAACGTGTTATATAACATAAAAATAACTATCTTTGCCGCTGAAATAAAATCTGATTTCTATTGGGGGAACCGGATTTTAAAGCATGTCTAACTAAAAATAAGAAGAAAATGTTAAAAGAAAAAGCTGGTGAAACTGCAGGAAAAATTTGGAGTGCACTGAATGGAACTGAAGGTTTAACTGCTAAGCAAATCAAGAAGGCTACAAAGTTGGTAGATAAAGATTTGTTTCTGGGCCTCGGATGGTTACTAAGAGAAGAAAAGATTTCTACTCAGGAAATTGAAGGCGAACTGTTTGTAAAGCTGAACTAAGCAGGAATTAACAAGAAAGTTATAAAAAGATGCGCTGATACATGTAGTATGTTATCAACGCATTTTTTTTGTCTTGTCCTTTTTGTATCTTTGCGCACCCGAAAATAAGAAGAACAAATGAAGAATATACGAAATTTCTGTATTATTGCCCATATAGACCACGGTAAATCCACTTTGGCAGACCGTCTGTTGGAATTTACCAATACCATACAAGTGACCGAAGGACAAATGCTGGACGACATGGATTTGGAGAAGGAGAGAGGTATCACCATCAAGAGCCATGCCATCCAAATGGAATACACCTATCAAGGCGAGAAGTATATTCTGAACCTGATTGACACTCCGGGACACGTAGACTTTTCTTACGAAGTATCCCGTTCCATAGCCGCATGCGAAGGTGCACTGCTCATTGTAGACGCTTCGCAGGGAGTGCAGGCGCAGACTATTTCCAATCTTTATATGGCAATAGAGCATGACCTGGAGATTATTCCGGTCATCAACAAGTGCGACATGGCGAGCGCCAATCCCGATGAAGTAGAAGATGAAATTGTAGAATTGCTCGGCTGCAAGCGCGAAGAGATTATCCGTGCTTCCGGCAAGACCGGTATGGGCGTGGAAGAGATACTGACTGCGGTTATCGAGCGCATTCCCCATCCCGTAGGTGATGAGGAAGTACCGTTGCAGGCGTTGATTTTCGACTCCGTATTCAACTCCTTCCGGGGCATTATCGCCTATTTCAAAATCGTAAACGGTGTTATCCGTAAGGGAGACAAGGTGAAGTTCTTCAATACGGGCAAGGAATACGATGCAGATGAAATCGGCGTACTCCGAATGGATATGCTGCCGCGCCAAGAACTGCGTACTGGCGATGTGGGCTATATCATTTCGGGCATCAAGACCTCCAAAGAAGTGAAAGTGGGCGATACGATTACCCATATCGCACGTCCTTGCAAGGAAACTATTGCCGGTTTTGAAGAAGTGAAGCCGATGGTTTTTGCCGGTGTATATCCTATCGAGGCGGAAGACTTCGAGGACTTGCGTTCTTCGTTGGAGAAGTTGCAACTGAACGACGCTTCCTTGACCTTCCAACCTGAGTCCTCACTGGCCTTGGGATTTGGTTTCCGTTGCGGCTTCCTGGGATTGCTCCACATGGAGATTGTGCAGGAGCGCCTCGGCCGTGAGTTCGACATGAATGTGATTACGACGGTGCCCAACGTATCCTATAACATTTACGACAAGCAAGGCAACATGACCGAGGTACACAATCCCGGCAGCATACCCGACCCGACGATGATAGACCGCATCGAAGAACCCTATATCCGTGCATCCGTCATCACCACCACCGATTACATCGGCCCCATCATGACCCTTTGCCTGGGCAAGCGGGGAGAGCTGGTGAAGCAGGAATATATCTCCGGTAATCGTGTCGAGATATACTACGACATGCCTTTGGGCGAGATTGTCATTGACTTCTACGATAAACTGAAAAGTATCTCCAAAGGATATGCCTCCTTCGACTATCATTCCAACGGTTTCCGTCCTTCCAAACTGGTGAAGTTGGACATCCTATTGAACGGTGAACCGGTAGATGCCCTGTCTACTTTGACACACTTCGACAACGCCTACGAACTGGGACGCCGCATGTGCGAGAAACTGAAAGACCTCATCCCGAGACAACAGTTCGATATTGCCATTCAGGCAGCCATCGGCGCTAAGATTATCTCCCGCGAAACCATCAAAGCCGTGCGTAAGGACGTAACAGCCAAGTGCTATGGTGGTGACGTGAGCCGTAAGCGCAAGCTGCTCGAAAAGCAGAAGAAGGGTAAAAAACGAATGAAACAGATCGGTAATGTGGAAGTGCCGCAGAAAGCCTTCCTTGCAGTACTGAAACTGGATTAATTCTTAAACATTTTAACCTGCGGGGTTGTTCTCTTTCCATAGGGCTATCTTTGACAACTCCCGACTAATTCTAACCAAATGAGAAAAGTTCTATCTTTTTCAGCATTCCTATTGATAGGTTTGTTTGTATCCCAATACCTTCCCGTATGGGCGGGTGGGAACTATAATACAGTAAAGACTGTATCGAATGTGTTGCTCTATGTTTGCCTGGGTTTCATCATGATAAATGTGGGGCGCGAGTTTGAAGTCGATAAATCCCGTTGGAAAACCTATGCGGCCGACTACTTCATTGCAATGGCCACTGCTGCCATGCCCTGGTTCCTGATCGCCATCTATTACATCTTTATATTGCTTCCGCCCGAATATTGGAATAGCTGGGAGGCGTGGAAAGAAAATCTGCTTTTAAACCGTTTTGCCGCTCCCACCTCTGCCGGCATCCTGTTCACGATGCTGGCGGCTATCGGTTTAAAGTCCAGTTGGATGTACAAGAAGATACAAGTGCTGGCCATCTTCGACGACCTCGATACCATCCTTTTGATGATCCCGCTTCAAATCATGATGATTGGACTGCGTTGGCAGTTGCTGGTCATTATCCTGATAGTCTTCCTGCTGCTCTCTTTCGGATGGAAGCAGTTGGGCAAATACCATTGGCGGCAAGACTGGAAAGCCATTTTGCTCTATTCGGTGGTGGTGTTTGTCTGCACGCAGTCCCTACACCTTATTAGTAAGCATCTGTATGGTGAAGACGGAAGCATCCACATCGAGGTGCTGCTGCCCGCTTTTGTGCTGGGCATGGTGATGAAGCATAAGGAGCACGACACACCTACAGAGCAGCGGGTATCTACGGGCATATCCTTCATCTTCATGTTCCTGGTGGGCGTAAGTATGCCCAGCTTCCTGGGCGTTGACTTTGCCGAGACCGCTGCCGGACAACATTCGGTTACCGGTTCGCAGGAAATGATGTCGTGGGGAATGATTATCGTGCACGTGCTGTGGGTATCCCTGCTGTCCAATATCGGCAAGCTGTTTCCGGTCTTCTTCTATCGCGACCGCAAATTCAGCGAACGGTTGGCACTCTCCATCGGTATGTTTACACGTGGCGAAGTAGGGGCGGGAGTCATTTTCATTGCTTTGGGATATAACCTGGTGGTCCGGCTCTGATAATTTCCGTGCTCACGATAGTGCTTAATTTAATATTAATCGGTATATTTGTATTGTGGGTAAAGAAACTCGCGTTGATGAGTTATAAGGAATAATCCGAAAAACCAATACTTATGATAATTCTACGTACTGTAAAAAACATCTCGTCACAAAACCTGGTGGCGAGCATTCTATTGTTTCTGACCGCTATACTTGCGGCCGTGATTGCCAATTCTCCTTTGGCACCGGTATATCAGGACTTCCTGCAACACGAATTGCATCTGCGCATCGGAAGCTTCAACCTGCTTTCGCATGACGGACATCCGTTGCGCATGGTAGAGTTTATCAACGACTGCCTGATGACTGTCTTCTTCCTGGCCGTGGGCCTGGAGATAAAGCGTGAGTTGCTGGTGGGCGAGCTGTCCACCTTCCGGAAAGCGGCTTTGCCGTTTGTTGCGGCGTGCGGGGGGATGCTGCTGCCGGTCATCATTTACTCGCTGATGGTGGTATCGGGCACTCCCGAAACACGAGGGATGGCTATTCCTATGGCTACCGACATTGCCTTCTCGCTGGGCGCACTCAGCCTCTTGGGAAACCGCGTGCCGTTGAGCCTGAAAATCTTCCTGACCGCCTTTGCAGTGGTCGATGACATTGGCGGCATACTGGTGATTGCCATATTCTATAGTGCCGAGGTGTCGTATGGATATTTAGTCGTGGCGGCTATCCTCTATGTCTTCCTTTATTACATGGGCCGGTTGGGCGTGACGCAGAAAATATTTTCCCTGCTCTTCGGCATTATCATCTGGTACTTGTTCCTGCAATCGGGCATACACAGCACCATTTCGGGAGTGATACTGGCGTTTGTGATACCCGCCCGTCCCCGTCTGGATGCGGGCAAGTATATCAAGCGTATTCGTGATGTCATAAGTGAGTTTCCCGTTTCCAAGTCCGACAACATTGTGCTGAACAATGAGCAGATAGCTATGCTGAAGCTTGTGGAGCGAGCCTCTGACCATGTCATTAGTCCCCTGCAATCGCTAGAAGACAATCTGCACGGCACGGTGAACTTCATTATCCTGCCCTTATTTGCTTTTGCCAATGCCGGTGTCATGTTTAGCGGAGGGGGCAGCGTAGTGGGCGATGTAAGTATAGCGGTGGCTATAAGTTTGCTTTTGGGTAAGTTCGTCGGCATCTATCTGTTTACGTGGATAGTGATAAAAAGCGGTTTGACGGTGATGCCTCCCGGCATGAACTGGAAGAACCTGGCGGGAGTTGCGTTGTTGGGCGGCATCGGATTTACGGTTTCGCTGTTCATTGCCAACCTCTCTTTTGCGGGAACTTTCCCCGAACTGCTAAACCAGGCTAAGTTCGGAGTGCTTGCAGGCACTGTGCTTGCGGGCATATTGGGATATGTGGTGCTGAATGCAGTGTTGCCGAAGGTGCAAAAGTCGAAAACCTCCTAAAAAACTGTAGAATGTCAGTCGCTATGCTGTAGTTTTTTGTATCTTTGGCTCATTAAAAGAATACAATTATGAGTCCTGTATTTAGACGTGAAGAGGGTTTTTGCTTTAAAATCTTTTCAAATGAGGAAGAACATAGACATATTCATGTCATAAAGGCGAAATGTGAAGCAAAGTTTTGGCTTGAACCTTCTATTGAACTTGCGGAGAATTATGGTTTTAGTAGTAAGGACTTGAAGAAAATAACTCAAATCTTAGAGCAATATGGAGACGAATTTAAACGCCAATTCACTGAACACATCGGTAAGCGTATTAATGATTAACGCTCAGGGTATCATACTTTCTGCGCATGGGAATGATTTTTTCATTTCATACAACAGAATGCCTTGGCTGAAAGATGCTCGTATATCTGATGTACTGAATGTACGTATGTCCGGACGTTCGGCTATTGAGTGGGAGGCATTGGGTGTTGACTTGGAAATTGAGAGTTTGAAACATCCGGAACGCTATCCGCTTATTATGAAACGCAACTCTTTAGATTGCATTTAAAGAGTAGAATATTTAAACTTTATAGAAGAAATCCCGACAATGCTTTGGCGCTGTCGGGGTTTTTCGCTTTCTTTGCTGTCAATATAATAAAATGTGCAGATGAGTGTAAGTTTTAACATAATAGATTTGCTAATGTGTGGTATTATTTTACACACACACACACACCTGCCCCACGCCTAATTAATCCGCGCATTCGCGCCAATATATCTACTTTTAAAACAATCCGTAACATGTTGAAGAAAATGTTATGGCTGCTTGCATATTTTGCATCAGCCATTGTTAGTGTGTCTGCACAAGAGCTACAGACACAGAAGATGCCTGTACAGAAAGTACTTGTCCAGGAAGTGCCTATGCAGGGCGAAGTGATTTTCCGGTTCGTTGTTGGTAATGACATGCTGTTCTCTCCTTGGAGTGGAAATGATGACGGTCTTCGCAGATTGTCTGCTTTTATCAAAGCCCATCATGCCACTATTCTGTCTGGTGACACTCCTGTGCGAGTGTACGGTTATTGTGCATCTGGGGGTATTCCTGCCGTCAGGTTACGCCGTGTCCGGTTGATGAGCAATCGGGTGAAGAGCGAGATGATATTGCATGATGGTCTTCGTGAGGAACACTTTCGCACAGAGAACTCTACGGCTCCTTACGGAGAGTTGCGAAATGTAGTCATTGTACGTATTTCCGTACCACATAGTGTAGATGCAGTTGCTGATGTCCCAATGACTAATGATACTACTGTTGCAGACTCTGTTATGGTCGAGGTTGAAACAGTTCCTGCTCTTTCAGCTTCTGCACAGACAGCGGTGGTTACCGATACTCCTTCTGTTGCTCCTATTGCATTAGCATCCCCTCTTTCCCGTTGGAGCGTAGGAGCAACCATTGGTATTCCTTTTTTCTGTGGAGATATGGTGAGCCTGAGCGCTGATAAGACTTATTTCGGTTTTGGCATAGGTTTACAGGGTGGCTACAGTTTTTCGGAAGTTCTTGGGGTAAGTCTTTCAGTGGATTATGCACGTGGCAAAACGGGTGCTCGTGATTACTCCCGCGATTATGAACTTTCTCCATCGGGTATGACACTCTACGGTAATGCTACAGACGCTTCGCTACCTTATCGTGCGCTTTATTCCCGTATATCGTTAGTGAATATTGGCTTAGGCTTAGACATGAACTTGAACCGTTTATTTAGTAAACGTGTGGAGCAACATCGCTTTACGGTATGGGCATCACCTACGGTGTATGGACAAATGTTCGATACATCGATACGTAGGGTGGATGGCGACAGTCGGTTCTCGGATGGTAACACGAAGCCTGCTACTTTTTCTCTTGGTCTAGGTGGCGCCATGAGTTTGCGTTATCGCCTATCAAATTCTGTTAGCTTGCAATTGAAAAACAGTGCAATATGGATTACGGACAATAAATTTGATGGTATCGTCACCCCTTACGGTCATACGCGACACAATCTGATGTGGCTTCCGCAAGTAGGGGTTATGTTTAGGCTGCAATAAGAATTAGTGCATTAATGAATAAGCAAACAAAACAAACTATATAAATTATGTACAAGAAGATTTTATTAGCTCTGCTTATGGTAGCCATTACCCTTGGCAGTTGTTGCAAGGAAGACCTTGATGCTATTCGTGCAGATTTGGCTAATCAAGCTGCCCGTATATCTGCTCTGGAAGAGTGGCAGAAGATGGTGAACATTAATATATTGGACCTTCAAAGTGTTGTTTCCGCTGTGCAGGGCAATGATTGTGTTACAGGTATAAGTGAACTATCTGATGGTTCGGGGCATGTGATTACTTTTTCCAAGAGTGGTGCGGTCACTATTAAACATGGAGAAAAAGGCGCCGCCGGTGATAAGGGTGAAACAGGTGATAAAGGCGAAACAGGCGACAATGGCGATAAGGGGGAAAGGCGACAATGGCCTTTCCGGTAGTAGTCCTGTCATCAGCGTGAAACTGCACACTGACGGCTTTTATTATTGGACTTTAAACGGTGATTGACTATTGGCTTCTGATGGGAGCAAACTACGTGTTACTGGCGATAAAGGCGACACTGGTGGCACTGGTGATAAAGGAAGTCGAGGTGATGCCGGTATTAATGGCAAGGATGGTATAACTCCCCAAGTTCATATCAATACGAGCACCAACATGTGGGAAATTTCCACAGATGAGGGAGATGCATGGACTTCTACGGGAGTGCAAGCCACGGGTGATATTGGTGTCACAGGCGCTAGAGGTGACTCTTTCTTTTATGGTATAGATACAGACAATGGCGATTATATCGTTTTAACTCTTATGGGCGCAGATGGCAGCAGCGCCGGTGAGGCAATACAACTTCCTCGCTACAAGGCATTCCGCATCCTCACGGGTAGCGAAATTGCTGATGCAAATATGGATACACACAATTCTCCTGCCAATGTAGGCACCTATAAGGCAGTGTTCTATCTTTCTTTTCCCAGCGGTTTCACAAAAGACAATTATGCAGGTATTACAGCAGAGGTAATCAGCAATCGGGGTACTTCTGCGGACGTTCGGACACGTACTGGTTCAACGCTTTATTCTGTTGCAATTACTCAGCCGGAGTTTGATGTATCTACAGGTGCTTATAAGGATAATGCCAAAATAATTGTAGAAGCACCTAGCGATATTAATAAGGGTGAGTCTGCCATGTTGCGTGTGACTTTGCCCGGCAATGATGGTAGCGAGTTGGTAGCTACTCGTATGTTTATAGTCAAACTCCCTGAAATTGGCGACTATTACTACAGTGACGGCACTTTCTCCACCGAGCTTGATGTGGTAAATAAAACTCCCATAGGTGTTATTTTCTATGTAGGCGACGTTGCTAATGACGATACGCAATTGAAAGACAAAATAGGGGATACTGCCACTGGTGACCATTGCTTGGTGGTAGGCCTGAAAAATAAATCAAACTATTGGAAATTAACTGTGGGGGATACGCCTGCAAGTAAAGAAACAGACAAGATGGTTGGTTACTCCAATACCCTGTCGCTTTTACAGTATAATAGGGAACATGATCCTACTGATGCCGCTTTAGCCGTTTAGGAGATAGAGGCATACGCTCAGGAGCATGAAGCGCCCGCTAATAGTAGTGGTTGGTATTTCCCCTCTGCCAAAGAGATGATTACACTTATTTCCGGATGGAGAAATAATGTTGCAATGAATACTAACTATGGTGGTTTAACTTTTAAGCCGATCATATATACGGATGAAGTTACCGTCAAGATTATCAATGCTAAACTCAAGTCATTATCCTCTTCTATTGATTACGATAAACTTCCTTCAAATTGGTTCTGGACTTCTACGGAATATTCAGAGTCTCAGGCTGTAAGTCTCAGTCCGGGGTTTGGAAAGTTGGAAGGGAAGGATAAATTACCTCCACCTCCTGCGGATACTACTATGCGTATCGTGCGTCCTATTTTAGCTTTTTAGGATGGCGTAAGAATGGATTGTCCAGGGACTTTCTTCATATATTAATCATTAAAAAACACCATTAAGATTATGGCAAACAATGAAATCAAGTACCAGATTAACGGTCAGCTGGCAGACAACACCGTGACAGTAGACGACAAGGAAGGCATGATACTCGTCCCCGTCTCCATAGGCAGCGCCAACGAAGCCCGCATCATCGCCGAGATGAAAGCCGAGGACTCCGGACTGCGCGAAGAAACCATTCAGCATGTGTTCGACCTGCAGAAGCGCGTCATCAAGCGTCTGCTGATGAGTGGATACAACGTCAATACGGGTTTGTATTATGCCGGTGTCAGCTTCCGTGGCATCATCGAGAACTCTGCATGGAACCCGGCGAAGAACTCCATCGTGGTGAACTTCAACGTGGGTGCCGACTTGCGCGAGGCTATCAAGCAGACCACCGTAGGCATCATCGGCGAGAAAGGCTCGGCCATGTACGTGGCAGGTGTGATGGACACCGCTACCCGTGCGCAAGACGCCAGCGCCACTGCCGGACGTGCCTTTACGCTGAAAGGTGGCAAGCTGAAAGTAATGGGTACGGATGCGTCGGTAGGCATCGTACTGACGAACTCGAAGGGTGTAGCGACGAAGATTGCGGAAGATCTTTGGGTAAGAAACAATCCTTCGGAGGTGACGTTTATCATCCCTGCAGAACTGGCGGACGGTACGTACGAACTGAAGTTGACTACGCAATACAACGGTGCACGTTTGCTGAAGGCGCCCCGCAGCTTACTGAAGACTATCTACATAGGTAAAGCGCCCGAAGGCGGTGGCGGCAACACCGGTGGCGGTGACGACGACCAAGAGGAAAATCCACTCGGATAAGAGAGGGCTACTGACCAAGGTGCTTGGCTAGAGTTGACCAGGGTACTTGGCTAGAGCTGACTACGATGCTTGGCTAGAGTTGACCAAGGCGTCTGCTTAGGGTTGAGCAGCACCCCGTTTGTATTTTCAAAAAATATCTGGTGTTATGTCGTCTTGTATCTGCTGGCATTGCAGGCAGTTTCTGTAAAAAGTCAAGTATGAATAGGCCCTTTTTTGTAAAAAGTCAGGTATTAAAAAGAAAGACCGAAACTTGTTTTAGGGTTTCGGTCTTTCTTTTCTCCTTGCTTACTTTTTGGATTCTACCAAAGATAATTGCCTGAATTCTTTCATCGCCCTTTCAAGTTCTAAAGATGCTTTGCGGGCACGCAACCCGGCAGCTTTATTCCCTTTTTCAACTTGTGCATTTGCCTCTCTCATGAACTCCTCTTCGAGGATAATGATTTTTTCTACTAATTCCTTCATAATAAGTTTTATTAATTTGAGTTATTATTCGAGAGACAAATATACGCATAATAGCCTCTTGTTAATCCTTTACAGTCGTGATTTTTTTATAATGAACAGAGGCTCTGGGATAGGTGTATGCCTGCTGAAATACGTTCAGAAGACAATCGTGCTGTTCAAGCAGCGTTTCGTGTCGTTTAGAAAATAGATTTTGTTGGCAATGCGTTAACCCGTACTTTTGTGGCGTAAAACAAAACTATAAGCAGTATGAAAATGAAACAACTTTCCTTCTTATTATTGGGTGTTGCCGCCCTGCTGACGGCTTGCAACCCTTCTTCCAAACAAGTTTCCACTTCGGACATCGTCGAGATTAAAAGCTCATTGCCGCAGAAGAGAACAAATGTGTATAATGTAGACTCGCTGGTGAAAGACTCCTGCAACAATCCGGAACTGTGGATGGGGCATCTGAAGAACGATTTGATGAAGTTCTGGAACGGGAAGACTGCTCCGGAAGGCAAGAGCGTTTTCTTCTCCACGTTCAGGGGTAACGACGGGCAGGTCATTCCGCAAGACACGGCACTGTGGCCAGCAGAGTATAAGGAAGCTATGAAAGTGGCCGACCTGAAAGGACTGGTGGAAGATGCCACCAAGTATAACTATATCCGTGCACACTCGCGCCAGACTTTTGCTTACGGCATCGCTTTCAACATGACGGGAGACACCACTTATCTGCAAAAATGCCGCCAGGGAGCAATGGCTATTCTGGATGCTATGGAAAAGAACGGTGTCTTGTGCAACAAGCAGGACATCGCCACGGGCGAATGGATGGACCCTGCCAACCAGCGCAACAGTCAGGACTTGGCGTATGGAATTACCGGTCTGGGATATTATTACTACCTGACGTACGACGAAGCCGTGTTGCAGCCTCTGCTCGCTGCCCGCAAGTATATCTTCGATACTTATTTCGACGAGGGAAAGGATTTTCTGACCTGGCTGCCCAAGTGGGTGACCGAGGGCAATGACAATGTGGAAATCGTTTCTCAGCTAGACCAGTTGTATGCTTACATGCTTTGGACGACTCCGGCTCTGCCCGAACCTTATCAGACGGAGTGGAAGGCCGACTTGAAGAAGCTGGCGAACGTGATGATTAATCATTTCTACAGCGAGCGTTATGGCACGTTCTGGGGCAGCGCTACAAACGACCTTTCTAAGGAGTTGGGCACGGACCACACGGACTTCGGCCATTCGGTGAAGGCTATGTGGGTGATTTATGAGATTGGCAAGATTACGGATGACATTACTTATGTGAACTTTGCCCGCGAGAAGATAAAGGTGATTTTGAACCGTGCTTATATCAAGGAAGACGGTGCATGGGCTCGCCGCTACAATGCCGACGGTACGCTGGACAAGGACAAGGAATGGTGGGGACTGGCCGAACTGGACCAGGCTGCGGCGATACTTTCGCTGAATGACCCTTCTTACCTGCGTTTCACGAACAATACTTATAAATATTGGTTCAACTATATGATTGATAGGGAGAACGGTGAAATCTGGCATATGGTGGAGCCGGTAAACAATCAGCCGTTGCTGCAATATCCGAAGGTACATGCGTGGAAGACGTCTTTGCATAGCTTTGAGCACTGCTTCCTGGGCTACGTGATTGCAAACTATCATCGCGACCAGCCGGTGAAACTGTATTATGCCTTTACGGAGAAGGAACCGGTTTCTTACAAGAATGTCAATCCTTATTTCTTGCGCGGACACATCAAGGAGCAGAAAAGAGTGGAAGCCGTTTCGCTGAATAAGAATGAGAAGGGGCGTAATGTGGTGGAAATCACGTTCGATTATATTCATTAATTCGCTGGGCTTACGATAAAAGGGCTGTGTTAAAACTCTGATAGGCATATCATTCTGCCATTCTGAACGTAGTGAAGAATCTCTTCTCTCATCATAAAGGGAGGAGATTCTTCGGGCTAAAACCCTCTGAATGACAGAATGAAAGCTGATTTTAGTTTTAACACAGCCCCTTTGTTTTCATTGAAAACTTACTTCTCTTCTTCCGTTTCTGTCGCCTCTTCTTCCTCTGTTTTGGGCAGCAGTCGTGCGGAAATGCGCTTCTTGGGCGTCAGGCTCATGTCTTTCAGCATTTCGGCCTGGCGTACTACACTGCCGTTGCCGTCGGAGAGTTGGTTGACGGCTTTGTCGTAGTCCTTTTGCAGGGCGGTCATGCGGTCGCCGATGGAGAGGAAGGTGTCGGTGAAGCCGACAATCTTTTCGTAGAGTGCCGTGCCGCGCTTGATGATGGCTTGCACGTTCTTCACTTGGTTTTCGCGCTTCCACAGGTCGAGTGAGAGGCGTAGGGCGCTGATGAGGTTGGTGGGACTCATGAGCACCACTTTCTTGTTGTAGGCGTATTCCCAGAGGTTGGCATCGGTCTGTATGGCAAGCAGGTAGGCACCTTCGGTGGGGATAAACATCATGACGAAGTCCGGCGACTTGAGGTCGTAGTGGGAGTAGTCCTTGCGGCTGAGTTCGTCGATATGGGCGCGGACGGACTGGAGGTGTGCACGCAGGCAGCGGGTCTGTTCGTCCTTGTCGTCGGCTGCGGTGTAGGCGGCGTAGGCGGTGAGCGATACCTTGGAGTCGATAATCATTTCCCGTTCGTCGGGGTACTTGATGAGGATGTCCGGTTGCATCTTCTGGCCGCTTTCTTCGCTCACGAGCACTTCGCCGCGCTCGTCTTTCAGGAATTCCTGGCGGAAGTAGTGCTCGCCTTCTATTAGGCCGGAGGCTTGCAGCAGGCGTTCCAGTATCATTTCGCCCCAGTTGCCTTGCATCTTGGAGTCGCCTTTCAGGGCGCGGGTCAGGTTGTTGGCGTCTTCGCTGAGGCGGTTGTTCAGTTCTACGAGTTCCTTGATGCGTTCGCCGAGGGAGAAGCGCTCTTTGGCTTCGGTGCTGTACACTTGCTCCACTTTTTCCTTGAAGTCTTTTATCTTCTCGTCCAGCGGGCGCAGCAGGTGGCCGAGGTGCTCGGCGTTCAGCTTGGTGAAGTCCTCCGTCTTGCTTTGGAAGATGCGGTTGGAGAGGTTTTCGAACTCGGCGTTCATACGTTTGTGCAGGGCTTCGGCTTCTTCTTTTTGTGCGGTGAGGCGCTGTTCCCATTGCTTCTGTTGCTCGGCAAGGCGTTCGGAGAAGGAGCGTTCTTGCTCGGAGAGACGCTCGCCAAAGGTGCGTTCTTGTTCGGCAATGCGTTCGTTGAAGATGCGTGCCTGTTCCGAGATACGCTCTTCGGCAACGGTACGCTCGCGGGTGATGCGTTCTTCGGCGTTACGGTTCAGCAATGCTTCCCGTTCTTGGGCGGCATCTACCTGCGCTTGCAGCGCGGTGGCTTTTCGTCCGGCTATCAGGTAGCCGATGATGAGGCCGACTATGGCTCCGATAAGTAATAGTATAATATCCATAAGTATTAGGTATTAAGTATTAGGTATTAAGTATTAGGTATTAGCTGCGCTGTAATCTGCACAGTTAATACCTAATACTTAAAACCTAATACCTAAAATTCATTGCGTCAATATCTCGTTTCCATTCTCCGTAATCAATATCTGGCTTTCCCACTGCGCGGAGGGCAGTCCGTCGTCCGTGCAGACCGTCCAGCCGTCGGCTTCGTCGATGAACACTTCGTATGTCCCCATATTAATCATCGGCTCGATGGTGAACGTCATGCCGGGCACTATCAACATGCCCGTGCCCCGCTTGCCGAAGTGCTTCACATCCGGCTCTTCGTGGAACTTGACACCGCAACCATGTCCGCAGAGGTCGCGCACTACGCTGTAGCCGTTCTTCTCGGCGTGCTCCTGAATGGCAGCGCCTACATCACCGAGGCGTGCCCACGGTTGCGCCGTCTCGATGCCGATGTCGCGGCACTCCTTCGTCACTTGTACCAGACGCTGCATCTCGGGGCTGACTTCGCCTATCATAAACATGCGCGAAGCATCGGCAAAGTATCCTTTATAGATGGTAGACACATCCACATTCACAATGTCTCCGCTACGCAGAAATTCCTGGGTACTGGGGATGCCGTGGCACACCACGTCGTTGATGCTCGTGCATACGCTCTTCGGGAAACCGTCATAGTTGAAAGGGGCGGGGATAGCGTCGTGGTCGGTGGTGAAGCAATATACCATGTGGTCGATTTCGGCGGTGGACATGCCCTCGCGGATATTCTCGGAGAGGTAATCGAGCAAGGCCGTATTGATTTTAGCACTTTCGCGGATGCCTGCCAGTTGTTCTTCGGTGCGCAGCAAGTGGCGCGACGGCAGTTTGTATCCTTCTCTCTTATAATGTTGGATTTTGGCTTCTACTTCGTCGGAATAGTTTTTAGGAGCAAACCGGACTCCTTGTGTAAACTTCTTCATTGTCTTTCTTTTTTTAGCGTACTGCAAAAATACGCAATAATATAGAGCGAGTGTGCGGGAAGAAGCAAAAAAACTTTCCGGATGCAACGCATTTCATTATTTTTGCGTAAGTTTGTTCGCAAGTATTAACTAAACTTTGAAAAAATGAAGACTTTAGATTTTGTGAAAATAGCACTGCTGTGTGTAATAGCTTTAGGATTTGCGTCTTGTGGTGACGATAATTATTACTACACGATGAAAAACAGTGATGAAAAACTCTGTGGTAAGACCTGGGTGGATGAATATACCAACGAAGACGGACAGTTGTGCAAGCATCAGTTGAAGTTTACCAAGGAAAGAAAGAATAATCAGGATGTGTGTTTGGGACAGGAAATCACTACGGTTTACCTGACCGGTGGAACAAATACGACAACCAAAGATTTCACTTGGAAATGGTTGGATGCTGCGATGGAAGGATTGGCACTGAATTATGGTGCCGGTGAAACCAAGTATTTTGAGGATGTATTGGTACGTGAACATTATCTTTCCGGCAAGTTGGACGGTAAGATGGTTTCATTTTCTGATACAAGTAATCATTAAGTGTGCGCAATGAAAAAAATATTTAAGCATACTGTTTATACTGGTATCTGCCTTGTGCCTGACTTCGTGCGAGGCTGATGACCAATACGATATAGAATCTGCCTTTATCAACCGTGAATGGACGGGAGATATCGGGATGGATGCCGACAACGGTGAACCTTTATTCAGCACCTTTACTTTTGATCCGTATGGATTTGGCAAAGAGTATCAATACTATTCGTATAATGGAGCGCTTTATGCTGAATATTCCTTCCTTTGGAAATGGGAAGATGACTATAACCGGAACCTTGTATTAGATTATGGCAGGATAGGCGTTTCTTATATGGACGATGTCCGGATAGTGGGAGACGAGTTGCGGGGTACATTCTATGTATCGGCTGACGATTGGGGATTTGACTTTACATTATATATGGAATATTAATTCATCGGATAAATAAAAAGGCGGTCGCTTCATCTTGTATGGAGCGACCGCTTTTTATTTTTATTTCTCTACGTTATTGTTGCGCTGTTTCAAAAACAACTTCTTGAAATCTGCCGGATAGGGTGTTTCAAACTGCATCAGTTCTCCCGTGACGGGATGGTAGAAGCAGAGCTTGAATGCGTGCAGCGCCAGGCGTCCGATGGGGTTGACACCTTCCAATCCGTAGCGTCCGTCGCCAATGATGGGATGCCCCAAGTCCTGCATATGTACACGGATTTGGTTTTTGCGTCCGGTTTCAAGGTTCAACTCTACGAGCGAGAAACCGTTGGCACGCTTGATGGTGCGATAGTAGGTGATGGCTTCTTTGCCGCCGTCGTCCGTCGGACTGGAATATACATAGAGTTTGCGGTCGGTGAGCCAGGAACTTACTCTGCCGGCGTCTTTCTCCATTTCGCCCGTCACGACTGCCACATAGCGGCGGTCGGTGACGATGTCGTGCCAATTGTCGCGCAGCGTGTTCTGCGTCTTTTCGTCTTTGGCAAACATCATAAGTCCCGAAGTATCACGGTCGAGGCGGTGCACGGTGTAGACACGGTGCTGTCTGCCCGAACGCTGGACGTATTCATTTAATATAGTATAAGCGGTACGTTCTTTTTGTCTTTCCGTATTGACGGAGAGCAATCCCTGCATCTTCTCGATAACAATGATATAGGCATCCTCGTACACGATTTTAATCAGTTTGTGATTGAACTCCTTCCGGCCTTTCTCACGGCTGATTTGTACTTTCATGCCCGGTTGCAAGGGATAGTCGTACTGCGTGGTAATGACGCTGTCCACATATACGATGCGTTTGCTGAGCAAGGATTTCAACTTGGTGCGGCTGGCATCTGACATTTTGGCAGCCAGGAACTCCATGAGTTGCATAGGCTCCTTCACCATGTAGTCCGTATATTGGGTGCGGGCTTTTGCCGCGATATTCTGCTTGGCAGTGTTATTCTGTTTGGCCACGTTGTTTAGTGATTAACGATTAGCGATTAGTGATTAGTGATTAGTTCTCAGTTCGAGCAGAACTACATTCTCCACATGATGGGTGTGGGGGAACATATCTACCGGCTGTACGGCTTTTACTTTATATTTCGTGTCGAGCAGTTGCAAGTCTCTTGCCTGCGTGGCGGGGTTGCAGCTTACGTATACGATGCGTTTCGGTTCGGCGAACAAGATAACGTCTACCGCGTCCTGATGCATTCCGGCACGGGGAGGGTCGGTGATAATCACATCCGGACGCCCGTATTGGTTGATGAAATCTTGCGTCAGCATGTCTTTCATGTCTCCGGCAAAGAACAAGGTATTCTTGATGCCGTTGATTTCCGCATTCACCTTGGCGTCTTCAATCGCTTCGGGCACGTATTCTATTCCGATAACCTGACGTGCTTGCTTCGACACGAAGTTGGTAATCGTTCCTGTTCCCGTATAGAGGTCGTAAACCAGTTCGTTGCCCGTCAGCCCGGCAAAGTCGCGGGCAATCTTGTAAAGGTTGTATGCCTGCTCCGAATTCGTCTGATAGAATGACTTCGGCCCTATCTTGAAACGCAATCCTTCCATTTCCTCGAAGATGTGGTCTTTTCCTTTGAAGGTGCACACATCGAGGTCTGTGATGATATCGTTACATTTGTTATTGACGATATATAATAAGGAAGTGATTTCGGGAAAAGTATCTGCTACGTACTGCAACAGTTGCTTGAACAGTTGCATTTCTTCGTCTTTCTCTATTTTGCAGATGAGGATTACCATGAGTTCGCCCGTGCTGGAGGTACGCACAATCATATTCCGGAGCATTCCTTCCTGCGTGCGCAGGTTGATGAACGAATAGTTGTGTTCGTAGGCATAATCGCGCACGGCATTGCGGATGCGGTTGGAAATATCATCCTGCAACCAGCATTTCTCTATCGCCAGTACCTTGTCGAAGGCATTCGGAATGTGGAAACCTACTGCATTCATCTGCTCGTACACCACGTTCTGCTGCACCTCTTCCGTTGTCAGCCAGCGCTTGTTGGAAAACGTAAATTCCAGTTTGTTCCGGTAGAACTGTGTCTTTTCCGAACCAAGTATCGGTGATATTTCGGGTAACTCTATCTTTCCGATGCGGGTAAGGTTGTCCGTCACCTGCTTCTGCTTATATTTGATTTGCTCGGCATAAGGAAGTACCTGCCATTTGCAACCGCCGCACACCCCGTAATGCTGGCAGAAAGGAACTGCCCTGACGGGAGAGTATTCATGAAACTTCACTGCTTCCGCTTCAGCGTAGTGATGCTTTTTTCTCTTGATTTGCAGGTCTACTATGTCACCGGGAACGACGTAGGGTACGAAGATTACCAAATCATTGACCTTTGCGATGGCTTTTCCTTCGGCAGCTACATCCGTTATTTCCACCTTCTCCAATAAGGGAAGTTCTTTTCTCTTTCTTGCCACTTTTACACCAGTATAATAAATTCTGTGGCAAAAGTAGGCATTTTTTCGGGATTTCTCTCTATGAATGGGAATATTAAATATTGCAATGTCGAAATTGCATTTTGCTATAAAGTTTTCTGGGAAAAAGTTTTCTAGTCTGCGAAATATACTTAAATTTGCGAACAGAAAAAGAAAAAAATCACAACCAAAAAACTTTAAATTTATATTATGGATAAAAAAAGAGTTTATACCTTTGGTGACGGTCAGGCAGAAGGAAAGGCCGACATGAGAAATCTTTTGGGGGGTAAAGGCGCTAACTTGGCAGAAATGAACCTTATCGGAGTTCCGGTTCCTCCGGGCTTCACCATCACTACAGAAGTTTGTACAGAATACTATGAAATGGGGCAGGACAAGGTTGTTGCTCTGTTGAAAAAAGAAGTGGAAGATGCCATTGCACACGTGGAGACGCTGATGCGTTCTAAGTTTGGTGACGTGGAAAATCCGTTGTTGGTTTCCGTACGTTCGGGTGCTCGTGCCTCTATGCCGGGTATGATGGATACTATTCTGAATTTGGGCTTGAATGATGAAGTGGTAGAAGGACTGATACGCAAGACTGGCAATGCCCGTTTCGCATGGGACTCTTACCGCCGTTTCGTGCAGATGTACGGAGACGTTGTGCTGGGCATGAAGCCGGTAAACAAAGAAGACGTAGACCCGTTTGAAGCTATCATTGAGGACGTGAAACATACGAAAGGCGTGAAACTGGATAACGAATTGGAGGTGGAAGACCTGAAAGAACTCGTTAAGCGGTTTAAGGCTGCCGTGAAGGAACAAACCGGTATGGATTTCCCAACTTGTGCCTACGAGCAGCTGTGGGGCGCTGTCTGTGCCGTATTCAACTCATGGATGAACGAGCGAGCTATTCTTTATCGTAAAATGGAGGGTATTCCTGACGAGTGGGGTACTGCCGTAAGCGTTCAGGCAATGGTATTCGGTAATATGGGCGAAACTTCAGCAACTGGTGTATGTTTCAGCCGCGATGCCGCTACGGGTGAAGACCTTTTCAACGGTGAGTATCTGATTAATGCACAAGGTGAAGATGTTGTTGCCGGTATCCGTACTCCGCAGCAAATTACTATCATCGGTTCCAAGCGTTGGGCTGAATTGGCAGGTGTCAGTGAAGCAGAACGCGCTTCCAAGTATCCTTCTATGGAAGAGGCGATGCCTGAAATCTACAAGGAACTGGATGCCTTGCAGACCAAACTGGAAAATCACTACAGAGATATGCAGGATATGGAGTTCACTGTACAAGAGGGCAAACTTTGGTTCCTCCAGACACGTAACGGTAAGCGTACCGGTGCCGCTATGGTGAAAATTACTACTGACCTGCTGCATCAGGGTATGATTGATGAAAAGACTGCTTTGATGCGTTGCGAGCCGAATAAACTGGATGAATTGCTGCATCCCGTATTCGATAAGACAGCTTTGAAGCAAGCTAAGGTTCTGACGCGCGGTCTTCCGGCTTCTCCGGGTGCTGCTTGCGGACAGATTGTATTCTTTGCCGATGATGCTGCCGAATGGCATGCTGCAGGCAAGCGTATAATCATTGTACGTATTGAAACTTCTCCGGAAGATTTGGCTGGTATGGCTGTAGCCGAAGGTATCCTGACGGCTCGTGGCGGTATGACTTCACACGCTGCCGTAGTTGCCCGCGGTATGGGTAAATGCTGTGTATCCGGTGCAGGTGCATTGAATATTGATTATAAGGCTCGCACGGTAGAAGTAGACGGCGTTCTTCTGAAAGAGGGTGATTACATTTCTTTGAACGGTAGTACCGGTGAGGTTTATAAAGGAAAGGTAGATACGAAAGCTGCCGAGCTTTCCGGTGACTTTGCCGAACTGATGAGCCTGGCTGATAAATATACGAAGTTGCAGGTGCGTACCAATGCAGATACTCCGCACGATGCACAAGTGGCACGTAACTTTGGTGCGATTGGTATCGGTCTTTGCCGCACGGAACATATGTTCTTTGAAGGCGAGAAGATTAAAGCCATGCGCGAAATGATTTTGGCAGAGAATGCCGAAGGACGCCGCAAGGCTCTGGGTAAGATTTTGCCGTACCAACAAGCTGACTTCAAGGGTATCTTTAAGGCTATGGCAGGTTGTCCGGTGACAGTTCGTCTGCTCGACCCGCCGTTGCATGAATTTGTTCCCCACGATTTGAAAGGCCAGCAGGAAATGGCTGATACAATGGGAGTGAGCCTGCAATACATCCAGCAACGTGTGGAAGCTCTTTGCGAGCATAATCCGATGTTGGGCCATCGTGGTTGCCGTTTGGGTAACACTTATCCGGAAATCACGCAGATGCAGACACGTGCCATTCTCGGTGCAGCTCTGGAATTGAAGAAAGAAGGCGTTGAAACACATCCTGAGATAATGGTGCCGTTGACTGGTATTCTGTATGAGTTCCAGCAACAGGAAGACGTTATCCGCAAGGAAGCTGCGCAACTGTTTGCCGAAGTTGGGGACAGCATCGACTTCAAAGTAGGTACTATGATTGAAATTCCGCGTGCCGCTTTGACTGCCGACCGCATTGCTTCTTCTGCCGAGTTCTTCTCTTTCGGTACGAACGACTTGACGCAGATGACCTTCGGTTATTCACGTGATGACATCGCTTCTTTCCTCCCGATTTATTTGGAGAAGAAGATTTTGAAGGTAGACCCCTTCCAGGTACTCGACCAAAACGGAGTAGGGCAGTTGATTCGCATGGCAACGGAAAAAGGCCGTGCCGTCCGTCCGGATTTGAAATGCGGTATTTGCGGTGAACATGGTGGAGAACCTTCTTCCGTTAAGTTCTGCCATAAGGTAGGTTTGAATTACGTCAGTTGTTCTCCTTTCCGTGTGCCCATCGCACGTTTGGCTGCGGCACAGGCTGCAATAGAGGATTAATATAACCGCCTCAGGGTTCTTAGAATAAAGGTCAGGTCGTATCTCTCATTTTGGTGGGAGCATGCGACCTGATTTATTTTGGGAAAAAATATGTAGAATGTGTCCAAGCCTTTGTAAAATCTTTGTTATATTTGCACCTGATGCATCTACTTTTATATATGCGCAAACAAATATTCTATCAATAAATTCTATGATAACCGCTTTATCTACATGGCCAATCTCTGATTTTTATCAAAAGAACGAGATTTTAGTAATTTGCCTGGCAGTAATTGTTTTGCTGCTTTTATTTATTATGATAATCGTTTCTATCAGTAAGTCCAGACGTTTAAAAACTCTAAAGCGCCTGAACAAAGTGGCGGAAGAGAGTCGCCAGTTGAAGAATGCATTTATAGCCAACATGACTCACGAAATACGTACTCCCCTGAATGCAATCGCAGGTTTTACAACCATTCTTGACGAAGCGGATAATCTGGGAAGAGAAGAACGGATGACGTTTTTGAATGAAATCAATGAGAATAAAGATGTTCTGTTGCAGTTGGTAAATGATTTGCTGGACTATTCCAAAATAGAGTCTAATACACTGGAATGCAATGATAGTGAAGTGGATGTGAATGCCTTGATTATGGAAATTTGCACAGCGGAGAATGCACATCCGCGCTCTTCCGGTATTCGGGTAGAGATAGTGGAGCAATTGCCCCAATGCCGTTTGATGATTGACCGTACACGTTTCAAGCAGGTTATTGATAATCTATTGAGAAATGCAT
Organism: Bacteroides sp.; assembly: GCA_021203515.1. GTDB lineage: Bacteria > Bacteroidota > Bacteroidia > Bacteroidales > Bacteroidaceae > Bacteroides. Next base: position 5,749 of record JAJQAY010000150.1, on the reverse strand, counting down.
TGAAGTTTACAGAACAAGGCAGTGTAAAGCTAGGATACCGGAGATTGAGTAACCGCAATTTCTATTTCTATGTAGCCGATACCGGATGTGGTATTGATGAAGAGTCACGGCGTGCCATATTCGAATGTTTCGTGAAAATGAATTATAATATCCGAGGCGCAGGTTTGGGACTTGCCATTACAAAATCTATTGTAGAACATTATGGTGGCGGCATTGGTGTAGAGTCAAAAAAGGGAGAGGGGTCTACCTTCTATTTCACTCTGCCTGCCGAACTTGAATATAAGGAATACGGCAAATTCTAATCAGCCATCTTTTTTAACTTCTTGAAGTGGCGGATTACCTCCAGATAATCACAATCCGTGCAAGCATCGAACTTATTCCATAAGTCGCCCAATATGACGGCGCCCCCAAACCCATAATCTTTAATTTCCAGAATATTGTCGGGAGCAATTCCTCCCAAAGCCATTACTTTGCTATCTATAATTTTGTCCTTTCCCGCCTGGCGAAGTTCTTCGGGCGTATATCCGGAAGCTGTTCCCTGCTTGGATATGCAGTCGTAGATAGGACTCATGAATAAATAATCGTAGAAATGTTTCTTGTTTTGTACTTCCTCTATGGAGTGGCAGGTGCAACTGACGTGTCCGGAATAGTCGTGCGGCTCCTTGGGATTGAGGGCATTCAGATGAATTCCCATTAAATTGAATTCTTCTTTCAGGTAGAAATGCTCATGGGTCACAATGCGTCTGTGATATCTTTCCGGTATCAACGTCAGCAATCTTTCCGCATACATCGCAGGTGTCTCCGGCTTTCTCAAGTGTAGTATATCTAAGCCTTCTTCAAAGAGTGCCGTGATAATTTTGTCTTTTTCCACAAAAAACGTGGGCGCTGTGACTACTATGAGTTTCATTCCTTTTGTTAAAAGATTAAGTTTAGCAAAGTTAAACAATCATAGCTTCAGATGCCAATGTTTTTCTTTAAAATATGTTACACATATACGTAAAAAGCGCCTCTGTGGCTAAAAAGCCTCCAGATGCGCTTTGCTGTTTATATATGAAGTCTTGGTTTTACTTCATTCGCTTTCCTACGACGTTCCAGTCGACGATGCTCCACAGAGCGTTGACATGGTCGGCACGTTTGTTTTGGTAGTCAAGATAGTAAGCATGTTCCCACACATCAAATCCCAGCAACGGAGTCAGTCCGGCACGCACGGGATTACTACCGTTGGCTTCTTTGGTGATGTGTAGCTTGCCGTTTTTGTCTACTGAAAGCCATGCCCAGCCTGAGCCGAACAAGCCGACAGACGCAGCATTGAACTCTTTCTTAAAGTTCTCGAAGCTGCCGAAGTCACGTTTGATGGCTTCTGCCAGTTTTCCAGTCGGTTCGTTTTGAGCCGGTTTCGGAGAGAATTGCAGGAAGTAGAGGGTGTGGTTCAGCACTTGTCCGGCGTTGTTGAAGATGGCGCCGTCAGGTGCGGTGGCTACGATGGTCACCAGGTCTTTGTTCTCATATTCTGTACCCGGAACAAGGTTGTTGAGGTTGTTCACGTATGTTTGCAAGTGCTTACCGTAATGGTAATCTATGGTTTGCTGACTGATTACAGGTTCCAACGCATTGTGTGCGTAGGGAAGTTTAGGCATTTCGTGTGTCATAATCATTATTGTTAAAGACATTAATAACGTATTCATGAGTTCAATTATTTAGTTTTGAAACTTCATTATATAAACATGATAACCTATGGATTTGTTCGCCGGTGTCCGAACCTTTTTTTATCTTTGCACGAAACTTTACCCGTTAAGATTAGAGGAATATGCCTGATTATATAGAAGAACTGAATGAGGGACAGCGTGCGGCGGTGCTCTACAACGAGGGATCGTCTTTGGTGATAGCCGGTGCCGGTTCGGGCAAGACCCGTGTGTTGACCTATAAGATTGCTTATCTGCTGGAGCATGGCTATCAGCCCTGGAACATCCTGGCGCTGACTTTTACCAACAAGGCTGCTCGCGAGATGAAAGAGCGTATTGCCCGGCAGGTAGACATGGAGAGTGCCCGCCGCCTTTGGATGGATACGTTTCACTCCATATTCCTGCGCATTCTTCATGCCGAGGCCGGGCAGCTCGGTTTCACGCCGCAATTCACTATTTACGATACAGCAGACAGTAAAAGTCTGATACGTTCCATTATTAAGGAAATGGGGCTGGACGAGAAAGTCTACAAGCCGGGCGTGGTGCAGGCGCGCATTTCCAATGCCAAGAACCATCTGGTTTCTCCTGCGGGCTATGTCGGAAACAAGGAGGCTTACGAAGGAGACTGTGCCATGAAGATGCCTGCTCTGCGCGATATATACCGTCGTTATTGGAAACGTTGCCGGCAGGCGGATGCGATGGATTTCGACGATTTGTTGTTTTATACCTATCTGTTGTTTCGCGACCATCCGGAGGTGCTTGCCCGCTATCAGTCGCAGTTCCGCTACATCTTGGTGGACGAGTATCAGGATACCAACTTTGCGCAGCATAGCATTGTGCTTCAGTTGGCAAAGGAGCATCAGCACATCTGTGTGGTGGGCGACGATGCACAGAGCATCTACTCTTTCCGGGGTGCCGATATTGACAACATTCTGTATTTCACGAAAATATATCCGGATACCAGAGTCTTTAAACTGGAGCAGAACTACCGTTCCACACAGACCATTGTCTCTGCCGCCAATAGCCTGATTGAGAAGAACCAGCGGCAGATACGCAAAGAGGTTTTCTCCGAGAAAGAAAAGGGCGAAGCCATCGGTGTGTATCAGGCATATAGCGACGTAGAAGAGGGGGACATCGTAGTGAATAAGATTGCCGAACTGCGTCGGGACAGCCATTATGCTTACTCCGATTTCGCCATTCTGTATCGCACGAATGCGCAAAGCCGTGTGTTTGAGGAGGCTATGCGCAAGCGCAGCATGCCTTACCGCATTTATGGCGGCTTGTCCTTCTATCAACGCAAGGAAATCAAGGATGTGATAGCCTATTTCCGTCTGATTGTCAATCCGAATGATGAGGAAGCCTTCAAGCGTATCATCAACTATCCGGCACGTGGCATTGGCGACACGACGGTAGGCAAGATAATAGCCGCCGCCACCGGCAATAACGTAAGTTTGTGGACGGTGCTTTGCGAGCCGCTGACCTACGGACTGAATTTTAATAAAGGTACTGCCGGCAAGCTGCAAGGCTTTCGCGAACTGATAGCCGGATTTATGGAAGAGGCCTTTCAAAAGAATGCCTATGAGGCAGGCGAGGACATTATTCGTCGTTCCGGCATTATCCTCGACATCTGCCAGGACAACTCGCCGGAGAACCTCAGCCGCAAGGAAAACATCGAGGAATTGGTGAACGGAATGAGCGACTTCTGTGCCCAGCGCCAGGAAGAAGGCAATTCAAACATCCTCTTGGGAGATTTCCTGTCGGAAGTCTCTCTGCTCACCGACCAGGACTCGGATAAGGATGGCGATGACGAAAAGATAACCCTGATGACCGTGCATTCGGCGAAGGGACTGGAGTTCCGGAATGTGTTTGTGGTGGGAATGGAGGAAAACCTGTTCCCCAGTGGCATGGCGGGAGACTCTCCGCGTGCGTTGGAGGAAGAACGCCGCCTGTTCTATGTAGCCATCACCCGTGCCGAAGACCATTGCTTCCTGAGCTATGCCAAGAGCCGCTATCGTTATGGAAAAATGGAGTTCGGCAGTCCGAGCCGGTTCCTGAAAGACATTGATACGCGCTTTCTCCGATTGCCGCAAGATGCCGGATTGAGCCAAAGAATAGACGAAAATGCTGCATCTTTCCGGTTTGAAAACAGAGGAGAGTCTTCGTCTACAATATATGAAAGGAGAGAGGGAAGCTCTTACAAAAAGAAAGAAGAGGATTTCCGTCCCAAACAGCAGATTATTTCTCCGGCCGTTCCCCGCAACTTAAAACGGGTGACGCCTTCTGCAGAAGCATCTGCATCGAAGCCTTCCGGCAATGCGGCCGGGAACAGCGTGCAACCGGGGCAGCTTATCGAGCACGAACGTTTCGGCCTGGGCGAAGTGATGAAAGTGGAGGGCGAAGGAGACAACGCCAAAGCAACCATTCGCTTTAAGAATGCGGGAGACAAACAACTTCTTTTGCGCTTTGCACGTTTCAAGGTTATCGGGTAAATCAGGAACGACGGCCAACGGGGCTTCGTCTAAAGGAAATAAGACGGTTTTGTATGAATAAATTGAAGCGTAATGCTGCTTTTATAACTCACTGATTATCAGCGGTGTTAAATGGAGGGTATCTCAGTATACGACTGAATAGGGCTCAGTATACGACTGATCGTATTTCAGTATACGACTGAATAGGGTTCAAGATACGACCCTTCCCCGAATGTCCTCATATAGTAATATATTTTCTTAATGCAATTACTCATGTATTAATGATACGATAATATGATAGATTTCACACTTTTCCCTTCTCCCTGCTACATTATGGAAGAAGAACTTCTGCGGAAGAACCTCACTTTGACAAAGAGCGTTGCCCACCGTGCCGACGTAGAGATAATCCTTGCTTTCAAGTCCTTTGCCATGTGGCGTTCGTTTCCCATATTCCGCGAATACATCGACCATTCCACGGCAAGCTCTGTTTACGAGGCACGTCTGGCCTTGGAAGAGTTCGGAAGCAAGGCGCATACCTACTCTCCGGCATACACGGAAGCGGATTTTCCCGAGATTATGCGGTGCAGCAGCCACATCACGTTTAATTCGCTGTCCCAGTACGCCCGCTTTTATCCCGCGGTGCAGGCTGGCGGCAACGGCATATCCTGCGGCATACGCATCAACCCCGAATATTCCGAAGTAGAGACGGAACTCTACAACCCCTGCGCCCCCGGCACCCGTTTCGGTGTAATGGCGGAGCAATTGCCCGACACGTTGCCCCAAGGCATCGAAGGCTTTCATTGTCATTGCCATTGCGAGTCTTCTTCCTACGAGCTGGAGCGTACGCTGCAACATATAGAAGCCCGTTTCTCCCGCTGGTTCCCGCAAATCAAATGGTTGAACCTGGGTGGTGGGCATCTGATGACGCGCAAGGATTACGACGTGGAGCATCTCATCCGCCTGCTTCAAGGGCTGAAGTTCCACTACCCGCATCTGCGGATTATCCTCGAACCCGGTTCGGCCTTTACGTGGCAGACCGGAGTGCTTGCCTCCGAAGTGGTGGACATTGTAGAAAACCGGGGTATCCGCACCGCCATCCTCAACGTCAGCTTCACCTGCCACATGCCCGATTGCCTGGAAATGCCCTATCAGCCTGCCGTACGCAATGCGCAGATGGGCAACGAGGGTCCGTTTGTCTATCGCCTGGGCGGAAATTCCTGTCTGAGTGGCGACTACATGGGCCTTTGGAGCTTCGACCATGAGGTGCAAATCGGCGAAAGAATAATCTTCGAAGATATGATACATTACACCATGGTAAAGACGAATATGTTCAACGGAATTCATCATCCCGCCATTGTCATGTGGACAAAAGAGGGGCGGGCTGAAATATTCAAGCAATTTTCTTATGAAGATTATCGTGACCGAATGAGTTGATAATCAAAAGCCTGCTTTCATTTAGGACGCGATGTCTGTTTTTATGTGTGAAAAAAGTATGCAGATTGTTTGCAGGTTTAAGGAAAATATCTACCTTTGCATCCGCAAACGCGGAAATAGCTCAGTTGGTAGAGCATAACCTTGCCAAGGTTAGGGTCGCGAGTT